>CAZYQK010000037.1:15406-23900 GCA_964650245.1 uncultured bacterium | reverse complement strand
CCGAAATCCTGCCTCACGCCCCAGCGCTTTGCCCTTCACGAATGAAGCAGGCTAGTGCTCCTTGAACAGGAAGACCGTCCTGCGTTTCCACACGCCGCCCCCGACACGGATCCACTTGGCCGAATCGGGTCCGCCGAAACTCACGTTGAGTCCGACCCGCGAGTGGACGGTGCTATCCACTCGGCAGCGAAGGTCGTAGTACCAGACAACTTCATTCCTCCCCCGCCGGAGCACGAGCCCTGCCAGTGCCACGCTCGCGCCCACCACGTCCAATCTCCTTCCATCCTTATCAAATGCCGTGCTCACCATCATCAGCCCACCCGGCAGAGAGCGCGTCCAATCGAACTGCTGCCACAAGTCAGGCGTGCTTTCGTCCTGCACGATAACGCTTGCTGGTTCGATGCGCGTGCCAGTCGAGTCCGCTGACGCCAGCGCCATGAACTTCCATACTGGAAACGCGCTCGCGCTCTCCAGCTCAATAAATCGGTCGAGGTCGATCCAGTTACTTCGCTTGCTTGCTTTGCCCTCGTCGGAGCCTACGTCGCCCAACACGACAATCCCGGGATACTGTGGTCCCTGATGTTCACCCTCATGAGCGGCGTAGGCCGCCGACAATGCCGGGTCGAGTTGGCCGAACAGGGTGACTATCGCGGCGCGAGAAGGTGCCAATGTTGGTATCACGACGCGCGTTATGCTGCCCTCACGAGACGTCGTTGCCGCAAGGCCCGGTTCGATGAAGACGCTCGGCACTTCGCCAAATGCAGCGTGCGAGATCGGAATCTGGACTGAATGAGCAACCCCCAGCCCAGAGTTTTTGATCGACAGCTTCAGAAGGTAGCGTGCTGGCTCGTTTTTCTGAGTTGGGGGATCGACAAGGTTGGCCAGCGTCAGTTCAAGCTTCGGCCGAAACAGAACATTTTGACAGTGAAGGGCAAGCACGGTGCCGAGAAGTCCGATAGCCGTCGCGAGCAACAACCAAAGAAAACGGGAACGTGGCGGCTCCTGAGGCTGCGGTCGGCCGTGTTGGCGAGCCTGCTTTGGTCGCTTTGGTTTCTTGTCAGACATGTTTTCGCGATTCGACCCACAAAGATTGAGGGTCAGGGCTTGGCGGGCGCGCATCCCCGTGCTCGTGGAGCAACTCTCAAGGCTCCGCAGATTCGGGATTCTCGTTCGAGGTCGTCAAGGATGGAGTGCGGTCCTTCGCGAGTTCCATTCGGCCAACTCCGTCGGCGAGCTTCCCTGGCTCGGAATCGAGCCGCGAACTTCATTCGAACTAGGAGTCACTCGGAACGGCAATAACGAATGCAGCGTCGAGGGCACCCCGTGAGCTTCCGCGTCCAGATCGGATTCAGGCCGCCTGCCAACCTCCCGCCCGCCGCAGCCCCTCCATCCCCCGCAGCCACGTCGCCACCGAGTTCCAACTCGCGATGGCTGGGGACGCCAACTCCCTCCGTTGGGCCGCAGCGCGTCCCCGACCGCCGAGCGGCCGGGCCACCGCGGTGGGGCGTCCGCCGCCGCGCTAGCCGGCCTCCCGCGCCACCCGCACCATCACGCCCATGGTGAAGCGCACGTTCACGCGCTCGCCCGGCGCGAGGGATTCCGGGCAGTCGGTGGCGCCCACCCGGCCGACCACGGGCGGGCCCGCGTCGCCGTCGAGCGCGATGGCGAGGTCCACGTAGCGGTCGCCGTGGATGCTCACCGGCGTCGCCGATCGCACCGTGCCAGTGCGAGTCTGAGGAAGCAGCAGGCTCACGCGCTCAACATGGAGCGCGGCCTGCCGGCGAGTCAACCCGTCGCGATCCCACGCATCGGACCGCCGCCAGACGGATCGCCCCGCTCGCCGGTGCCGCCGCCCGGGCCGGGCGCACCAGCGGGCCGGTCAGACACGACGAAGAGAAACGGCGGGCACCCTGCGTCGAGGACGCCCGCCACCAAAACTAGCCTTGCCCTGCCTCGGCTTGCCGTGCCGGGCACATTCTACGGAGCGGGCGTGTCGGCAGGGCCCGTGACTCGGCCAACTGGTGCCATGCCGGCGGAGCTGTTGAATACGAAGTCGGCGTGCTCTCGAAGCGGACGACGAACACCGTGATCCATCGTGTCGAGATAGACCTTCATGCCCTCCCGGCGTGCGAACTTCATCGCCGGAACGAGATCGCTGTCCCCGGTCACGAGCAGAATGACCTCCACGATGCGCTTCACGGAGAGCGAAGCCACGTCAAGACCGATGCGGAGATCGACGCCCTTCTGTTCAATGTCCGGAGCGAGGTCGTCAGCTGAAAGTGGGCGGGCTGCGGTTGCGAGTTCCCGAAGGGTCTGCGCGCGGAGTTTCCATCCGTGGAAGACGGCATCGCCGCGGCGCACGGCGACGTCCGCCGTGAGCGCCAGGGCATCTTGAAGGGTCTTGTTCTGCGTGTGTACGGGGTGAGTGCCGAAGTTGTAGGTGGCTCTGCTCAGGGGGTTCATCTTGGCGCCGCTGAGCGGCGGGGCGTCGTAGTAGTAGACCCGGAAGAGTTCGCACGTAGCCAGGCGCTGGTGCCGCATGATCCGAGTCGTGAGGTCCACGACATCGGCTGCGGTCGGGAAGTAGCCGAGCAGGTTCTTCAGCTTCTTCGTGACAAACCCGCCGTCAAGCAGAACGGCGACCCGAGCGGCCATGAGGGAGATCCTTCCTGGGGCGCTCAAAAAAAGCCTCCCGGTCACGCGGGGCTTGCGCCCTCTTGGATGGTGGCGTGACGGGAGGCATCTGTTATCTGCAAGAAAGTATCGGCCGAGTCGCTTGCGGGGTCAAGGTGTCAGTGTTTGTCTTCGCCCAGGCCATGGAGCGCCCTGGCGGAACGCCGGGACGCCTCCCCTCGCCACGTCGAAGCGTGGATCGCGGACGCAGGGCCACCGACCCGCGCGCTGCGGTGCGCTCGCGGCTGTGTCAGAAGGCCGAGCGCGCGGTAGCCCAAAGTTCCATTCACGCATTGCGCCCATCGCCCACGCGCCTGCTATCCTCTGCGCAGTTGCGAACGCGGGGTGTCTCCCTCGAGCAGACCCGACGATACCCGACCGCGATCCGCGGCCGCGCGATTCGCGTGGCGCGCGGGTCGGGACCACCCGGTTCCACCTGCTCACGAGGATGCCCGCATGCCTTCCAGGCGACCGCTGCTCATCGTCACGCTGCTGCTCGCCAGCGTCGTTCCCCTCGCCATCGCCGGTTTCAACTCCGACAACTACGTGCTGCCCTCGCACACCGGCGCTGCGGCCATAGGGACGCTGCCCGCGGAGATGAACTGCTCCGACTGTCATTCCAACCCCGACTGGAACAATGTGAACACGCTGGGCGGTGCAGTTGAGATCCTCGACCTGCCGGACACCTACGTCGCCGGGCAGATGTATCCGCTGCGCGTTCGGCTCCACAGCGACTCGACGGCGGCCTTCGCCGGGCGCGAATGGGGCTTTCAGATCACCGTCGTGCGGCTGAGCGACGGTGAGGGCTGCGGCAGCTTCGAGCTGGGCGGCAACGACTCGCTCCAGATTGTGGCGGGCGAAGCGCCGTTCCTCACCCGCGCCTACGCCGAGCACACCGGGCTCGGCACGCGCGACAGCCTGGGAGGTCCGGTGGAGTGGACGCTGTGGTGGCATGCGCCCGATCCACCCCAGGGCAACGTCTGTTTCTATTGCGCGGGAAACGCCGCCAACGGCAGCGGCGATCCGGGCGGCGATTTCGTATTCACGGCGCTCGATACCGTGATCGATATCACGACCGACGCGAAGCGATCGAGCTGGGGCGCGCTCAAGCGCCGCTACCGGTGAGCGGCGAGGCCGCGCATCCGATCTGCTAGACTCCCGGCACTCGACGACGCGCCGCCGCACGTCGCGAGCCTGCCGCCATGCCCGACGACGCGCCGCCCGCCACCACGACCCGCCCCGACACCGATGTCCCGGCGGTGCGCCTCGCCGCCCAGCTCGCGATCCTGCGCGTGATGGCCGAGGCCGCGACACTCGCCGAGGCCACGCCCCGCATGCTGCAAGCGGTGGGCGAGAGCCTGGGCTGGGACTACGGCGCGGTGTGGCGCATCGATCGCCGCGCGGGCGCGTTGCGCTGTGTGCAGACCTGGTGCCGCCCCGGGGTCGAAGCCTCGGAGTTCGAGGCGCTGAGCCGTGGCACCGCGTTCGCAAGCGGCGTGGGCCTGCCGGGCCGGGTGTGGGCGAGCCGCCAGTTGCACTGGGTGCCGGACGTGACGCTCGATCCCAACTTCCCGCGCGCGCCGGCCGCGGTCCGCGCCGGTCTCCACGGCGCGCTCGGGCTCCCGATCCTGATCCGCGACGAAGTGTTCGGCGTGGTCGAGTTCTTCAGCCGCGAGATCCGCGTGCCCAACGCCGAGCTGCTGGCGATCATGACCGAGTTCGCGCGCCAGACGTCGCTGTTCGTGCAGCGCAAGCGCGCCGAGGAGGAGCTGGAGCAACTGTTCTCGATGTCGCGCGACATGCTGTGCATCGCCGGCTTCGACGGCTACTTCCGGCGCCTGAATCCCGCCTGGGAGCAGACGCTGGGCTGGTCGCGCGCGGAGCTGATGGCGCGGCCCTACCTCCAGTTCGTGCACGCCGAGGATCGCGCCGCCACCGTGGCGGAGGCCGCGCGCCTCGCGACCGGCACGGAGACCGTGCACTTCGAGAACCGCTACCGCTGCAAAGACGGCAGCTATCGCTGGCTGTCGTGGAGCGCGACCCCGGCGGGCCAGCGGCGCGCCATCTTTGCCGCCGCCCGCGACATCACGGAGCGCATCCGCGCGGCGGCCGAGCTGGCGCAGGCGAAGGAAGCGGCCGAGGCCGCGAACCGCGCGAAGAGCGAGTTCCTCGCCAACATGAGCCACGAGATCCGCACCCCGATGAATGCAGTCATCGGCATGACAGAGCTGGCGCTCGAAACGCGCCTCACGCGCGAGCAACGCGAATACCTGGGAGCGGTCAAGGACTCCGCCGAGTCGCTGCTGAGCCTGATCGACGACATCCTCGACTTCTCCAAGATCGAGGCCCGCAAGCTCACGCTGGAGCGCGTCGAGTTCGGGCTGCGCGACGCGGTGGGCGAGGTGGTGCACGCGCTGGGCCCGCGCGCGATCGGCAAGGGGCTCGAGCTCGCCTGCCAGGTGCGGCCCGACGTGCCGGAGCGCGTGATCGGCGATCCGCGCCGGCTGCGGCAGGTGGTGTTCAACCTGGTCGGGAACGCTGTCAAGTTCACAGAGCGCGGCGAGGTGCTGGTGCGCATCGAGCTCGAGTCCGAGGGCGGAGGCGAGGTCGTGGTGCATGGCACCGTGAGCGATACCGGCATCGGCATCCCGGCCGACAAGCAGGCGATCGTCTTCGAGGCGTTCGCTCAGGCCGACAGCTCCACCACGCGCCAGTTCGGCGGCAGCGGCCTGGGGCTTCCGATCTCGGCGCAACTGGTGGAGATGATGGGTGGACGCATCTGGGTGGAGAGCGAGCCCGGGCGCGGCAGCCATTTTCACTTCACGACGCGGCTCGGGGTGCCGCCGGGTGTCGCGCGCCGCTCGCGGGTTCCGCGCGGGCTTGCGGCCGTCCGGGTGCTGGTGGTGATGGAGAGCGCGAGCCAGCGGGTGGCACTCGAGGAGCTGCTCGCGAGCTGGGGCATGAAGCCCGCGGTCGCGGAGGACGCGCGCGCGGCGCTGGCGGCACTCGAGACCGCGCGCGCCCGCCGCGCGCCGTTCCGCGTCGCGCTGATTGACGCCCACCTTCGCGGCATGGACGGCTTCGCGCTGGTCGAGGCGATGGCGCGGCACCGCGCGCACCGCCGCGTGGCGCCGCTGGTGCTCACCGCCGCGGGACGCGTGGCCGATGTCGCGCGCGCCGAGAAGCTGGGCGTTCACGCCACCGTGACCCGCCCCTGGAAGCCGTCCGACCTGCTGGACGCGCTGCTGGTCGCGGCGGGCGGCGTCTCGATCGAGGCGCCGGGCCGGGCGCGGATCAAGAGGGCGCCGCCGGGCGCGCGGCGGCGCGTGCTGGTGGTGGAGGACAACGGGGTCAACCGCACGCTGGTGACCAGGCTGCTCGAGAAGCGCGGCCATCGAGCGCTCGCGGTCGAGAACGGACGCGAGGCGCTGGCGGCACTCGATCGCGAGCCGTTCGACGCCGTGCTGATGGATCTCCAGATGCCCGAGATGGACGGCTTCGCGACCGCGGCCGCGATCCGCGCCCGCGAGCGCGACGGCGAGCGGCGGCTGCCGATCGTGGCGATGACCGCCTACGCGATGAAGGAGGATCTCGAGCGCTGTCGCGCGGCGGGGATGGACGGCTGCGTCACCAAGCCGATCGACCGCAGCACCCTCTACCGCGCCATCGAGGGCGTGGCACCCGAGCCCGCGGCGCGCGAGCCGCGCGGTGAGCCGGTGGACGCCGGAGCGCTGCTGGCGCGCGCCGGGGGCGACCGGCGCCTGCTGCGCGAGGTGATCGATCTGTTCGTCGCCGACCTGCCGGCGATGACGAACGCCGTGGCGCGCGCCCTCGCCGCCCGGGACGCGCCCGCGGCGGCGGCGGCGGCGCACGCGCTCAAGGGCGCGATCGCCAACTTCGCCGCCGGGCCCGCGAAGGAGGCGGCCGCGAAGCTCGAGCGCCTCGCCCTGAGCGGGCGGCTGGTCGGGGGAGAGGCCGCGTTCGCCGCGCTGCGGAAGGAGGCCGCGCGGCTCAAGCGCGCGCTGGTGGCGTTCGGGGGGACTTCGCGGAAGGGCGGCGTGCGCCGTGGGCGCGCGGCTGCGCGGACGCGCGTGACTCCGCGCCGCCCGCGGCGACGATCAGCCGCGCGTTCGCGCTAGGCTGTGTTTGAAAAGCCTCTCGTGGATCTGACCCGGGCGGGGGTTCTCGCCACCGCCTCGCTTATCTCGTTAGTACGAGCTTGCGCATCTGCGTGTAGCCAGCCGCCTGCATGCGCACCAGGTACATGCCTGCCGGCAACGTGTGGCCCGAATCATCCCGACCATCCCACGCGATCGATTTGGCACCGGGCGTCTGCGGGCCGTCCACCAGAGAGCGAACCAGACGACCGCCGACATCGTAGAGGCTGAGCCTCACCGCGCCGCCGGGCGAGGGCACGTCATACGTGAACGCCGTTCCCTGGCGGAACGGGTTCGGAGCAGCGGCGTGCAGCGCGAAGCGCACCGGTGTAGGCGATCCCTCGACCCCCACCGTGACGCTGGCTGAGGCGGTACCGCTCTCGTTGCCCGAGAAGTCCACGGCCGAAAGCCTGTAGTACACGTTTCCGGCGCCGAAGCCCGCGTCGGTCCACGAGGTCGTGGTCGTGCTCTGCACGAGATTGGACGGACCCGGCGTGAAGTTGGGAGTTGTCGAGCGGTAGACCTTGAAATAGCGGAAGTCGGCGTCCACGGAAACATCCCACGTCAGGTGATTGCCGCTACCGCTCTGGTAGGTCGCCACAAAGCCCGCGGGGACGTTGGGCGCGAGGTTGTCGACCGAGTACCCGCTGTCGGGGTAGCTGGCGAACCAGGTCGATGGCGTCGTGGTGTGGGCGGTAATCATGTAGACGGACCACTTGATTCCACTCGCGGTGGAATCGGCGGTCGTGGGAATCAGGGCCGTGTAGCTGTCGCTCTGGGTGGCGGCGACCCAGCCGACGGCTTCCCACGTGCCTTGAGGAAAGGTGCTGGCCGCCGATTCGCCGCCCAGAACGAAACTGCGATCGGCGAGCTTCCGAACCCTGGAGGGATTGAATGAGGACAGCGGGGACTCCGCCAACTCGGCGAGCCCGGGGCTGACTCCCTCGGCATGGACCTGGCTCACCAGCGCGGCGTTTTCGACCCGGTGGTAGATCTGATAGCCGATCACGGGAGCGCTGGTCACGTCCGCGAAATCGTACCCCGACCTGGTGAAGTGGAGTCGTACCTTTCCGCCCTGGTCGTTGCGGACGTCGGCGATCGAATCCACAAGGGGGAAGGCGTAGAGCCAATCCACCGCGACGGCCGAGGCTACCGGATTCGCAGCCGTTGCGTAGGGCGGAACCGGCGAGAGCGTCGCGCGCCACCGCAGATCCGATCCCGACGTCGTCAGGGAGAACCAGCCGACTCCGGGAATCGCCGCCTGCCAGTTCGTTCCGCCGTCGGCGCTCAGCTCCCAAGTCACGCTGTTAACCTGTGTCGATGTGAGCCGGGCTCTCGTGATCAAGTCGCTCGTGTTGTCGATCGCCAGGGACCGACCGACATTGCTCGCGGTGTCGAAACGCTGCTGCATCACCTCAAGAATTTGAAGCCCCGAACCGTAGTCCGCCACGTAGGCCACCGGCTCCGAAACCGCAACGCCATAGGCAAGGTCCGGCATGTCGTAGCTGCCGAGCAGGGTGGGGCTCGCCGGGTTGCTGACGTTGATGATCTGAAGCCCCGACTCCACGTCCGCCACGTAGGCCACCGACCCCGAGACCGCGATGCCATAGGCAGTGCCCGGCGTGTCGTAGCTGCCGAGCAGGGTCGGGCTCGCCGGGTTGCTG
>CAZYQK010000037.1:9365-15306 GCA_964650245.1 uncultured bacterium | reverse complement strand
GGCAGTGCCCGGCGTGTCGTAGCTGCCGAGCAGGGTCGGGCTCGCCGGGTTGCTGGCGTTAATGATCTGAAGCCCCGAAGATCCATCCGCCACATAAGCCATCGTGCCCGAGACCGCGACGCTGTAGGCATTACCCGGCGTGTTGTAGGTCCCGAGCAGGGTCGGGCTCGCCGGGTTGCCGACGTTGATGATCTGAAGCCCCGAAAAGTAGTCCGCGACGTAGGCCACCGTCCCCGAGACCGCGACGCCATAGGCAAAGTTCGGCGTGTCGTAGGTTCCGAGCAGCACGGGGCTCGCCGGGTTGCTGACGTTAATGATCTGAAGCCCCGAAGACCCATCCGCCACGTAGGCCACCGTTCCCGAGACCGCGACGCCGACGGCATTACCGGGCGTGTCGTAGCTTCCGAGCAGCACGGGGCTCGCCGGGTTGCTGACGTTGATGATCTGAAGCCCCGAATACCCATCCGCCGCGTAGGCCACCGTTCCCGAGACCGCGACCCCTTGGGCACCGCCCGGCGTGTTGTAGCTCCCGAGCGAAGGAGGGTTGGCCACGGAGCCGCGCACTTGGAGGATCTGAAGCCCCGAACCGCCGTCCGCGACGTAGGCACTCGTGCCCGACACCGCGACGCCGAAGGCATTACCCGGCGTGTCGTAGGTCAAGACCAGGGTGGGGCTCGCCGGGTTGCTGGCGTCGAGGATCTGAAGCCCCGACCCCTCGTCCGCCACGTAGGCCACCGTTCCCAATACCGTGACGCCATACGCAGTGCCCGGCGTGTCGTAGCTGCCGAGCAGGGTGGGGCTCGCCGGGTTGCTGACGCTGATGATCTGAAGTCCCGATGCCTGGTCCGCCACGTAAGCCACCGTCCCTGAAATAGCGACGCCATTGGCAGAGCCTGGCGTGTTGAAGCTGCCGAGCAGGGTCGGGCTTGCCGGGTTGCTGGCGTTGATGATCTGAAGGCCCGAAGATCCATCCGAGACGTACGCCACCGTGCTCGAGACCGCGACGCCATAGGCAGTGCCCGGCGTGTCGTAGCCGCCAAGCAGGGTCGGGCTGGCCGGGTTGCTGACGTTGATAATCTGAAGGCCCGAAGATCCATCCGAGACGTAGGCCACCGTGCCCGAGACCGCGACGCCATAGGCAGTGCCCGGCGTGTCATAGCCGCCGAGCAGGGTCGGGCTGGCCGGGTTGCTGACGTTGATAATCTGAAGGCCCGAAGATCCATCCGCGACGTAGGCCACCGTCCCCGAGACCGCGACGCCATAGGCAGTGCCCGGCGTGTTGTAGCTCCCGAGAACGATCGGCAACAGGAAGAGCTGCAGCCTCCCGGCCGCCGTGTTCCAGTCGGCCGTGGTGTTCACCGCGTCCTTGAAGGTCGTGGTGTTGAACTCCTCCACGTAGGAGTTCGTGATGGCCTGCGCGGGCGGGGAGCTGATGACGAACAGAAGGATGACGAGCACAATGCCTGGGATCGAGCACCGACGGCAGTGTGGGCATTGCGACGCTAGCGGAATTAGCACATTCAGCTCCTTTGAAGGCGGATCGCGGCAGAGGCGAGTCCGCGGCCAGGGCGCACGTCGGGAATCCTGGGGTGGAATTGCGGCAGCGCCTAGACAGAGTGTGGACTTCAATTCGGACGACGTGAAGCTGCTTCCGGGCGACGCTGGCTTAGGTGGGCCGGTGAGGCTGAGTCATGACCTGTTGCCTCGCGTGCGCCCCACTCGGTACCGGGCACGCGGGGCCCAGGCCCGCCTCACCCCTCCAGGTACTTGATGAACACCACCTCGTTTTGCGCCTGGTTGTAGATCAGCTCGTCCACCAGCGCGCGCGTGATCAGCAGCCCGAAGCCGCCGGCGCGCATCCCACGCGCCTCTCGCACCTGCACGTGGCCGAACGGCTGGTCCTCGGGGTTCGAGATCGCCGAGTGCGCCAGCTCTTCGAAGCGAAAACCGCGTCCCGGATCGGCGATGCGGTAGAGGATCATGCGCCTGGTGCGCAGGCACGCGATCCGCACCCGCTGCGCCGGATCGAGCGCGCCGCCCCACTCGATGGCGTTCATCAGCAGCTCGTGGAATGCCTGCCCCACCGAGTCGCGCACCTCGGGCGGCAGGTCGGCGTCCAAGTGCGCCATGAACGACTGGATGCGCCGCGCCGACTCCACGTCGCACGGCACCAGCAGCTCGACCCACTCCGGCTTGGCCGAGAGCACCTCGATCGGCCGCGGCTCGGCGGCGGCCAGCGAAGCGTGCACCGCTTCCATCAGAAGCTTCTGATCCACCGGCTTGGGCACGAAGCGGAAGGCCTGGGCGCTCACCGCCTGCAGCAGCGTCTCGGGCGTGTCGTCCGCTGTGACGACGATCACCTTGAGCGCCGGGCGCTCGCGCGCGAGCCGCGTGGCCAGCTCGATGCCGTTCATGCCCGGCATCCACACGTCCACCAGCGCGAGGTCGAAGCGCGCGCGCTCGAGCTGATCGAGTGCCTCGGCGGCGCTGGCCGCGGCGGTGACGGCGTAGCCTTCGCGCTCGAGCAGCCCGCGAATTAGGTGTCGCGTCGCGCGATCGTCGTCCACCACGAGGATGGTGCTCATACCCCTCCGTCGCGCTCGTCCCGCGCGGCGCGCCCCGCGGCGGGAGGCGGCCCGTGGAACGAGTGCGGCGAAGTCTACTCCCGGGCGGCGGGCCGGGGAAGAATCCCGTAGACTGCGCGTTCGTCGTCCCGCCCACCGCTCATCCCGAGGCCCGCTCCCGCGATGCGCTACCACGAATACCCCGAGCCCGCGTCCGTGCACCGCCGCATCCTGCTCTTCGCGTGGCTCGGCTGGCTCGCGGTGTTCTTCACCCTCATCACCTTCTTCCAGCTCTCGCTGCTCTATCGCGCCGATCTCGGCCTCGACGACGACGCGGTCAAGCGCATCAAGTCGGTGGCGCTGGCCGCGACCGGAATCGGGGGCCTGGCACTCGGCGTGCTCGCCGATCGCGTGGGGCGGAAGCCCGCGATGGTGGCTTCGATCCTGATCTACGCCGCGGGCGCCGCGGCCGCCGCGTTCGCCCATTCGCTCGCGGCGATGCTCGGGTGCGCCGCGCTCGCCGGGTTCGGCATCGGCGGCCAGTGGGCGGCGGGACAGACGCTGCTCGCCGAGACCGTGCCACCGCGGCTGCGCGGGCGCTTCGGGGCGCTGGCGCAGACCGGCGCCCCGCTGGGTCTCGGGCTCGCGACGCTCTGCGCCACCCAGCTCGCACCCGCGATCGGCTGGCGCGCGGGATTCCTGATCGCGGCCGCGCCCGTGCTGCTGGTGCCGTTCGTGTTCGCGCTGGTTCCGGAATCGGACGTGTGGCTCGAGCACCGCGCCGCGATCGCGCGCGGGGAGCGGCCGGATCGCGCGCAGCTCGCCGAACTCCTCTCACGCGGCGTGCGCGGCGTGTTCGCGATCGCCTTCGTGCTCACGCTCTTCAACATGGCGAGCTACTGGTTCACCACATCGTGGCTGCCCGAGTACCTGGGCCGGCAGTGGCACCTGAGCATCCAGCGCTCGGGCGCGTGGACGCTGGTGTTCGTCGCCGGGTCGCTCGCCGGCTACGTGCTCTACGGCTTGAGCTCCGACCGCTGGGGACGGCGGCGCTCGTTCAGCGCCTTCAGCGCGGTGATGGCGCTCGGGCTCGCCATGATCACGTTGTTCCAGGGCGCGATCCGCGACCGTCCCGAGATCATCCTGGCGTTCATCTTCATCGCGGGACTCGGCACCGGGACCTGGTCCAACTACGGACCGCTCTACGCCGAGCTATTCCCGACCCGGGTGCGCAACACCGCGTCCGGCACCTGCATGAACGTGGCGCGCGGGATCCAGTTCCTGGCGCCGCTGCTGGTGGTGGCGGCGGGTGGGTCGTCGCTCACCGGTGGCGTTGCGCTCGCTTCCGGGTTCGCGCTGGCGGCAGGAGCGTGGGTGTGGCTGTTGCCCGAGACGCGGGCGCAGGAGATTTCTTGACGGCGGCACCCGGCCCGCGGATGCTACGCTTGTACTCGTCTGACACCCTTGAGGAGTCCCCGATGCCCCGTCTTCCCCTGCGCGCCGCGCTCGTCATCGCGTTCGCGTTGATCGCCCCATCCGCGGCCCGCGCCTGGACCGACGGCGACACGCTCACCACCATCTGGCGGCCGCTGCCCAACCTGCCCGCGCTGGTGCGGCCGGGCGATACGCTCACGGTGTGGGCGAACGCGTCCTCGGGCGCCTCGGGTTTCGGCGCGTCGCTTCGCTTCGGCGCGCTGACGGTGCCGCTCACGCCCGCCGGCGGCGGATACATCGCGAGCCGCGCACGCTGGGAGCTCGGCTTCCGCGTTCCGACGGGCACGGCCGAGGAAATATACGACCTGGTGCTCACCTCGAGCGCCACGCCTCCCGACACCAGCCGCCACTCGGTCAAGGTGCTGCCGGCCTACAAGAGCAGCTTCTATTTCGCGCAGATCAGCGACACCCATCTGCCCGAGCACACGTTCTCGAGCGGGGGGAGCATCAACACCGCCGACACCTCGGGGATGGCGGACTTCGACGCGGTGATCGAGGACCTGAACGTCATTCATCCCGAGTTCATTCTCCACAGCGGCGACCTCGTGAACGAGGGCGAGCTGGAGGAGTATCTCGGCATGTACGAAATGGGCCGCGCGCAGCTGATGCTCACTCGGCTGCGCGATCCCATCTTTGTGGTCTCGGGCAACCACGACCAGGGTGGGTGGGGACCCACGCTCCCGCCCGACGGCACCGCGCGCAAGAACTGGTGGCGCCACTACGGCTGGCCGTTCCTCGGCAGCCCGCCCGTCGGCGACCCCAATCACTCGCAGAACTTCGCCTTTGACTACGGGCTGCTGCACGTGATCGGGCTCGAGGGCTACATCAACAGCGGATCCTACGACCATTACCAGCAGAACATCTGGGGCGCGCAGAGCTTCACCGCGGAGCAGATGAGCTGGCTCGCGGCCGATATCGCGGGCGTGCCGGCGGGACATTCCAAGCTGCTCTTCTATCACTACGATTTCGGCGGCACGCTCCCCAACGGGCAGCCGGGGTCGAACTTCTCGCAGATCAACCCGCAGACGCTGGGCCTGAACGGCGCGATCTGGGGCCACAACCACGGCGTGGCGGAGGGGAATCGCACCGCGCAGCCCTTCAACCTCGGCCTTCAGGCGGTGATCGACGGGCGGCGCACGTTCCGCATCTTCCGCGTGACGAACGGCGCCATGACGCCCGGGCCCATGCATCACTCCGGTGGCTCGAGCGGCACGCCGGTGGACTCGCTGAGCGCCGCGTGGAGCGGTCCAAACGACGGCACGCGCGCGAGCCTTTCCGTCACCATCACGAACCGCTTCGGGGAGACCTGGGATCACGCGCGGCTGGTGTTCAACCTCGCGGACCACGACTCCAGCGTGATCGCGACCGGCGGCACGCTGTCGCAGACCATTCGCCAGGGCGGAATCCTCGTTGCGTACGTGGACTGCGTGCTGCCCGCGGGCGGGGCGACGACGGTGTCGGTGGTGCCGAGCCTGCCGCTGGTCGCCGTCGGCACCGCGAGCGCGAGCGCGTTGCGGCTCGAAGGTCCGGTGCCGAATCCCTATCGTGCGGGCGCGGGACGGCTGCTGGTGCGCTACGCGCTGCCGGCCGCGGGTCCGGCGCGGATCGGCGTGTACGATCTCGCCGGACGGCGCGTCGCCACGCTGCTCGAGGGCGAGCGCGACGCGGGCGGGGGGACGGCGCGCTGGGACGGCCGCGGCGACGGCGGGCGGCGGGTCGCGGCCGGTACTTACGTGATCCGGCTCGAGGCGAAGGCCGGCCAACGCACGCAGAAGCTCGTGGTCGTGCGTTGAGCTGACCCGAAACCGCGCGTGATCGATCTCGACGAGATCCGCTCCGCCGCCGCGCGCATCGCGGGGCGCGTTCACCGCACGCCGCTCCTG
>CAZYQK010000037.1:0-9265 GCA_964650245.1 uncultured bacterium | reverse complement strand
ATGAAGCGCGCGCGCGCGGGCTGGTCACGGTCTCGGCCGGCAATCACGCGCAGGCTGTGGCATGGGCGGCGCGCGCGGTCTCGGCACCATGCGTGGTCGTGATGGGTGGCCAGTCGCTGCTGGGCGGGGTCGCACGGGCGGCGGGAGTGTGGGTGTGACTGCTGCCCGAGACGTGGGCGCGGGCGGTGGATGGCGTGGCGGGCGTGGTCCGCTGACGGCAGCGGAATCGCGCGAGGGCGCGGCGGTGCGGGGTGCGATGGGTCGGTGCGGTGTCGGTGGAGGCGCAGATCGCGGGGCGATGTAAGCTTGACCGCCCTCGCAAGTCGGCCTAGGATTTCCACGGTCGTAGAAGCGGGGCGGTCGGTCCACTCCCTTCTGCTCGGGAACGCGAAGCGATTATCACGCGGTAGGGCTTTCGGGCACTTCACTGGGCGTCGTCCCGCACATTCTCTATCGCGTACTGCGCGACCCACGGGCTGGTGTGCCCATCTGGCGAGTGAGCTTGGCGCGCGAGGTTCCACCGTGAGTCCCGCGTCAGCTGAAGTAGCAAGAATGATGGCTCCTCTCACAATTCCGTAAACACTGGGCTTCGCGGCCCTTGGAGAGCTGCCCTTGCCCCGAAATCATTGC
The DNA here is from genome assembly GCA_964650245.1 of uncultured bacterium. Lineage (GTDB taxonomy): Bacteria > Eisenbacteria > RBG-16-71-46 > RBG-16-71-46 > RBG-16-71-46 > WS-2. The sequence goes on along the minus strand of CAZYQK010000037.1, from coordinate 8,635 downwards.
GGGAACCAGGCGGGATCTGCTTTTCGTTCGCCTTCGGTCGAGGCCGGGTTCCGCCGGAATCATTCGAGAATTCCGGCGGAACCCGCCCGTGCCGGCGCGAAAGACCCAGCAATTACGGAATTGTGAGAGGAGCCAGAATGATCTTGGGCCCGGAGTGCGGCTCTTGGGATCGGTGTTGCTCCAACTACCGGCAGGCCTATCTCCGGTGGCAGCTCGCGCTTCGTCCCCCCCGGGCCGCAATTATGCGCGCGCATACTTTCCTCCTCGCGGTAACTCTGTGTTTCCCCTCGGCGCTCCTCGCGCAGGCCATCAGCCCGCCGACCCGCATCAGCATATTTCCCGGGAACCAGAACGAGCCTGATGTCGCGGTGGTCGGAAGCGACGCGGTAGCCGTGTGGTATAGCGACGAGCCTTACAACAGTCGCGCAGGGTGGGGCTATTCGAGAAACGGGGGGCAGTCTTGGAGGGATGGGGGTGGGTTTCCCCTGCCGACGGTCTACGATCGCATCTGGGGACAGCCGACGGTGTGCGCGGACTATTCAGGCCGGTTTTACGCCTGTGTCCTAGCTGGGAACTCCGCCTCCTATTCGCTGTCGGTGTACCGCGGGACGCTGACGCCGAGCGGCATGGCATGGCAGGGTCCTATTCATCCCGTCCCCTGGCTTGAAGTCAAAGGCACCGGCCAAGATCCGTACGACGCCGCGAGGCTGGCCTGTGATCCCGAACGCGGCTACCTCTATCTGGCTTACACGCGCGCGCGGAGCGTTAGCGCGGTGACCTTCGACTACACCATCAATCTCGTGCGCTCGCTCGACGGCGGGCAGACCTGGGGCGCACCGCTCGCGTTGAGCGGCACGGCGTGCAACGGGGCCTCGCCGGTGGTGGGACCCGACGGCGAGTTGTACGTGATCTGGGAGGACTTCGCGAGCCGTCAGATGGTGGGGCGCAAGTCCACCGACTTCGGCCAGTCTTTCGGCGCGCCGTTCGCAGTGGGGAGCGTCAATGACAACCTGGGTGCGGTTCCTGCCGGTTACATCCCGACGCTTGACCGGCGCAATCCGCTCTACTATTCGAGCTATCTGTTTCCGCCGAGTTTTCCCTCGGTGGCGATCGACCGCGGGGCGGGGCCTCGGCGTGGAGCGCTCTACGTGGCCTGGAACGAGCACGTGGGGGGCACGACGGGGGATGCCGAGCGCGGCGTGTATGAGAGCGAGCCCAACAACGGCTACGCCGCCGCGACCCCGATCAGGCCGGGTGACGAGGTCATCGGGGTGGCGGTCTCCCCCGACATTGGGGACGATCCGGACTACTTCTCGGTTGACGGGGAAGCGGGATCCACCCTGTGGATTGACGGCCTGGTCTACTGCGCGAGCCCCACGCCCCCCTACCCGGTGGCCCTCTGTTTTCAGATGGTGTGCGGCCCCGACACGCTCAACCTGCACGAGCTTACCCAGACGTGCTTCCAGGCGTCCGGGCTCGGCCCGATGCCGCCGCTCATCGTGACCCTCCCCGCGACCGGCCGCTACTACCTGCGGACACGGGCATCCAGTTACTCGTCGCTCTGTTACTACCTGCGGGTGCGGGAGTGGAGGGCGGCCTCGGGCGAGGCGGCGCGCGACCAGCGGGATATCGTGCTGGCCTCGTCCTCGGATGGCGGGGCGAGTTGGTCGCCGAAGGCGCGGGTGAACGACGACCCGCCGCGTTTCGACAACGCGCTGCCAAGCGTGGCGGTGGATGGCTCGGGAAACGTGCACGTGGCGTGGTACGACCGACGAGACGATCCGGTCTGCGGGGTGCTGGCGCACACCTACTGGGCATTCTCGACCGACGGCGGGGCAAGCTTTCGACCTTCGAGGCGGCTTAGCACGCAATCCGGCCTGTGGGAGGAGATCCAATATACCGGAAACATCGGCGACCATCTCGCGGTCGCAGCGGCGGGGAATCAGGCCTACGTGCTGTGGACCCAGGCCGGAGGCTTCGAGACTCACATCTATGGGGTGACGATCGGGGACGTTTTCACGAGCATCGCGGTGCCGCGGTTCATGGCCGAGTTGTCTGGGGTCGGGGTGCGGGTGTCCTGGACCGTGACCGATGCGCACGGGATCGTTGGCTTCCGTCTGTCCCGCGCGCAGGGCAGCTCGGAGTCCTTCGCCCCCGTGGGGCAGGCGCTGATCCCGAGCCGGGGCGAGTCGGAGTACGTCGAGTCCGACGGCGCGGTCGAGCCCGGCCATCGCTACCGCTACCGGCTCGAGGTGCTGCGGGATGGTGTGGCCTCGGCATGGGAGGGGCCTGTGGAAGTGAATGTCCCGGCAGCGGTGACCCGACTGAGCTGGAAGGGGGTCAGCCCTAATCCGTTCGTAGGCGCGATTCGACTGGAGCTTGCCACGCCGCACAGCATGGAGGGAACGATTCGGGTCTACAGCGTCACCGGGCAGGAAGTCGCAACGATCCACCGAGGTGCGCTGCCGGCCGGAGTGACGAGCTATGCGTGGCAAGGGCGCGATCGCGAGGGCCGCGAGGCTCCGGCCGGGGTTTACATCGTGCGCGCCGAATATGGAAGGGAATCCGCGACAATGAGAGTTATCCGAATACGCTGAAGCATTCCTCACCCACCTCTCGTCCATCTGCTGCACTCAACATCTGCCGACGGAGACCTCCCGGGAGGTTTCCGCCGAGCGCGAGGCCGCTCATGACTCAATTGCTTCCCTTCCATCGGTCCGGCGAACAGTTTGCGTTCGCCGGCAAGCTCTCAGTTCTGGTCTTCCTGGCTTCTCTTTTCACCTGTTGTCTTGCGACACAGACCGGTGCCCAGCCGACCAATCCGGACCGGCCCACCAAAGGTGGGTGGACCGGGCCATTCGCATGGGGCGCGCAGGCGGTGCACATGACCCAGCTGCGAGGGAAGGCCGACAGCACGTGGATTTTGTGGTGGGGGTTGGGCGAGGAGAAGCCGCGGCTTTCGCTGTGGAAAGCCAACCAGGACACGCTGGCGCCGCTAATCGTGGTTCCGGCTCCCGCGTCGCTGAATGTTTTCTGCAGTGGACATTCGACCCTGGCTGACGGCCGCGTGGTGGTTTTAGGAGGAACCTCGCCCTCTCCGGGACTTGCGGCGACCAACATCTTTGACCCGATCGACCGGCGCTGGCTCGATCCTCGCCCGCCGGACATGGCGCACGGGCGCTGGTACGCGACCAGCACGACCCTGGAAACTGGCAATGTCATCGGGATGACCGGTGCGGAGTTCGCCCAATTTATCTCAATCGGTGGAAGGGACAAACTCGGGTCGCTTCGCAATGAGTTGCATCGCGTGCTGGGGCTGCACTGGAGTCCGGTCAAGCGCGACACGGCCGTGTATGGCTCGCTTCCGCCGGCCCGCGAGGACCACACTGCCATCTTCGATAGTTCTCGAACAGGACAAGATCCGGTCGGCTATGAAGGCCAGCAGCGCATTCTCGTTTACGCGGGCAGGTCGAGCCCCAGCGCCAGCGACACCCTGGGCGACCTGTGGGAGCTGACCCGTAGTGAGTGGGGTGACAACTTTTCGTGGACGCAGCTGACGCCTGCCACCGATCCGATCTACGGTCGGCCCGCGGGGCGAAGCCGCCACACGGCGGTTTCCAACGGTGCGGCACCCGGCGGCAGCATGGTGGTTTTCGGGGGGCAGGCGGGCGATAGCTCGCCGCTTGGCGATCTGTGGGCGCTTAACAACCTAAGCACCGGCCCCGGCCAGTGGAAGAAGCTTCAGCCGTCGGGTGGCCTACCTCTCCCTCGCTACGGGCACACCGCTGTGTACGACGAAACTGTAACCCCGCCGCGAATGCTGGTGTTCGGTGGGAGGCTGGCGGACGACTCCTATTCCAACGAAGTCTGGGCGTTGTCCCTTCCGGTGTTCGGGGACCCGAGCTGGACCCTGCTCTCGTCCGGCGTCGGCCCTTCGGGGCGTGAGGGGCACTCGGCGGTCTTCGATCGGGACAAGGCGCGACTGGTCATCTTCGGCGGTCGAGGAGCCGACAGCCTTTATCACAACGACGTGTGGGCGTTCTCCATGACGTGCTCTCCGCCGCGATGGAATCGTGTTCATATCAGCGCCTCGCCGTACTTCACCCCGCTCCCGAGGTGGCGCCACACCGCCATCTGGGACGACCACAACGCGAGAATGCTGGTGCTGGGCGGCGAAGCGTACGGGGACACCGTGACGGGCCAGCTTTGGCACCTCGACACCCGCTTCACGTTCGACTGCAGCGGCGACTCGACGCTCAACGCGAACTGGAGTTGGGGCTTCCCATCCTTGAATCAGTACTATGCGCCTCGCAGCCGGCTCGCGGCCGTGATGGACCCGCGTGGAATCACGGCCCGAGTGCCGGAGCGCTTCGATCCCACTCCCATTCAGGGGCAGCCTGGTTCTTGGCAAACGCTGCCCACCCTCAATCGTTGGCTGCCGCTGTACCCGTTCATCTTTCTCTTGCCGAGCGGGAAACTGTTCTACGCCGGGCCCCACGACACGACGCGGCTGTTCTCGCTGTCAGGCACCCCCGCATGGCAGAATAGCTTTCTCAGTGGCGCTGGCCTTCGGGGTGGGTCCGCGGTGATGTTCCGGCCGGGAAAGGTCATGAAGTGCGGGAATCTCTCGATTGGCCACCGATTCACGGCGTGGATCGACTTGTCGGGGTCACCGGACACTGCGCAGTGGCGGTTAGGGCCACTCATGAATGCGAAGCGCGCGGAACACAACCTGACGATGCTGCCCACCGGGGACGTCCTGATCACGGGAGGGGTGGAGGACCAGCTTCCATCCAATCCTCCGCCCGTGAAGGCGCCGGAGATATGGTATGCGAAGGATGGGAGTCTCTCCACGCCTCTCGCGGCTGACCCGATGATCCGGGACTACCATTCGACAGCGATGCTGCTCCTCGATGGGCGCGTCATCACGGCCGGCGGCTCGGCGGATGGTACGCAGTCCAGGACCGCCTCTATCTATTGGCCGGCCTTCCTATTCAAGTCGGATGGCACGCTGGCGACGCGCCCGGCAATCGACAAGGTGGTCGAGCGCATCCGCTACGGCCGGGACTTCTCGATCTGCATGGCGAGCAGCCAGACACTCAAGAGCGTGTGCCTGATCCGCCCATCGGCGGTGACGCACGCTTTCGACCAGAATCAGCGCTACGTGCCACTCACCATCAAAGGCTACGCGCCGGAGGACAGCGCCCGCGTCACGGTGTCCGCGCCGATCGACAGTTTCACCGCTCCGCCGGGCGATTACATGCTGTTTCTCGTTGATGGCAAGGGCGTGCCCTGCGTCGCGCGCTGGATACGAATGGGCTCGGTGTGGAACTCGGGCGACGTCACGCCGCCGGCCACCGTGATTGATCTCGATGCCGAATTCATCTCCCAGAACAGTGTGGGCCTGACCTGGACCACCCCCGGCGACGACGGCGGCACGGGTCAGGCCTGGCAGTACGAGCTGCGCTGGGCGCCCTGGCCCATTACGAGCTACAACTTTTCCAGTGCCAGCCTGGTCTCTCCCCCGCCGATTCCCTACTGCGCCCTGGGCTCCCAGAGCTATGAGGTGACGGGGCTATCGGCCTGCACCTGGTACTACTTCGCGATCCGCACCGCGGACGAGAGCGGAAACCTCTCAGCGATCGGTTTTTCGCCTGCCATTCGCACGCTCTGTGGTGGGGGCGGTGGCGGGCTCGTGGCCCGGCAAGCACGCGACGAGGAAGGAGGTTCTGCCACTGCGGGCTTCGGCCCCCCACTTCCGACCGCGCTCAGGCCGGGAGCCATCGCCGCGAGTGCGCTCGGTCTTGCCGCGCAGCAGCGGCTGGTGGCCGAGTGCGAGCGAACGGGCGCGGAAGTATCGTGGACGCTTCACCGCATGGACTCCGCCGTCGACAGCGCCGACGCCCCCTCGGACCCGGCGCGCATCACCCTGCAGGAGTCCGACGGCGCCGGCGGCTGGCGCTCCCGGAATCAGCTCACCGACCTGGCGCCCCGGGTCGGAATTCGTTCACTGGCCGAGCGCGGCCGGGTGGTCTTGCCCGCGGTCTACGATCTGGAAACCCTCGAAACGCAGCCGCCATCGTTCGATCTGACCAGCGCCATCAGCTCGCGGCTTGGCGACTTGAGCGACTCGACCGTCGCCGCGGCAACGATCCTCGGCGTCGGCCCGGGGGACACGCTGCGACTGACGTTCGCGCCCGCGCCCCCCAGTGGCACGCGCAGCAGTGAGGATTGCTTCTTCATCGTGAGCCGTCCGTATCAGGGCGGCGAGTTGAGCGATCACGGTTCCGGCCCACCGGAGAGTGCCCCGGCCCGCCTGCTGGTCTTCGCGCTGGAGCAGAACCAGCCGAACCCGCTCGCCTCCACGACCACGATCCCGTTCAATTTGCCACGGGAGAGTGACGTCAAGCTCGAGATCTTCGATCTCATCGGCCGGCGGATTCGCACCCTGGCGAACGCTTCGTTTGGACCGGGCACGCACCGGGTCGTCTGGGACCGCCGCACCGGGAGCGGCACGGTCGCGGCACCCGGGCTCTACTTCTATCGCATCCAGGCCGGTCCATACCGAGCGGTCCGAAGGATGGCGATCTTGCCCTGACCACGGTGCCACGGAACCGCGCGTGATTGATCTCGACGCGATCCGCTCCGCCGCCGCGCGCATCGCGGGGCGCGTTCACCGCACGCCGCTCCTGTCCGCGCGCTCGATCGGCGAGCGCGCGGGGGTTTCGCTCTTCCTCAAGTGCGAGAGCCTTCAGAAGACCGGCTCGTTCAAGCCGCGCGGCGCGCTCAACATCGTGCTCACGCTCACGGATGAAGCGCGCGCGCGCGGGCTGGTCACGGTCTCGGCCGGCAATCACGCGCAGGCGGTGGCGTGGGCGGCGCGCGCGGTCTCCGCGCCGTGCGTGGTCGTGATGCCGGACTCTGCGCCGCGCTCCAAGCTCGACGCGGTGCGCGGCTACGGCGCCGAGGTCATCCTCCATCCCGACCGGGCCACGCTGTTCGACCGGCTGCACGAGGTCGAGCGGGAACGGGGCGCCACGTTCGTGCATCCGTTCGACGATCCGATCGGCCTCGCGGGCGCGGGTACCGCGGGGCTGGAGATCGTGGAGCAGTGTCCCGAGGTCGAGGTGGTGTTCGTCCCGGTGGGGGGCGGCGGGCTCATGGGTGGCGTGGCGAGCGCGGTCAAGCAGATGAAGCCCGCGACGCGCGTGATCGCGGTGGAGCTGGAGGCCGGGCCGGGGCTCGGCCCCGCGCTCGCGGCCGGGAAGCCGGTGCCGGTGCCGCGCCCCGCCGACACGCTCGCGGACGGCATGACGCCGCCCTTCGTCGGGGCGCTCCCGCTCGCGATCGCGCGCGAGTGCGTGGACGAGATCGTGACGGTGAGCGAGGCCGCGATCCGCGACGCGATGCGCTGGCTCGCGACCCGCGCCAAGCTCTACGTCGAGGGCTCGGGCGCCGCGGCCACCGCCGCGCTGCTCGCCGGGCGCGTCACGGCGGCGCGCGACACGCGCGTGGTGGCGCTGGTCTCGGGCGGCAACGTCGATCCCGCGCGTTTCGCGGCGGCGATCGCCGCGCCGGAGGGATCGTCGTGAGCGTGCGCATCGTGACCGCGGCCGACGTGACGCGGCTGCTGCCGGTCGCGGACTGCATCGAGGTCATGCGCGCGGTCTTCGAGACACTGGCGCGCGGCGACGCGGTGCTGCCGCTGCGTTCGATGGTGTGGCTCCCTGACCGGCGCGGTCTGCTGGGCCTGATGCCGGCCTACACCGGCGCGCCGCGCGCGATCGGGCTCAAGGTGGTCACGGTGATGCCCGGCAACCACGGCAGCGAGTTCGATTCGCACCAGGGCGCGGTGCTGGTGTTCGAAACCGAGCGCGGGTGCCTGCGCGCGATCGTGGACGCGAGCACCATCACCGCGATCCGCACCGCGGCGGTGAGCGGACTCGCGACGCGGCAGCTGGCGCGCGCGGATGCGGGCGACCTCGCGCTGCTGGGCTCCGGCGTCCAGGCCACGTCGCACCTCGAGGCGATGAGGGCAGTGCGAGCGCTGCGGCGTGTCCGCGTGTGGAGCCGGAATCCCGAGCACGCGCGCGCCTTCGCCGTGCGCGAATCGGTGCGGCACGGGATCGGCATCGAGGCGTGCGCGTCGGCCCGCGCGGCGGTCGAGGGGGCGGATCTGATCTGCACCACGACCTCGTCGCGCACGCCGGTGCTCGAGGGCGCGTGGCTCGCTCCCGGCGCCCATGTGAACGCCGTGGGCGCGTGCTTCCCCGACGCGCGCGAGCTGGACACCGTCGCGGTCGCGCGCGGCGCGCTCTTCGTGGACCGGCGCGAGTCCACGCTGCGCGAGGCAGGCGACTTCCTGATCGCGAGGTCGGAGGCCGCGATCGGGGACGATCACATCCGCGCCGAGCTGGGCGAAGTGCTGATCGGTGCCAGGCCAGGCCGCACCGCGCAGGATGAGATCACGCTCTTCAAGTCGCTCGGCCTCGCGGTCGAGGATCTGGCCGCCGCGCACGCGGTGTGGGAGCGCGCGACCGCCGCGGATGCGGGGATGGAGGTCGACTTGGGCGGGCGGCGCGCGGCGGAGCCGCGGCCTTGAGCGCGGCCTCCGCCCGGCAGGGCGCCCGCGCCG
>CAZYQK010000036.1:0-24088 GCA_964650245.1 uncultured bacterium | reverse complement strand
GTGCGGAAGATGCCGACCGGCTTGCCGGACTGGACCAGCAGGGTCTCGTCGTTCTCGAGCGACTTCAAGGCGGCCACGATTCGCTCGAACGCCTCCCACGAGCGCGCGGCCTTCCCGGTGCCGCCGTAGACCACCAGCTCGTCGGGGCGCTCTGCGACCTCGGGATCGAGATTGTTCATGAGCATGCGAAGCGCCGCTTCCTGGCTCCAGCCGCGGCAGGAGAGCGCGGTTCCGCGCGGCGCGCGCACGGTGCGGGCGGCGGTCGGGTTCATGCGTTCAGCACCTCTTCGGCCAGGCGCTCGGGCGAGCGAGAGAGAACCCAGCGCGCCACCGTTTCGCAGGCGTCGGAAAGCGGCCGGTCGCCGTCCGGGGCGGGCACCAGCCGGCGCACCGCGCCGTACAGCCGCTCGGAACCCGAGCCGGCGGTGAGCGGGCGGCGGAACTCGAGCGCCCGGCACGCGCACAGCAGCTCGAGCGCCACCACCCGCGCCGCGTTCTCGACCACGTCGCGGGCGTGGCGTGCGGCGATCGGCGCCATGCTGACGTGATCCTCCAGCCCCGAGCCGGTAGGGATCGAATCCACGCTCGCGGGGTGCGCCAGCACCTTGTTCTCCGAGACCAGCGCCGCCGCCGTGTACTGCGCCATCATGAATCCCGACTCGAGCCCGGGCTCGGCCGCCAGCACCGCCGGCAGCCCCGACTCGCGCGCGTCGAGCAGGCGGTCGATGCGCCGCTCGCTGATCGAGGCCACCTCGGCCACGGCGATCTTGAGGTAGTCGGCGGCGAGCGCCACGGGCTGCGCGTGGAACAGCCCGGCCGAGACCACGTCGCCCGAATCCGCGAACACCAGTGGATTGTCGTTCACCGAGTTGATCTCGATCTCGAGCTGGCGCTCGACGTGATCGAGCGCGTCCCAGGTCGCGCCCATCACCTGCGGCACGCAGCGCAGGCTGTAGGCGTCCTGCACCCGCCCGCAGTTCGCGTGCGAGGCGACCAGCGCGCTGTCCTCGGCGTAGGCGCGGACGCGGCGCGCGGCCTCGAACGCGCCGCGGTAGGGCCGCAGCGCCTGCACCCGCTCGCCGGCGGGCCGGATCGAGCCCAGCAGCACCTCGGTCGAGAGCGCCGCGACCGCCACGCCCGCCTCCCACACCCGGCGCGCGTCGGCGCAGGCGAGCGCCAGCAGCGCGGTCGAGAGCTGGGTGCCGTTGATCAGCGCCAGCCCTTCCTTGGCCTCGAGCTCGAGCGGCTGCAGCCCGGCGCCGCGCAGTGCCAGGCCCGCCGGCATGCGCTGGTCCTGAAGCCAGGCCTCCCCCTCGCCGGTCAGGACCGAGGCCAGATGCGCGAGAGGCGCCAGATCGCCCGAGGCCCCCACCGAACCTTTCAGCGGGACCACCGGCGTGACGTCGCGCTCGAGCAACGCGAGCAGCCCCTCCACCAGCTCGGGTCGGCATCCCGAGAAGCCGCGTGCGAGCGAGGCCGCCCGCAACAGCAGCATGGCGCGCACCACGTCGCGCCCGGCGGCGGGTCCCACCCCGGCGCAGTGCGACCGCAGCAGGTTGATCTGAAGTCGGCGCACCTGCTCCTCCGGAATCCTGCGCTCCTTGAGCTCGCCGAAACCGGTGGTGACCCCGTAGACCGCGCGCCCCTCGCGCACCACGCTCTCGACCACCGCGCGGCTTCGCACCATGAGCTCCCGCGCCGCGGCGCCGAGCCGCACCGGCTCGCGCTCGCGCGCCACTCGCACCACGTCGTCCAGCGTGAGCGGGAGAGCTCCCAGCTCGATCACGCTTGTTCCTCCACCGCTACGGGTCCGCCCAGGAACCGCGCCGCCGCTTCCGCGAGCGACTTCGCGTCGCGCTCGAGCCGCCAGCTCCCGGGCACCGCGCTCAGGAACGGGGCGCGATACGAGGCCCGCTCGAGCCGCGCATCGCACACCACCAGCACGCCGCGGTCGTCGGCGCGGCGAATCAGCCGGCCCACGCCCTGGCGAAAGCGCAGCACCGCCTCCGGCACCGCGTCGTGGCGGAACGGATCGAGCCCCTGTTCCCGCAGTCGCTCGCCGCGCGCTTCCACCATCGGGTCGTCCGGCACCGAGAACGGAAGCTTCGCGACCACCAGGATCTCGAGGGCCGGGCCCGGGAAGTCGACACCTTCCCACAGGCTCTGGACCCCGAGCAAGACGGCTCCGCGCTCGAGCCGGAAGCGCTCGGCCAACAGGCTCGCCGGTCCGTCCCGGTCCTGCGCGAGCAGCACCGCTCCGCGTGGGAGCAGCTCGAGCATTCGCTCGCGCGCGCGCCGCAGGCGCTCGTGGGCGGTGAACAGCGCGAGCAGGTTGCGGCCCGTGGCGCGTACCAGCTCCGCCACCACCGTCGCCACCGCCTCGGCCTCGTCGGCACTCCCGTCATAGACGAAGCTCGCGACCTGACGCTCCAGCGCGAACGGCGAAGGATAGTCGCCCGCCTCGTAGGCCAGGCCGTGCTCCTCGCCCAGTCCGAGCCGCCCGGCGACGAAGGCGAAATCGCCGCCGGTGGAGAGCGTGGCCGAGGTCAGCACCGCGGTGCGCGCGCGCTCGAGCACCAGCCGGCGCGCGTGCGGCGCGGCCGAAACCGGAGCGCCCTTGAGCTCGACCCCGCGTCCGCCCGAAGCACGCCAGTACACCCAGTCGCGGTCGCGGGCGTCGGCCAGCTGCTCCAGGTCCTGGCCCAGCAGGCCGAAGCGCGACGCGAGCTGGATCGATTCCGCGGCCAGCGGCTCGCCGCCTTCGCCCTGGCCCGCCAGCGCGTCGCCCAGCCGCACGAGTCCACGGGCGAACGCGCCGCAATCGCCCAGCACTTGCTCGAGCGGCTCGAGGTCGCGGCCCAGCAGCTCCTCTGCCGACCGGTATCGCGCCCGCACGCCGTAGAGCTGGTCTCGGTCTCCCGGGCGTTCGAGCTGCTCGAACAGCCGGCCGGCGTCGTCTCGGCAGCGGCCGGTCAGCCGGGCCAGCTCATCCAGCAGCTCGCGCGACGCCTCCCCCCGTGACTCGAGCAGCGGCGCCGCCCGGTGCCGCACCCGCGCGAGCAGCCCGCCCGCCACCGTGCCGTCGCCCGTCGTCGCGCGCCGTGCCGCGCGGCGCCCGCTGCCGACCAGGCGCAGCAGCTCATCGAAGCGGTTCCGCGACACCGAGCGCTCGAGCTGTGCGAGCAGCACGCCTTCCAGCCGGTGCGCCTCGTCCACGATCAGGACGTCGAACTCGGGCAGCAGCCCCTCGACCTCACCCGCCAGCGCGAGCAGCGCGTGATTCACCACCAGCAGCCGCGACGTCGCCGCCCGGCGGCGCGCGCGCAGCCAGAAACACTCCCTCCCGCGCCGGCAGCTCGAGACCGTGCAGGCATGGGGATCGGTCGCGACCCGCGGGCGCAGGCGCCGGAATGCTTCGGCATCGCGCGCCGGAAAGCGGTCGAGGTCGCCCTCCGTCTCCGCGCTCGCCCAGCGCCTCAGCTCCTCCAGGGTCTCTCGCTCCTCTGGACCCTGCCCCTCGGTGAGGGCGAGCGTGGGCTCGCACAGGTAGTTCTGCTTGCCCTTGAGCCGCACGCACTCGAGCCGGTCGCCAAGGGCGGCGAGCAGCGCGGGCAGGTCGCGCTCGAAGAGCTGGTCTTGAAGTGACCGCGTGCAGGTCGCCACCACCACGCGGCGCCCGCTCTCGAGCGCGTGCAGCACGCCGGGCAGCAGGTAGGCCAGCGACTTTCCGACCCCGGTCGGAGCTTCGGCCAGCAGCACGCCGCCGCGCTCGATGCGCTCCGCCACGTCGAGCGCCAGCGCGAGCTGCCCCGCGCGCGGCTCGTAGCGCGGCCAGCGCGCGCTCACGCCGCCGCCGGGACCGAGCAGCGCCTCCACCCGCCCGCGCAGTGATCCGCTCATGGTCCGCTCCCTCAGAAAGCCGAGACCAGCCGCAGATGGATCTTGCCCTCGAGCGGCAGCCGGCCCGGCTCGAGGCCGTAATCGATGCCGATCAGTCCGCCGGTTCCCTCGAGCCTGAGCCCGAATCCGAGACCGTCGCGATGGAGGGCGTCGAGCCGGTCACCGCCGCCCGACACCGGCACGCGGGTCGCCATCCAGGCGTGGTCCCAGAACAGGAACACGCGCTGGGCGTCGGACAGGAACCAGCGCCACTCGAGACGCGAGAGCGCCACGCGGTCGACGCGAAACGCCTCCTCGTCGTGACCGCGCAGGCTCAGGGCGCCGCCGACCGGCGTGCGCTCGTAGAGTGGCAGCACGCGCTGCGAGCTGAAGCGCGCGACTCCGGTCAGCTCGAGCGACAGGCCGCTGGCCGCCCCGAGCGCATGGTTCCACTCGTTGCGCATCTCGACCGCGCTCGCGCGCGCGGTGCGCACACCGGGCGGTCGCTGCCGCTCGCGCTTGAAGATCTGCGCCGCCTGGAGCCGCAGCCGCGTGCCGCGGCGCGGCGAGAGCGGCGGATCGAGCGTGCTGCGTTCGAGCGCGAACACCGTGCTGTGGAGCTGCGCCTCCTCCACCTCGCCCGCTTCCTGCACCACCCGCTCCTCCTCGTAGCCGGCTTCGAGCTTTTCCTGACCGGAGCGCGCGAACTGCAACCGCCCGCCCCAGCGCGTGCGCGCGTAGAGGGTGTCCTGCACCTGCTGCTCGACCGCGGCCTCGAACCGGAGCGGCGCCCCCAGCAGCAAGGGCTCGGCGAAGCGCGCACCGAAGTCGGCGCGCCCGCGTCCGCGCGACTGCCAGCGCAGCGCGATCGCCCGGCCGGTCCCCAGCAGATTGCCGAGGTCCACCTGCGCGAGCCCCACCGTGCCGGCTTCCCCCTGCACGCCCACCACGCCCTCGAAGCGGTTGTAGCGCGGCTCTTCGACCCGGTAGACGAGTTGCGCGCGGCTCCAGTCCGCTTCGCCCTCCAGCCCCTCGAAGCTCACGCTGCGGAAGAGCCCGAGCTGGGCCAGCCGGTCGCGGGCCGCCGCGGCCGTGGCGCGATTGTACGGGAGCCCGGCGAGCCGCCCCATCGATTTCTGGGCGAGGTCGTCGCGCGTGACGCGCAGCCCGTCGATGCGCGCGCGCGACACCGTGACCTGCGGCCCGAGCGCTCCGGCCAGCCGCAGCGCGACCCATCCGGAGTCCGCGTCCCATCCGCTCACGCCGAGCGCGGCGTAGGGATGGCCGTGGTCGGCCACGTCGCGCAGCGCGCGCTCGAGCGCGACCCCCACCGCGCGCGGCGAGGCGCGATCGCCGGCGGCCAGGCCCAGACTCAAGGCGAAGCGCGAAGAGTCGAGGCTCGCGGGCGTCACCAGCGTGACCGATCGCAGGCGATAGCGCGGCCCCTCCTCCACCGCGAGCGTGAGCCGCGGACCCGGGGCGCTGTCCCAGGCCGCGTCCGCCCTGGCCTCCAGGTGGCCCAGGTCTTCGAGGCGCGAGACCACTGCGCCGAGCGCGCGCTCGAGCGCCGCAGAGTCCCCCGGGCTCCGCAGCGCGGGATCGAGCAGCGTTTCCACCTGGCGCGCGGTGAGCACGCGCCCGCGGTACTCGAGCCGCGGCGCGGCCGCGGCACCCGCCGCGCGAGCGGCGACCGCCAGGCCCAGGATCGCGATGACGGCGCGCGCGCTCATCAGAAGAACGCCCGGAGTTCCGCGCGGCCGGTGCTGCGCGTGCCGAGCCGCGGCACCTCGCGCGCGGTGAAGGACAACCCCAGGGTGGTGCTCTCTCGCACCCGGTGGTCGAGGCGCGCGCTGCCCTCCCAGCGCGGCGGCCCCGGTGGGTCTGCGCTCGGGAGCAGGCCCGCCACCGGCGGCCCGGCCACCACCGCGCGCCGCGCGCTGAGCTCGAGTCGGCCGCGCGCGCCAAGTGCCACGCCCAGATCGGGGCCGAGCCGGAGCGTGCGCGTGAACCCGACCTGGCCCTCGGGCCGCGACCAGGACGCCTCCAGTGCTGCGACCGCGCGCAGCCGCGCGCCGGGCGTAACCACCAGCTGGGTCGAGCCACCGTTCTCGATCAGGACGCGGCGGTAGGGCGCGGTTCCGACCAGCGACTGCGCCACCTCCTGCCGCCGCAGCCGCGTCTCCAGCTCGCTGGTCACCTTTTCGCCCGGCCGGGCCCGCCAGCGCAGCGAGACCGTGCGCTCGTCCAGGGTCTGCCCGAAATTGTCGAACGAGCGGTCGGCGCTGACCCTGCGCTCGGCGAGCAGCCGCAGCGCGCCCGCCCGCGAGCCCGGCGCGAATTCGGTGTCGAGGCGTTGCAGCACGCTGCCGCGCGAGAGCGTGGCGTCGCTCAAGACGGCGCCGGGCGAGACCAGGGCGTCGGACCCGCGGAACTCGCCACGGCGCCGTGCGTCGGTCTCGAAGTCGAACTCCACGCGCGAGCCACGCCAGGCGTCGGACTGGCCGAACTGCCACGCCAGCCGCGAGCTGAGCGCCGCCCGCGCGACGCGCTCGAGCGCGGCGCTCACCCCCAGGCCCAGCGCGTAGTCGCCGGCCCCGACGAAGTTGCCGAGCGCGTCGTACTGGCCGCGGCCCGTCCCCACGAAGGTGAGCGTGCGGACGCGGCGGCTCTCGCCCTCGGCGGTGACCTCGAGATTGGCCAGGCCGCTCAGGCCCCGCGCCGCGTCGTCGAGCCGGACCCGCAGACTGCCGAGGTCACTGCGGGTGCGGAGCGGGCTCGCCAGCGGCTCGAGGTCGCGCCGCTGGTAGGCGAGCGCGCCGCCCAGCGTGCCGCCGGACGGGGTCTCGATCCCGATCCGCCAGGTGCGGGCCTCGCTCTGATCCTCGAAGCCGCGCGCCGCGAGCGCGGCGTCGCGGCGCAGCCCGTAGGCCCCGAGCGCGCGCCACGCGAGGCGCCGCGGGCTCGAGAGCTCGACCGCCCCCTCGCGCACCCGCGCCCCGGCCCGCACGCTGTCGCCCGGCGTGCGGCGCTCGTCCGACTCGAGGCGCAACGCGGGCTCGAGCCACATGGCACGCAGGCGCAGCTCGGCGCGCGCCCGCCGGCGGCCTCCGTCGCGCAGCCGCCGCCGCGGATCGCGCGCGTCCGAGCGCTCGAGCGCTGCCTGCACCCCGAGCGTGCCCTCGCGAACCCATTCACCACCGCGGCGCAGCGACTCGAAGCCGCCCGGCAGATCGAGGCGCGCGAGGCTGCCCTTGAGCTGGCCGCCGAAGCGCGGCATCACGAACCCCGACAGCTCGAGCCGCCGCTGGTGCTCGAGGTCGGCGTCCACCGGCAGCCCCCAGTCCTCCTGCGCGAATGGCCGCTCGAGCCGCGTGAAGGGTGCGAAGCGCTCGCTCACCGCGCGCGCCGAGAGCGACAGGCCGGCGCGCCCGAGGACGCCCGGGACCGCGCCCTCGAGCGAGAGTGCGGCGCGCCCGGCGTGCCCCACGTTGTCCCCGTCGTCGAGGCTCGAGAACGCGTTGGGGTCGCGGCGCGAGACTGCGCCCTCGGTCTCGAGCGCCAGCGGCCCCAGCCTCCCGCCGCCTCCCATCCCCCACAGCTGATGGCTCTCGGGCAGCGGCAGCGCGCGGCCCACCGCGTACGCGCCCAGGCTCGGTCCCACGTAACGGTAGACCGTGCGCCCGGCGACCACTCCCGCGTCGGCGTAGTCGCCCCGCCCCGCTCCGACCCGCGCGAAGCGCACCGCGAACGCCCCGGAGTCGGCCCCGGCGAACACGTAGGTCAGCACCCCCACGACGCGCACCGTGTCGTAGTCGCCGCCTCCCGCCGTCACCCCCGGACCCCGCGCCCGGCTCAGCGAGTCGCCCGCGAACTGGAGCGCCAGGCGGTCGGCCGCGTCGAGCGTGATGTCGAGCGGGCGGCCGCGGTCGTCGCCCTCGTTCAGCACGCGCGTGAACGCGTGCAACCCCCCGCGCTCCCAGCGCCCGTCGAACGCGGCCAGGTTGCGGCGGAAGCGGTTGACCGCGAACTGGTACTCCACCGTGACGCGGCTCGCCGAAGAGATCGGGCGCCGGTTCGAGAAGGTGAGCTGACCGCGCTCGTAGTCCATCGAGTAGTCGGCACTTTCCCCGCGCGTCATACGCGCGCCCTCCACCGTCACCACCTCGCTGCCCGCGACCACCGAGATGCCGGTGTTGCCGTCACGATCGGTGAGCACGTAGGGGCCCTGCCGGCCCTCCACCCCGAAGAACTGCACCCGGTGGTACTCGCCCTGCGCGCTGGCCGCGGCCACCGTGCCCCGAAAGCCCGCGCCGCTCCAGTCGCCGCGCACTCCCTGCAGGCGCCGCTCGAGCCGGGCGAAGTCCCCCTGCGGCAGGCTCAGCGTCACGTCGCCGAGCGCGGCGCCGGCCGCCGGGGTCTTGAGCTCGATCAACACGCGGTCGAGCGCCTGGAGGTCCTGGGTCGAGCCCGACGGGGTGAGCGGCGTGTTGCGGTCGGAGAGCACGCCGGTGAGCGTGACGCCGGGCGCCAGGCTGCCGCTCACCGCCAGGTCGAGGCTCTGTCGCAGGAACGCGTCCTGCGACGATCCGAACTCGACCGCGATGGTCTTGTTCCCGCTGACGCTGAGCGCGGCGCCGGCCGGCGCCGCGCCGGGATCGCGCCGCGTCGCGGGCCGCGCCGGCGGCGTCCCGCCGGGGGCGAGCGCGCTGTCCACCCGGGCGAGCGCGAGCGCCCGGTAGCGGTTGATCGAGAGCTCGAGCGGCGGTGGTTCCATCAGCCAGCAGCCGGCGAACCACAGCGTGTCGCCCGCCGGCACGTTCTCGAGCAGGCGCAGCTCGCCGCGCAGCCGGTCGAGCACGTAGTCGCGGCCGCGCGCGAGCGGTCCGCGGCGGCTCCACACCGAGTCGCTCCCGGCCCGGATGAAGCCGTGCGGCAGGCGGTAGACGGGCGCCCCTTCGCGCATCAGGAGTGCGCTCTGGCCGCAGCCGGGGTCGCGCTGAGCACCGCGCGCGACCGCGGGGACCATCGCGAGTGCCAGGGCTAATGTTCCCGCGAGCGCCCAGCGCTCGAGGCCCGGCATCGCCTACTCCCTGCCTGGGGCCGGGAGCACGCGCGGCTCGATGCGAACGCGCCGCACCCGCCCGCCGCGGGCCTCCGCCACCAGCAGCGACCCATCGCGCGCGAACGCCAACGCCCTCGGACCCTGGAGGCCGGCCAGCGTCCCGAGCGGCCGGCCGGCGCCGTCGAACAGCCACAACCGGCCGGTCGCTTCGTCCGCGATCGCCACGCGCGACGAATCGTCCACCGCGACCGGCAGCGCGCCGCGGCCGGGGCGCACCTCGAGCGGCCAGGCGGCGATCACGCGGCCGCCCGCGTCCAGGCGTTGCGCGCGCGCGTTCAGCCGCTCAGCCGCCACCAGCTCGCCGCGCGGGGTCAGCGAGAGCCCGCGCAGGCCGCGGAACGATCCGGGCCTGGCACCCAGGCCACCGATCGCGCGCAGGAAGCGCCCCGCGAAGTCGAACGAGAGCACGCGATCGCGGTCCGCGTCCACCAGGTAGAGCGCCCCGCCGCGATCGGCGGCGAGCGTCACCGGGTCCACGCGCGAGAGCGTGGCGAGCAGCCCGGGCGCGGACAGATCGATGAGCGTGCCGAGCTGGCGGCCGAACAGGTCGTATGTGACCACGCGCCGGTTTTCGAGGTCGAGCACCGCCAGGGTCAGCGTGCCGAGCAGCGCCACCGCGCCCGGCCGCCGCATCTGGCCGGGATCGCTGCCGAGCGATCCCGACTCGCCGATCCACTCCCCGCGCGGCTCGAAGCGCTGCAGGCGGTGGAGCGCGGCGTCCGCGACGTAGAGCCGGCCGAAGGCGTCGGTCGCGAGCCCCGCAGGCTCGATCACCTGGCCGCGCGCGTCGCCGCGCGCCACCACGATCTCGGCCGCTGTCAGCCGCAGCGGCAGCGAGTCGGCCCCCACCGTGTCGGATGGGGCGGCGAGGAACGCCGCGAGCAGCAACATGGACGTCACGAGAGGTGGGCCCCCTCAGAAGCGCGTGCGGACCCCGAAGTGGAAGGCGGTGGCATCGTTGCCTCCAACCGGGGAGACCTCGAGGTTCCAGGCGCGCGGCTTGACCGGCCGCCCCGCGAGTCGCGCGGCGTGGATCGCGCTCACCAGCCGGTTGCCGACCGCGACCGCCAGCGCGGTGTTGGCGCGCTGCGCGGCGCGTTGCGAGTCCTTGCGCTGCCCGCGGTAGCGCAAGATGCTCTCGATGCTCGGCCACGCCCACGTGTCCCGGCCCCTCAACACGTGCGCGGCAATGTAGGCCTGGTATTCCGCGGGCCTGTCGTAGTAGAGCTCGGCGGCGTCGCGAAAGACCACGTACCGATTGTAGTCCTCGCTGCTCAGGTAGGAGCCCACGATCCGACGGTATTCCTCGTCGCGGCCGTCGAGGTCGATCCCCGCCACCAGTCGCGCGGTGCGCTCGGAGGATTCGCGCCGCATCTGCTCCTGGATCTTGAACGCGGTGAAGGACGCCCACACCCCGGTTTCGGCGATCAGGAACGCGCCGGCCGCGCGGCGACGCCCGAGCGTGGCCTGGCCCCAGCCCGGCACCGTGAGCGAGCGCAGAAGGATGCGCGCGCGCTCGGCGCTCAGCATCGGAAGCGAGGACTTCTGGCGCTCCCGGGAGGTCAGGGGTCGGCCGCGGCGCGGACCCAGCCCGATCAGGTTCAGCTCGGGGACGGGCAGCGCGAGCGCAGAGATCATGGGCGGCGCGCCATTCGCGGAGTCGGTCCCCTGCGCCAGCGAAACACCCGGCGCAAACAGGATCGCGATCAGGATCGGCGCGGCCGAGCGGAGCTTCATCAGAACCTCCGCTCGAGCAGCGCCAGGATCACGGGGGATCCGCCCTGCCAGCCGGCCTTGAGCCTCAGATTCGTCTCGCGCCCCACCGCGAAGTTGTTGATCCGGGCCGCGCGCAGCGCGTCGAGTCCCGCCGCCAGGTGGTTGAGCCAGATGACGGTCGTGATGTACCGCTTGCGGGCCAGCATGCCCTCCGCGCGGTCGAGGGAGTTCCGGAACTCGTCGCGCGGCGGGATGGCGTTGAAGAACCAGCCGGGCAGGTAGAACGGGTCGCGGGCGATGGTCTGGTAGAAGGATTCCGGGTCGCCGTAGTACAGGGCTCGAATCTCACTCGCGTCCCTCCCGGTGCGTTCCTCCCAGCGGCGGAACGACCAGGTCGCGTTGCTGTCGGTGGGCACGCCGACGAACGCGAGCCCCGCGGAATGGAGTCGGTCGGCGCGACTCTGGAAGTGGCGGCGCGCGGTCCACGCCCCCACCTCGAGCAGCGCGAACCACAATCCGCCGCTCTCCCCCAGATAGGCATGGCCGGCGCCCGGGATCGCGGCCGAGAGCGCGAAGGCCCAGCCTTCGGAGTGCCAGTTCGGGACCGTCAGCTCGACGTAGGTGGAATCCTCCGACAGCCCCCAGCCCCGCTCGATGGTGCGCTGGGCCAGGATCAGCTGCGGCGGCTCGCCGGGCGCGAGCAGCGGCAGCGCGAGCGCCGAGCCGCCGAGTTCCCCCCCCAGCGCCGCCGCGGGGGGCTGCCCGGCACAGGCGAGCAACACCAGCGCGATGCAGGTGAAGCGGGTCATCGGATGAGTCCCAGCGGCACGACCTCGACCGCCTCACGCCCGGCCCCGCGGAAGCGCAGCCGCGCCAGGTACAGACCGGCGGGCAGGCGGCCCGGGTCCCACACCTCGAGGTTGTCGGAAGCGCGTCCGCTACGGGTGAACGATGCCACTTCGTGGCCCGACGCGTCGAGGATGCGGAACTCGACCTCGGCCGGCTCGCTCAGCTGGTATGCGAATCGGACCGGCCGCTGCCGCGCGGGATTGGGAAACGCCTTGAGCGACCCGCGCACCAGCGGACCGGGAGACGCGGGCGGCGGGGCCGTGGTCCGCGCCAGCGGCAGCGCCGAGGTGCGGCCGGCATCGCCCCCCAGCATCGGCCAGGGATCGGCCAGAGCGTCGGCCGCAACCGGGAGCGAGAACGCGAACAACTCGCCGTAGCGATCGGGCGCCACCAGCTCGAGCAGCCCGTCGCGGTCGAGATCGGCGGCGACCGGGGCGCCGCCCGCGCCCGAGCCGGTCGCGAGTGGCCAGCCATCGGGACGCGAACCGTCACCGCGCAGCGCGGCGAGAATGCCGCTGGTGTTGAGCGCCACCACTTCATTCCTGCTGTCGCCGTCCACGTCGAGCGCGAGCGCCGGGCTCGCGGTGGGGAAGCGCACCGGCGGCCGCGGATCGGTGAGCTCGGGATCCTCGGCGAGCACGCCCTCGGGCGAGCCCGCGCGCGGCCAGCCGGGCGAGGGATAACCGCTCAGGTTGACGAACGCCACGCGCGAGTCGATCGTCTGGGTGAGCACCTCGGGATAGCCGTCCGCGTCGGGGTCACCGGCGCCGAGCGAGGCGACCAGCGAATCTCCCGACGGCCCGCTCCAGCCCGGCAGCGGCCGGCCCTGCGTGCAAAAACCCCACAGCCGGTTCGCGTGGTGAACCACCAGCTCGGGGAATCCAGCCCCGCAGCCCGAAGGATCGCCGGCAGCGACTCCGCGCCCGTCGAAGTCGAGCCACAGGAAGTCGGGCTCGAATGGGCCAGCCGCGAGGCGCTGCGGCCAGCCGCGCACCAGGTTGGATCCCGCGAGCGGCAGGCCACCCGGATCGAATGCGAACACCGCGACGTCGCCGTCGGCGCCGCCCGCCGCCACCAGCAGTGCGGCCGCGACGAACCCGGCGCCGGCGGTCGTGATCCCGCTCGCGCTCGCGACCGCGAGCCGGCCGCGCACTCCGCCCGCGAGCGGGACCGCGCTCGAATCGCCCACCGTGCCGTCCAGGCGAAGCCCGTAGACCCGGCCGTTGGCGCAGCCCACCAACACCAGCGCGAGCGGGTAGGCGCCGGCGATCACGGGCGGGGTGGTGACCGGTGACGGCAACACTGCGGGCCAGCCCGGGACCGGCTGGCCGGTGTAGTCCATCAACCACAGGCGCCCGCCCGGGCTCGACAGGTCGGGACCCGCGGGGTAGGTGGAGACCGCGAACAGCGCGGGACCCTCGTCTCCCGCCGGGCCGCCCCCGATCGGGATGGCCGCCATGATCGGGCGCGGACGGGTGTCGAGGGAGGCGAACACGTGCGACGCCCCGAACAGACCCTGTCCGTTGCGCCTGACCGCGAACAGCGCCGTGCTGTCGGCGCCTGCGGTGGCGCCGCCGGCCCAGCAGATCTCCAGCGACGGATCGTTCGGATCCCCGTCCGCGTCGACCGCGAGCAGCTGCGGCCCCCCGGGCGGAAAGTCGGCCGCCACCGGAAAGGCGGGCAGCTGCCAGGCGCGCTTCACGATCAGCCGCATGGAGTCGTCGGGCTCGCTCAGGAAATCGAGCCTCAGGTGCGGCCGCGTGCCCACGTTCGGGATCAGGTTCGGCCGGGTGGTGTCGCTGAGCGTCGGGTTGTTGCTGCGGTACCAGGGATCGCGGTAGCTCCCCAGTATGTAATACGCGCTGGGGTCGCCGAGATCGGCCAGCGCGTCGGCCTCGATCACCGATTCGCCGAGCCGCCGGGGATTGGAGTTGAAGCCGAAGTAGGGAGGATCCACGCGCAGCGAGCCTTCGAACGGGATCACGCTGCTGTCGATGTGCCACACCAGCACGCCGCTGCCGGGCAGCAGCGAGTCGTACTCGAAACGGTCGGGATCCTTGGGGCCGAGGATCACGTGGGTGGTGGTGTCCTGGTCGAGCTCGAGCGTGTCGAACGGGGTGATCCAGCGGTTCTCGAGCAGCAGGTACTCGTCGGCTGTGAGCCGCACGCTGCGAACGTCGGGATGGCGCGCGCTGTCGAGCAGCCGGGTGGTATCGGTGTACGAGGCCTCGCGAAAGTCGAGCGCGTCGGTGGTGAAGAAGCGCTGGAACGGATCCACGCTCGGCGGCAGCAGGCCGGTGGCGAAGATTTCGTCACCGTTCGGCTGCGGGATCACCGCGCCCGCCAGGTTGCCGCTGTCCATCAGGCTCCATAAGCCCACCACCGGAAAGCCGCTCTCGATGTCGTAGAGATCGGAGAGTCCGAAGAACAGGTGGCCGCACTCGTGCGCGATCACGCCGTTCAGGGCGCCGTAGAATCCGTCCTGGTTGATGGTCTCGGGCAGGATCACGCCGCGGTCGATCGGGTCGTACTTGGCCAGCGAATCGCCCGGGTCGGGATCGCGCCATCGGTTCCGGCGGGGAGGGTCGAAGACGGTCGAGTCGGGAAACACGACCCGGTCGCTGTCGGTGACCCCGATGGTGAAGGTCGGAATGTCCTCCTTGCTGTTCTGCCGCAGATCGCTCTGCAGGTCGCTGCCGGCGTGGATCAGGATGATGCGGTCCACGTCGTGCCAGGGGATCGGATCCGCGAGCGCGATGGCCTGCGAATCGGCCGCAAACAGCATGGTGCGGAACATGCGGACCGCGGCGCCGTAGATGCTCTGCCCGAAACGCCACGGCCCGAAGTCCGCCATGTCGCTCACCGAGTAGGCCAGCCCCGGCTGCCGGGGCCACACGTCGCCCACCACTTCCACCTGTCCGTAGCTCTGTGCCGCGTAGTAGCGCCGCAGGGCCTCGAGGTGCTGGAGGTAGAAATTGCGGTCGTGAGGCGGGCGGTCGATGGGCGGGACCGAGGCCCCGGGATCGGTGAGATCGAAGCGGCCGTTTCCGCTCGAGGCCGCACCGCCGCGGTCGGTGCGGAAGTCGATGCGAACGATCGCCACCTTGAGGGTGTCGACGGTCGCGCTGGTCCTCGCCTCCGGCCTGGCACCCAGGAGATGTGGATTCCGCGGACCGTGGACCGGCTCGTAGCCGCGCCGCCGGGCGGCGTACCGGGACCAGTCGACGCCGGGCGCGCTCAGGTGGTCGTCGAAGCTGCGCCAGCGCCGAACGCGTTGCTCCTGAATTTCCCGCCACGCGCCGGGGGCCGCGGGCACGACGGCCGCTACGCCGGGCTCAGCCGGCTTCGCGTCTGCCCCACCGTGCGGCGGCGCCGATCGCGGGAAGAGCGGGCGCACCGTGAGCCCGCCGGCGGCGAAGGCCGCGCCGGGCGGGCTCGCGAGCGCGAGCCACGCGCAGCAGAACAGGGAAGCGAGACCGCGCACGTCGATGGTCGGGCGAAACTTCGGCCTGGTAGCGGTGTGACGCGGGATCCGAAGGGGCGCCGCGATCGCGCGGGCGGGTGGCGTTCGACGCGAATTCCAGACGCCCCGGGGCGAGCCGGTCGTCGGTCCGCGAGCGCTTGTCATCCGCGTGCGATCGGCGGCCTGCTAGAAGCGGTAGCCCAGCGTGATCTTCTTGACGTTGTCGAGCCCGGAGTCCTTGGCCTGCGGGATGCTGCCGAAGTCGAGGCTCAGGCCGCCCCAGTTCACGCCGAGGCCGAACGTCAGGTCCGAGATGTGGCCGTAGGGGTCCGAGTACCAGCCGATGCGCCCGGCCAGCTGCTGCGCCACGCGCAGCTCGAGCCCGTGGTTGTAAGTGCGGAACACGTCGGTCACCAGCGACTGATTGAAATCCTCGACCAGCACCACGCCGAGCTGGTCGCTCGAATACGCCTCCCACGCGGCGCCGATCTTGATGTTGCGCGAGAGCGGGCTGGCCTGGTCCTCGTTGATGAAGGTGATGCTCGGCCCCAGGTTCTGGACGTTGAGGCCGAAGTTGAGCCGCGCCGCCGGGATCCGGTAGAGGCCGGCCAGATCGAGCGCGAAGGTCGAGCCCACGCCGCTGTAGCTGTTGGGCGCGTACTGGAGCCGCACGTAGCGGAGTGCTGCGCCCACCGAGAAGTCGGGCAGCAGTCGGGTGCCGTAGTAGACCGCGGGCGCGAACGCGTTGGCGCCGAAGCTCCCGGTCGGGTTGCCATTGACGTCGGTGCCCTCGATCTGGCCGAGCGACACGAACACGATTCCGACGCCAAACGCACCCCAGCCCTCGAGCGGATGGATATAGGTGAGGTAGTTGTAATTGACGTCGTCGGCGAGCCCCGGGGCGAGCTGAGCGTAGGTCAGCTCTACCGCCGTCCGGTTGACGAAGCCGAGGCCGGCCGGATTCCACCAGGTGACCCCCGTGGCATCGTCGGCCAGCGCCACGCCGGCGGCTCCGAGGCCGTTCTGGCGGGCCCCCGGCTGGATGTCGAGCTCGCGGCCGGTTCCCTGCGCGAAGGCCGCGCCTGCCAGAGAGATAGCCGCAATGAGAGCGAGCAGCGTGGTTGTCAGGCGCATAGTGCAAGGACCCCTTCCGGACATGCGTCAGTCCCCCTGTCGGACTGTAGGACTCGGATACTACACCGGGACCCGCGGGCCCGCTCCAGGGATTTTTCGGGCGGTCCCATCTAGCGGTTCAGGACCACGAACCGGCCTTCGGCGACCGCCTTCTGGCGCGGACTCGACTCCCCCCCCGGTTCGCGGGCATTGAGCTGCACCCGGAAGAAATAGGCCCCGTTGGCGAGCGGCTGGCCCTCGTCGTCCAGCCCGTTCCACGGAATCTGGAGCTGGCCCTGGCCTCCGAAGGCCTTGAGGGTACGGATCAGGCGTCCCGAGAGCGTGTAGATCCTCAGCAGCGCGTTCACGCTTTCCCCGCGGGCGTCCACCACGAACTGCCCTCCCGTCCTTCCGGCCTGGCCCGAGCCGGTGGGATTCGGGAACAGGTAGGCATCCACGATGTTGAGCGGGGGGCTCTCCACCACCTCGATGTCGAGGGTCGCGGTCGAGCGGTGCGTGGCCGCGTTGAGCCCCGCGGCGAGATTGTCGGCCGCCGACACCTTGAGGCTGTGCTTGCCCGGCGCCAGGTTTGGCATCGGCCAGCTCGCGGTGCCGGTGGTGTACGAGCCGGTCGCGTAGCGAAAGCTCGCTGTGATGTCGACGCGGGCCGTCGTGTTCCCGTCGAGGGTGATCACGATGCCGTTCTGGAGCGTATGGCCGGTGATGAGAATGCCGCTCGGGTCGTAGAGATCCACCCGCAACACGGCGTCGGGTTTCACGATGTTCGAGCCGCTCGCGAACGAGAGCGTGATGCGGGGTCCCGCGTTGTCGGACGTATCGGCCAGGCCCGGCGAAAGCTGGGTGCGAAGCTCGCCGGCGCCATCGGTGTCGAACCCCTCCTCCGCCACACGGCCGCGAAGGTAGGTGCGCACCCGGGCCCGCGCGCCACCCTTGGCCTCGAACGGGACCACGAACCTGCCCTGGAAGGCGCCGCCCGTCACCGTGGCATCGCCGCGATACATGGGCCCGGCCTTGTAGTAGTAGGTGAAGTTGCTGGCCGGGATGTTGCAGCCCGGTGACAACCGGCAGTCGGGGGCCGATTCGCGCGGGGCCGAATCCTCGGCCAGCATGTCGGCCACGCCCGTGAACGCGATCGGATTGCCTCCCGGGCGGTCGAGCACGCGGCCGCGGAAGGTCACGGTCTGGCCGCGTTGCACGGAGTCCAGGACCGCGGTGCAGGTATCGCACGCGTGCAGCGTGATGTCCGCCCACAGCCGCGGCAGATTGAGCCGCGTGCCGGCGTCGCCCATGACCTGGTACTTGCTGTTGTTGGTGATGTTGAACTGGCTGTTGTTCGAGGTCAGTATCTTCGCGATCAGGAGCGACTGCGCCACGCCCTTGGAGTACTGCCCGGCGGGGCCGCTGCGGTCGAACATCTGGTCGTAGAGCTCCCAGTTGAGATCCACGTTCAAGTCGCTGTAGGCCAGCTCGGTCGCCGAGATCACCGCGATCGCGCCCCCACCGGGCGCGAGCAGCAGGCGCTCGCCCAGGCTCTGCACCGTCGGGTCGCTGAACTTGCCCACGTCACACGAGGCGGCGACGAACAGGGTGGGACGCGCAGCGTTGGTGAAGGTGCCGGCGTCCACGTCGCTCAGCACCGTCTCGTCCGCGATCTTGAACGGGCTGCCGTGGCCGATGAAGTTGAACATCGCCACTCCCTCGTTGACGATCCGCTTGATATCGACCTTGGCCCCGGGCTTGGTCGTGCCCGCCGGGTCCCCGTCCGGATAGGTATGCAGGTAGACGTAGTCCCGGTCCACGTGCCGCGGAACGTGCGAGCTGTCCAGCTCCGCCGTCTGCTTCAGGTGCTTCCAGCGCAGCGGGTCGTCGTTCGAGCCCTGCTCGTTGTCGTCCGCGATCAGCATCACCTTGTTGCGGTAGGCACCGAGCGGTGCCAGCCGGTCGTAGTAGAGGACGCGTTTCACGACGAAATCGAGCGCCGTCCTCGAGTCGCCGGCCGGGATTCGTCCCCCGTAGAAGTCGGGGATGTTGAGCGAGGCATCGTCCACGTTGAGCAACCAGTCGTCGGTCGCGAACTGCTTGGCGATCGCGAAGCCGTTCTCGTAGGTGGGAATCAGTGCGCCGGGTTGACCCGAGGGGGCGAACCCCAGCAAGTTCTTGAAGTCGTAGGAGGCGTCGCCCAGCAACGTCACGAACTCCCGGCGCCCGCTCCAATTGAAGAACACCGCCCTCAGGAAGTTGCGGATCGCGGAGGGGTCGGTGCGGCCGCCCGAGAACTGATCGTAGAGCGCCGAGATCGGGATCGCTTCCACGTCGTAGGTGCGGAGGCTGTCCAGGGGCAGGCGGACCCTGCGCCAGCGGGAGAGCGAATCGGCCGCGGCCTGGAAGCCGTCGTAGTAGATGAGCACGTAATCGGCACCGAGGGTCCGGCTTCGCAGATTGAGCAGGCTGGTGGCGGGCGCCGCGAACAGGCTCGCGTCCAGCACCTTGGCGATGCTCGAATCGCGCGCGATGCGGTAGCGATGGACGCCGGTCTCGACAGCATCGAACGATAGCTTCCACCGGCCGCCGCCCAGGTCCATCCAGTCGAATCCCGAGATCTCCACCGGGGCGTAGGCATCGGTCACGTCGAATACGTGGGGCTGGGTCGGAGTGGTGAACGGCGCGATGTCGTATGTGAAGTTCCCGCCCCCCGGGTAGGAGTCGAAGGTGAGCTCGTTGCCAACCGGCACGAACAGGCGCTGGTAGCGCAGCTCGATCCAGGCCATCGCGCTGCGATCGATCCGGTTCGGACGGCCCGGAAACGCCGGGACTGAGACGCCCACCGTGTTGTGGCTGAGCAGTGCCAGGGTCGGCGCCTGGTACGCGAACGCGCTGCGCCCGAACCAGCCCTCACGCTCCAGCGGGGTCCCGTTCACCGTGACGTCCAGCAGGTGATTGGCGAGGCAGGGCGAGTCGAAACACGTGTCGGCGCCTTCGATCCCCCACTGCCGGATGCGCACGGTGGCGACCTGGGTGGAGTCGATCCCCAGCGCATCGAGCGATGGCGTGAAAAGGTTGCCGGCACTCATGCTGCGCCAGAACCATTTTTCCCAGAATGCGTCGTCGCCCGGGCCGTAGTAGAACGGCGAAAGGTCGGGGAAGTATTCGATGTCCTGCTCGTAGTGCACCCGCGCGCCGAACGTGGAGGGCGTGGAGAACACGGGCGACGGCCGGGCGCGCGCCTCGGGGGCTTGCGCGACCAGGCCCGGCTGCTGCGCGATGCGCTTCGGCGCGCCGGCGACCGGCAGCTGCGGCGTGGACACCGTCAGGTAGTAGTAGTTCGTGGTCTCGTACGGGTGATTGATGAAGACCGAGTCCGGCTGGGAAGGATCGTAGAGATCGGCCCAATCGCTGGCGCCCATCGCGAAGAAGTAGAAGTAGTCCGCGTTGCGGTTGAACAGTCCGTCGTTGTCCTCCACGAACTGGATCGCGACTTCGCGGAAATCGCAGGAGTCGCAGTAGTTCCCCTCGGGCAAGACCGGCACCCCCGGCCAGGTGAAGAGCCGCAGCTGATCGAGCTTGACGCTGTCGGCCGGGACCAGCGAGTTGAAGAGCGCGAAGTTCCGGAGCTGGCCGAAATCCACCCGGTAGAAGCCGGTCTTAGGGATAGCGATCTTGATCCAGGTGCGGCCCACGAACACGCTGGTCTCCGGCACCGCGGGCGTGACCGCCGCGGAGAGCCCGCCGAAATCGTCCGGCAGGCCGCGCCGGGCGCGGCCGACGGCGGGGCGCCGCCAGTGTCCGCCCTGTTCGTAGTTCACCAGCACCTCGCGGTAGACCGCCTCGAATGGATCGTCGGGCTGGAACCGCGGGCCCACGTCGCCCGCTGGCGACACCTCGACCTCCACTTCCACCCGGCGGTAGAGCGTGAGCCGGCGCGAGGCGGGAATGTAGTCCGCGGGCAGCACCGCGACGGTCGCCACCCGCTGGTTGCGCATCCACGAGACGCCGAGCAGCCGCGCGCGCTGCGGGGCGCGTGGCTCGCGCGACGCATACGCGGCGGGCGCGCGCTCGAAGCGTGGCGGCGAATCCGCCCCGCGTTCGAGCGTGCCGAGCGGCGCCAGCAGCACCCCCTCCTCGATCGTCTCGCCGCTGGCCGCGGCCCGCACCCGCACCTCGCCCGCGGGAGGGACCGCGACCCGCAGCACGCGAATCGGAAGCGCGGGCTCACCCGGCGGCCCATCGCTGCCGAATCCTTCGATCTTGATCTCGGAGAGCTCGCCCCCGGCGCCGACCCGCGCGAGCAGCGGAGCGGGCACCTCCACCGCGAAGCGGACCAGCGAGGGCCCGGTGGGAAGCAGCCGCACGCCGCGGGGTGCGGCGCGGGCCGGTACCGCGAGCGCTCCACAGCTCAACACCACCACCGCGAGCAAGCGCGCGGCGGCATTGCGGCGCGGCGTCGGACATACGGCTTTGGGATCGATCAGAACTTCTCGGCCTCGTCGACCAGCATCACCGGAATGTCGTCGACCACCTTGTAGCGCAGGCGACAGCGGTCGCAGGTCAGCGTTTGTGCGGATGGGTCGTAGGCGAGATCGCCCTTGCAGGCCGGGCACACCAGGATGCTCAAGAGATCGGGGCTGAGGACCATGGGACTCCCTGGCTACGTGGAGGGTGAAGGATGTCGAACCGGGCCCGTGGCCACAGGCGCGGCGCCGGGCGCGCCGGTCCGCTTCAGGACGTAACCAGATTCGAGTGAAATCCCCCGGGGGTTCATGCGGTTCGGTCGCGGGATTCAGTCTAACAACTGCATTTTCGGAGGGTCAAGCCGCGCTGGCGCGGAACACCCCCATGCGCCTGAATTTCCGCAGACGCTGCTCCACCCTGGCCTCGGTTGATACCCCGAACAGCCGCTCGAGGTGCCCGCTGACTGCGGCGCGGAGGGTGGCGGCCGCGGCGCCCGGGTCGCGGTGCGCGCCCCCCACGGGCTCGGGCAGCCGGCCGTCGATCACCCCCAGCTGCTCCAGGTCTCTGGCGGTGAGCCGCAGGGCCTCGGCCGCGAGCGGGGCCTTCTTGCCCTCGCGCCACAGGATGGAGGCGCAGCCTTCGGGCGAGATCACCGAGTAGATCGAGTTCTCGAACATGAGCACCACGTCGCTGACCGCGATGGCGAGCGCCCCTCCCGATCCGCCCTCGCCGATCACCACCGTGATCACCGGCACCTCGAGCCGCGCCATTTCCCTCAGGTTGACCGCGATCGCCTCGGCCTGCCCGCGCTCCTCCGCCCCCAGCCCGGGATAGGCGCCCGGGGTGTCGACCAGCGTCACCACCGCCACGCGAAACCGCTCGGCCAGCTTCATCAGGCGCAGCGCCTTTCGATAGCCTTCCGGGTTGGGCATGCCGAAGCGCCGCTGGAGATTCTCCTTGGTGTCGCGCCCCTTCTGCTGGCCGATGACCATCACCGGGCGCCGGTCGAGGAACGCGAGGCCGCTCACGATCGCGGGATCATCCGCGAAGTGGCGGTCGCCGTGCAGCTCTGTGAACCCGTCGAAGCTGCGCTCGATGTAGTCGAGCGAGTACGGCCGCCGCGGATGGCGCGCGAGCTGGACGCGCTGGTAGGGCGTGAGGTTGGCGTAGACCTCGCGCCGCAGCTCGTCCGCCTTGCGCTCGAGGTCCAGGAGCTCCTCGCGCGTTCCGAGTCCCGAGTCCTCCGCGTGGCTCCTGAGCTCCTCGATGCGGCGCTCCAGCTCGATCACGGGCTTCTCGAAGTCGAGCCAGGTCGTCATGCGATGCCCTTTCCCCAGCCCGCGCGCACGAACGGGAAGCGCTCCCGGAGGGTGGCCAGCACGCGCTCGTCCTCCGCGACCCGGTAGCGCTTCGAGCGGCTCGCCTTGCGCGAGCGATCGGGCATGACGATGTGCAGGTAGACCTCCGAATCGCCCGGGAACGCCGACAGTGCCTCGTCCACCCCTTCGAGCCAGCCGACCGAGAGGTCCTCGGAGCGAATCTCGAGGTGGAGGCAGGGACGATACTCGCTGCGGGCCTGCTCGAGCGACCGCGCCTCCGACAGCAGCAGCTTGAGGCCACGGTCCTCGCGCACCTCGATGCGGCCCGACACCACCACGATGCGGTCGGTCTGGAGCAGATCGCGCGACGCTTCGTAGATTTCGGGGAAGACCGTGGCCTCGATGCGCCCGCTCAGGTCCTCGAGCGTGACGGCCGCCATCGGCCGACCGGCCCGGGTGGTGATCTTCCTCACCTCGATGACCACCGCGCCCACCCGCACCTCGGCGCCGTCCTCGAGTGAGAGCGCGTCGCCGATGGTGTGCGTCACGATCTTCTGCAGGGTCTCGCGGAGCGGCTCGAGCGGGTGCTCGGAGAAATAGAAGCCGAGCACCTCCTTCTCCTTCGCGCTGCGATCGCGGCTGCTCCACGGCTCCGCGGGCGGAAGCGGGGGCGCCACCACGGCGACCGCCGATTCGCCGCCCTCCTCGCCGAACAGCGAGGACTGCCCGCTCGCGAGGTCACGCTGGAGCGAGGCCGCCTGCTCGAGCACGCGGCCCGCCCCGGCGTGCATGGCGCCGCGCTCGGGGCCCAGCCCGTCGCAGGCGCCGGCCGCGATCAGGCTCTCGAGCACTCGCCGGTTCATCGCGCGCGCGTCCACCCGGCGCGCCAGGTCGAACAGGTCGCGGAACAACTCGCCCTCGCTCCGCGCCCCGATCACCGACTCCACCGCGTTCTGACCCACGTTGCGCACCGCGCCCAGGCCGAAGCGGATGCGATCGTCCTCGATCGCGAACTCCCAGGCCGAGCGGTTCACGTCGGGAGACAGGATCTCGAGCTTCATGCGCCGGCACTCCTCGATCAGCGTCACGATGCGGGAGCTGTCCGACATCTCGCTGGTGAGGGTCGCCGCCATGAACTCGGCCGGATGGTGCGCCTTGAGGTACGCGCACTGGTAGGCAATCAGCGCATAGGCGGCACTGTGGGATTTGTTGAAGGCGTAGGACGCGAACTTTTCCATCGTGGCGAATATCTTCTCCGCCTTTCCGCCGGCGATCTTCCGGTGCTTGCACCCCTCGACCACCTGCTGGCGCTTGGCCTCCATTTCCTCGGGCCGCTTCTTCGCCATCGCCCGCCGCAGCTCGTCGGCCTGCGACATCGAGAAGCCCGCAAGCGCGCGGGCCGCCTCCATCACCTGCTCCTGGTACACGAACACGCCGTAGGTCGGTTCGAGAATGGGCCTCAGGTCCGGGTGGTCGTAGCTCGCGACCTTGCGACCGTGCTTGCACTCGATGAAGTAGGGGATGTTCTCCATCGGGCCCGGGCGGTAGAGCGCGTTCATCGCCACCAGGTCCTCGAACACGGTGGGGCGGAGCTGGCGCAGGTATTCACGCATCCCGCTCGATTCGAACTGGAAGATCGCCACGGTGTCGGCGCGCTGGAACACCTCGTAGGACGCCGCGTCGTCGAGCGGCAGCTTCAGGAGGTCGAGGATCGCGCCGTGGTGGCGCCGGACCAGCTCGACCGCCCCGGCCAGCACCGAGAGCGTGCGCAGGCCGAGGAAGTCCATCTTGAGGAGTCCGGCCTTCTCGACCGACTTCATATCCCACTGGGTGGTGACGGTTTCGTCCTTCTGGCGGTAGAGCGGCACGAAGTCGAGCAGCGGTCCGGGCGTGATGAGCACGCCCGCGGCGTGGGTCGAGGCGTGGCGCGCCAGCCCCTCGAGCACCCGGGCGCTGCGCAGCAGACGGTCGAACACCGGCCCGCGCTGCGGCAGGCTCTTGAGGTCGGGCGAGAGCTCGAGCGCGCGCTCGAGCGTCATGCCGAGCCCGTCCGGCACCAGCTTCGCGATCTTGTCCACCTCCGCGAAGGCGAGCCCCATCACGCGGCCCACGTCGCGCACCACGCCCTTCGCCCCCCTGGTGCCGAAGGTGATGATC
>CAZYQK010000035.1:22030-24285 GCA_964650245.1 uncultured bacterium | reverse complement strand
GCGGCCGGGAGCGCCCCATGACGCTCCCGGCCGTTCGTCATCAGGACTCGATGTCGCGCGTCGTGCTGTGCTCGTGCGACTGCTCGACCGGAAACGCCCTGCTCGAAACACTCGCGTCCCCGGAGCTCGAGCTGTTCTGCTGTCACGCGGTCGATTCCGTGATCGAGGAGGTCATCCGGCGCCGGCCGGAGGTCGTGGTGTACGAGATTCGCGACCAGTGCCAGGCCGATCTCGCCGTGCTCCAGCTGCTGAAGCGCGTGGCCCCCGACGTGCCGTTCGTGCTCATCACGTCCGAAGGCTCGCTGCACGTCGAGCGGCTGGTGCGGGAGCTGCGCCCGGTCTACTACGCGGTGCAGCCGGTGGACCCGGACGAGATCGTGGCCGCCGTGCACGCCGCGCTGGCGAGGCGTCCCGCCGCAGCGCGCGAATCGCACGCCGGCCTCGCCGGTGATCCCCGGCGAGCGTGAGCGATGACAGCGCGTTAGCCGCACGTCGCGGCCGGACTCGCGCGCGCGGAGCAGAGTTGACGGATCACGAACATGTCACCGCTCGGGAGTGCCGATAGTATGAGGGTCATGCGCAGATCGAATTCCAACGCCCGCCGCCTCGCGGCTTCGCTCGCGCTCGCGATCTTCATCGCCGGCAGCAACTACTGCCTGGTGGGGACGATTGCATCCGCGGCCGGTCTGGGCGCGCGCATGTCCTGCATGGCCCCGGCCGCACCCGCGGCGGGGGCATGCCACGCCGGCCCTTCGTCCCACTGCGCGTCTGCGCGCAAGGGCACGGAGAGCGGCGCGCCGGTTCGAACCGGCACGCCGCCCTGCTGCGTGGCACTCGCACCGGTGGTGGCGGCCGCGATCCAGAAGGCGGTCACCCTCGCCCTCGTCGTCGCGCCGCTGCCGCAGCCGGTCGCGGTCGCGGCCGACCCCGCGCCTCCCGCGCGGACGTGCGCCGTCCTCGCGCACGATGCCGGCCCGCCGTTCCTCATCGCGCGCGCGCCGCTTCCGCTGCGCGCTCCTCCTCTCGCCTGATCCGCTGATCGCCTGACGGTCCCGGGGCTCCGTGCTCCGGCGCGCCTCAGGTCCACCTTCGTTCCGGTCGCGGGCGACTCGTTCGCCGCGCGATGGCACGCGAGCCTCAGCACCGGAACCCGGTACTCACTCGGATAAACGCCGTCCGCTCAGCGAGCGGCGGCGAGAGGAGCAAGCTTCATGATCCGCACGCACGCGGCGTGGCTCGCCGCGCTGACGACCCTGGGCCTGGCGTTCGCGGGCGCGCCGCCGCGCGCGTTCGCCGCGGCCGATCCGGCGTCCGCCGCCGCGCTGGCCCGCGTTACCACGCTCGACCTCGCGTGGCTCGAGCGCACGGTGCTCGAGCGCAACCCGAGCCTGGCTGCGGCGCGCGAGGCGTGGCGCGAGGCCGAAGCGCGCGCCGCGCGGGAGGGCTCGTTCGAGGACCCGATGCTGGACGCGATGGCCGCGCCGCGCAGCTTCGCGAGCAATGCGGTCGAGCCGGCCTGGCGAGTGCAGGTCACGCAGCGTTTCCCGCTCTTCGGGCAGCGGGGCCTGAGGCGCAGCGCCGCGAGCGGCGAGCGTCGCGCCGCCGGGTACGACTACGAGAGCGCGCGGCTCGATCTCCTGCGAGACGCGCGCGTCGACTACGCCGAGTTCTGGCGCATCACGCGCAACCAGGAGACGAATGCGCGGCTGCGGGGGCTCATGAAGGAGTTCGAGCACGTCGCGCTGGTCCGGTACGGCGCGGGCACGACAGGCCAGACCGATCCGCTTCAGGCCGAGGTCGAGCTCGCCATGCTGGATCACGAGAGCGTGGTGCTCGAGCGCGCGCGTCGCGTCGTTGTCGCACGCCTGGTCGCCCTGCTCCACCTGCCGGCCGGAAGCGAGCTCCCGCTGCCGCCGGCCGCGCTCGCGTTGCCCGAGGCCCCATCCAGCTCGGACTGGCTGGCGGCGCGCGCTCGGGCGCCGTGGCCAGAGCTGCGCGCGGCGGAGGCCCGGGTCGAAGCGAAGCGCGCATCGTTTGCTCTCGCACGTCGCGAGCGCCTGCCGGAGAGTGCGCTCGGCTTCGCCTACGACCGTTACTGGACCGAGCGCGAGCTGCAGCCGAGCGCGATCCTCTCGCTCAGCCTTCCGCTCAACCTCGGGCGGCACGCGGCTGCGGTGCGCGAGGCGCGCGCCTCGCTGGCGGGCGCCGAGGCCGAACGCGACGCCGCGCGCGACCGCGTGGACCGCGAGATCGAG
>CAZYQK010000035.1:0-21930 GCA_964650245.1 uncultured bacterium | reverse complement strand
TCGACGCCGGCGGCCCCGAGACGGAGGACACGCGATGAACACGCTTTCGAGTTGGCGCGGGCGGTGGACGCCGGCCGCGGTTGCGCTGGGTCTCGCGCTCGCGCTGATCGCCGCGGGCTGCGGCCGCGGCGGGAGTGGCGCGGGGGACGCGGCCCCGCAGAGGGTCGGGCCCTATCGCGTGAGCGTCACCACGCAGCCCGATCCGCCGCGCGTCGGCGACGACGCGCTCCGGATCGACGTACGCGACGCGGACGGCAAGCCCGTCCGGGGCGCCGAGGTGAGCGTGCTCGTCAGCATGCCGGCGATGGGGGCGATGCCCTACATGGAGAGCCGGGGGAAGGTGAAGGAGGCCGGGCCCGGCGTTTACCGCGCCGGCTACGGTCTCGCGATGAACGGCGAGTGGGACGTGACGATTCGCATCGCGGCGGCGGGCGGCGAGCGGGTCGAGGCCGCCTACCGGCTGAGCACGCAGTTGAAGGGGCTGGCGCCGGCGGGCAGCACGCCCCCCGCGGGGGCCGCGATGGGCGCCATGCCCGGCATGAGCCACGGCGGCGCGGCGCCCCCCTCCGGCGCGGCCCCGGACGGTGCGACCGGCGCGGTCACGATGGACGGCGCGCGGCGCCAGGCGCTCGGCATCCGCACCGCGAAGGTCGAGCTCCGCGACCTCGACGCCACGGTGCGCGCCGTGGGCCGCATCGGCTACGACGAATCGCACGCGGCCGAGGTCACGCTCAAGTACGCGGGCTTCGTGCGCGAGATCTTCGCCGATTTCACCGGGCGCCCGGTGCGGAAGGGCGACGCGCTCTTCACCGCCTACAGCCCCGAGGTGTGGTCCGCGCAGCAGGAGTTCCTCGAAGCGCTCTACCACGGCGAGGCCGACACCGCGGCCGCGGGCGGCGTCACGCGTCTGAGCGCGCTGGCCGAGGCCGCGCGGCAGCGGCTCCGGCTCTGGGACGTGCCAGAGGGCGCGGTCGACGAGCTGGCGCGCACACGGCGGGCGCGCGAGGCGCTGCCGGTGCCGGCGACCGCGAGCGGCGTCGTGACGGAGAAGAACGTCGTCCGGGGCAGCGCCTTCAGCGCCGGACAGGTGCTCTTCAAGATCGCCCCGCTCGATCCGGTGTGGGTGATCGCGAGCGTCTACCAGATGGACCTGCCACTGGTGAAGGTGGGTATGCCGGCGCGACTGCTCGACCCTTATCTCGACGCCGGCTCGCGCGCGGGCCGGGTGTCGTTCGTGAGCCCCGCGCTCGAGCGCGACACCCGCACGGTCCAGGTGCGGATCGAGGTCCCGAACGCGAACGGGGCGCTCAAGCCCGGCATGTTCGTGGACGTCGAGCTCCAGGCGCCGCTCGGACGGCGCCTCGCGGTGCCGGAGAGCGCGGTGCTTCCGACCGGCGAGCGGCACGTGGTGTTCGTGGATCTCGGCGACGGGCGCCTCGCCCCGCGCCAGGTCAGGCTCGGGCGGCGCGCGGGCCAGTGGTACGAGGTGCTCGAGGGCCTCGCGGCCGGCGACATGGTTGTGTCCTCTGGCAACTTCCTGGTCGCGGCCGACAGCAAGCTCAGGTCGGCCGCGCAGAAATGGTGAGCGCGCCATGATCGACCGCCTGATCGCCTGGTGCGCGAACCGCCGCGCCCTCACGGTGGCCGCGGTCGCGATCGCGGCCGGCGCCGGGGTGTGGGCGTTTCAGCGCACGCCGCTCGACGCCATCCCCGACCTCTCCGACACCCAGGTCATCATCTCGACCGAGTGGATGGGGCGCAGTCCCGACCTGGTCGAGGACCAGATCACCTACCCGATCGTGACCGCGCTGCGCGCCGCACCCGGCGTGCAGTACGTGCGCGGGCTCTCGATGATCGGGGACTCGTTCGTCTACGTCGTGTTCAAGGACGGCGTGGATCTCTACTGGGCGCGCAGCCGGGTGCTCGAATACCTGGCCTCGATCCGCGGGCGCCTGCCGCAGGGCGCCAATCCCCAGATCGGGCCCGACGCCACCAGCGTGGGCTGGGTGTTCGAGTACGCGCTGGTGGACTCCAGCGGCCGGCACGACCTGTCGCAATTGCGCTCCTTCCAGGACTGGACGCTGCGCTACTGGCTGCAGGGCGTGGACGGGGTGGCCGAGGTGGCGTCGGTCGGCGGCTTCGTGCGCCAGTACCAGGTGGACCTCGATCCCGAGCGGCTGCTCGCCTTCGACGTCCCGATCGCGGCGGTGGCGGAGGCGATCCGCCGCTCGAACAACGACGTGGGCGGGGGCGTGCTCGAGATCGCGGAGCACGAGCACTTCGTGCGCGGGCGCGGCTACATCCGGAGCGTCGCGGATCTCGAGACCGTGCCGGTCAAGGTGAGCGCCGACGGCGTGCCGGTGACGCTGCGCGACCTGGGGGAAGTGCACCTCGGGCCCGAGCCGCGCCGCGGCATCGCCGAGCTGAACGGCGAGGGCGAAGTGGTGGGCGGCATCGTCATCATGCGGCAGCGCCAGAACGCGCTCCACGTCATCGACGGCGTGAAGAAGCGGCTGGCCGAGGTGGCCGGCTCGCTTCCGCCCGGAGTGCGGGTGGTTGTCACATACGACCGCTCCGAGCTGATCCACCGCGCGGTCGAGACCCTGTGGCACGAGCTGCTCCAGGAGATGCTGATCGTCTCCGCGGTCATCGTGCTCTTCCTGTTCCACCTCCGGAGCGCGCTGATCCCCATCCTGTCGCTCCCGATCGCGGTGCTGCTCGCCTTCATCCCGATGGCGCGGCAGGGGCTCACCGCGAACATCATGTCGCTGGGCGGCATCGCGGTGGCGATCGGCGCCATGGTGGACGCCTCGATCATCATGGTCGAGAACGTGCACAAGAAGCTCGAGGCGTGGGAGGAAGGCGGGCGGAACGAGCCGCGCGCCAGCGTCATCGTCCACGGCCTCCAGGAGGTGGGGCGGCCCATCTTCTTCGCGCTGCTCGTGATCACCGTCTCGTTCCTGCCCATCTTCACGCTCGAAGGCACCGAGGGCAGGCTCTTCAAGCCGCTCGCCTTCACCAAGACCTACTCGATGGCGTTCGCGGCACTGCTCGCGGTGACGCTCACCCCCGCGCTCGCGGCCTGGTTCATCCGCGGCCGCATCCGCGCCGAGCGCGAGCACCCGGTGTCGCGCTGGCTCACGCGCGTCTACGCGCCGGTGGTGCGCTTCGCGGTGCGAAGGAAGCGCGCGGTCGTGGTGACCGCTGCACTGCTGCTGCTCTCCACCATTCCGGTATTCCTCACGCTCGGCAGCGAGTTCATGCCGCCCTTGAACGAAGGCACGCTGCTCTACATGCCGACCGCCCCGCCCGGACTCTCCGAGACCGAGGCCGCGGCCGTGCTCCAGCGCATGGACCGCGATCTCAAGGCCATCCCCGAGGTCGAGACCGTGTTCGGAAAGATCGGCCGCGCGAAGACCTCGACCGATCCCGCGCCGCTCTCGATGGTGGAGACCGTCGTAAGCCTTAGACCTGAGCGCGAGTGGCGGGCCGGCATGAGCTGGGAGCGGCTGGTCGCCGAGATGGACCGCAAGCTCCGCTACCCCGGCATGCCCAACATCTGGTGGATGCCGATCCAGACCCGCAACGAGATGCTCGCGACCGGAGTGCGGAGCGCGGTCGGGGTCAAGGTGTTCGGGCCCGATCTGGCCGGGATCGAGAAGATCGCGGTCGCGGTGGAGGCGGCGGTCAAACGGGTGCGCGGCACCCGCAGCGCCTTCGCCGACCGCGTCACCGGCGGCCGCTTCCTGGACTTCGACATCCGGCGCGACGAGGCGGCGCGCTACGGGCTCACCGTGGGTGACGTTCAGGAGGTAATCGAAGCCGCGATCGGCGGGCTGGCCGTGACCCAGACCGTCGAGGGCCGCGAGCGCTACTCGGTCGTGGTGCGCTACGCGCGCGAGCTGCGCGACGATCCCGAGGCGCTCAAGCGCGTGCTGGTGCCGACGCCGGCCGGAGGGCAGATCCCGCTCGGACAGCTCGCCGACCTCCGCTTCCGCACCGGGGCTCCGATGATCCAGGAGGAGGACGGGCAGCTCGCGGGGCTGGTGTCGGTGGACGTCGCGGACCGCCCGCTCGCCGACTTCGTGCACGAGGCCCGGCGCGTCGTGACACGCGAGGTGCCGCTGCCGCCCGGCTACCGCCTCGAGTGGACCGGGCAGTTCAAGTACTACGAGCGCGCCCAGCGGCGGCTGGCGCTGGTCATCCCCGTCACGCTGCTGCTGGTGTTCGCGCTGCTCTACTTCAACCTCAAGTCGGTCCCCGAGACCGCGATCGTGATGCTCGCCGTGCCGTTCTCGCTGATCGGCGCGGTGTGGCTGGTGTGGCTGCTCCACTACAACCTGAGTGTGGCGGTGTGGGTGGGCATGATCGCGCTCGCGGGCTTGGACGCCGAGACCGGCACCGTGATGCTGCTCTATCTCAACCTCGCGTATGCCGACCACGAGCGGCGCGGGAGGCTGCGCCATCGCGGCGACCTGACCGAGGCGATCGTGGAAGGCGCCGCGCACCGCCTCCGACCCAAGATGATGACGGTGTGCGCCATCCTGTTCGGCCTGCTGCCCATCATGTGGGGCTCGGGCAGCGGCGCCGACGTCATGAAGCGCATCGCCGCCCCGATGGTGGGCGGCGTCGTGACCTCGTTCGTGCTCGAGCTGGTGGTCTACCCCGCGGTCTTCGCGTGGTGGAAGGGCCGCCGCCTGCCCGGGCCGCAACCGGACGCGGCCGCGATGGCGGCCGTGCCGACAACCTGAGGAGGAACCGATCCATGCTGAAGCAAACCTTGATGACGCTCGTTTTCGCCGCCGCGGTGGCGGGCTGCGCTTCACAAGGAGCGCGAAGCGGCCGCATCGAGATGGCCGTGACCGAGAAAGGCTTCGAGCCCGCGAACGTCCAGGTGAAACAGGGCCAGCCCGTGACGCTGGTCGTGACGCGCAAGACCGACGCGACCTGCGCCACCGAGCTGGTGGTCGCCGACTACGGCATCCGGCGGGCGCTGCCGCTCAACCAGCCGGTCGAGGTCACGTTCACGCCGGACAAGGCGGGCGAGATCCGCTACGCCTGCGGGATGGACATGATCGCGGGGAAGATCGTGGTGCGGTAGCGGTCGAGCCGGCCGGGGGGCGCTCCCAGCCGAAGGTTCGCTTCTATGAGGCAGGGAGCGCCCCCCGGCCGGCTCGACCGGCTCCGCCCTCGCGGTTTTCCTCGACCGCGAGCGCGCGATGCGATATGAAGCGCGGGTCATGCGGACCCGCCGACTACTCCCGCCCCTGATCGCCGGTCTCGCGCTAGCCCACGTCACGCTCTCGCCCGCGATCGCCCGCGCCTCCTCCGGGCCCGGCGCCCCCGATATCCTCCCGGTGCTCGAAGCGCTGGTGCTCATCCTGGTGGGGGCGAAGCTGGGCGGCGCGCTGTTCGAGCGTTTCGGCCAGTCGCCGGTGCTGGGCGAGCTGCTGGTCGGGGTGCTGATCGGCAACCTCGGGCTCGTCGGCTTCCACGAGTTCGACGGGCTGCGCCAGCAGCCGGGGCTCGACATGCTGGCTCAGATCGGCGTGCTGTTCCTGCTGTTCCGGGTCGGTCTCGAGTCCGACCTGGCGAAGATGATGGCGGTCGGCGCCTCGTCCTTCCTGGTCGCCGTGCTCGGAGTGGTGGCGCCGATGGTGCTCGGGTTCTTCTGCTCCCGCGCCTTCTTCCCCGCGCACAACCCGCTCACCCACTGGTACGTGGGCGCCACGCTGTGCGCGACCAGCGTCGGCATCACGGCGCGCGTGCTCGCCGACTTGAAGCGCACCGCCAGCACAGAGGGCCGCATCATCCTGGGCGCGGCGGTGATCGACGACGTGCTCGGGTTGCTGGTGCTGGCGGTGATCGCGGGCCTGATCGGCGCCGCCGACCGCGGCCACGCCTTCGAACCGCTCGGGGTGGCGTGGATTGTCGGCAAGTCGCTGCTGTTCCTGATCGGCGCCATCGTGCTCGGCCGCTGGCTCTCACAGCGCGCGTTCAAGCTCGCGGCGCGCCTGCCGGGCCAGGGCGTGCTGCTGGCGCTGGCACTCGCGTTCTGCTTCGGGCTCGCGGTGCTGGCCGGCAAGGCGGGGCTGGCACCCATCGTGGGTGCCTTCGCCGCCGGGCTCATCCTGGACGAGGTCCACTACCGCGACCTTATCGCGCGCGACCAGAAGCAGCGCGGCGTCCCCGAGCTGCTCGAGCCCATCGCCAGCTTTCTGGTGCCGGTGTTCTTCGTGCTGATGGGCATGCGCGTGGACCTCGCGGCGTTCGGGACCCGAGACGTGCTGGGATTCGCCGCGGTGCTGACGCTGGCCGCGGTGGTGGGCAAGCAGGCGTGCTCGCTCGGCGTGCTCGAGCGCGGCACCGACCGCCTCGCGGTGGGCCTGGGGATGATCCCGCGCGGCGAGGTCGGGCTCATCTTCGCGAGCATCGGCGCCACGCTCACGATCGGCGGCGAGCGCGTGATCGACGGCGCCGTGTTCTCGGCGGTGGTGCTGATGGTTTCGCTCACCACGCTGGTGACGCCGCCGCTGCTGGTGTGGCGGCTCAAGCGTCCGCGCGGCGCCTGATTGGCCGAAGTCGCGGTCGCCGCTAGACTGCGCGGGTCGTGGGTGCCGGAGCGGTCCGCCCCGGGCGCCCGCCACGCCCCTGGAAAGGAGCCCGACCATGAACCGCCCGCATCGGCCTCACGTATCAGTCCTCCTCGTCCTCGTCGTGTTCGGCGCGACTGCCGCCGCCGACACGCCGGCGCAGCCGGTCGCGACCACGCTCGGCTCGAAGGAGACCGCGAAGTGGACTCCCACCACGTGGGAAGCCGCGACCGCCGAGGCGCACAAGAAGGTGCTCGCCGGCGGCCGGGTCGCGACCGTGACCGGCGAGGTGGTGGACGTCTCCTGCTACCTCCAGCTCGGCAAGCGGGGCGAGGCTCACATTCCCTGCGGCACCAAGTGCATCACCAATGGGCAGCCGATCGGCCTGCTGGACCGGAGCGGCGAGCTCACCATCCTGTTCGCTGAGGAGCACCATCCGCGCCGCGACGGGCAGGTCGAGCTCAAGTCGGTGTTCCTGCCGCTGCTGGCGAAGACGGTGACGGTGACCGGGATGATGACGAAGGCGCGCGGCTACCGCGCGCTGTTCGTGCAGGCGGTGGAGCTGGGCGGCGCGGTGAAGGCGGAGGAGAAGAAGTAACCGCGGTTCGCCTCGCGGCGAGACGCGCGCGAATACACGATGGGCGCCCGGCATCGCCGGGCGCCCGCTCGGTTGGAGAGCGTACTCGAATGCGTGTCGCCGCTAGTCGCGGTCGTGCCCTCGACCGTGCCCGCCCTTCTCTTTCACCACCACCACGCCGTCGCGCCGCTTCATCTGGCCCGGAGGGCCGCCGTGCGGATGGTGCTTCCAGTGCTTCGCGGGGACGTTCCAGACCACCGCCGGCACGTACTTCACGTCCACGACCGTGAACGGGCCGCGGTATCCGCGCGCCCGATACCAGTAGCCGTTGTTCCAGACGAACCAGTACACGCCGTAGTGGAACATGTCGCAGTCGTAGCGGTCGTCCGCGACCACGTAGACCGCGCTGCCCGGGACCACGACCACCGGCGGCTCCTCGCGATACACGATGACCGGCGGGGGCGGCGCATTCCCGATGTTGAGCTGCACGCTGACGGACGTGCGCGTCTGGGCGAGCGCCGGAGCCGCGATTGCGATCGCCAGCAGGGACCAATAAAGAGCGCTCCGTCTCATGAGCTGTCTCCTTTCGCGAGCAGGAAGCGGAACACAGGGGTGCTCCGCGGCGAGGAAGCCGGGCCGAGGCCCGGGCGGGTCTTCGGGTGCCGCGGGGACTTGAGCAGGCGTTGTGCCACCGGCGGGGCCGCGGCCTTCTCGACGCAAGTCGCCGCAGTTGGCCCGGTTGGGCCGCCAGCCGCAATCCGCGTTCAATCCTGATACGTGGCGAATTGCCCGCGGCCGTGGCACTCGGAACGGAGGCCCTGGGCGCGATGAGCCCGCGCTCCACGGCCACGCCGCCGCGCCCCCGGCCCCGCGCTCGTGGCTGGAAAAGGACGCGCTCGTCATCACCCCCGCGCGCGGCGGGGGCCGGTGCTTGCGCGGCTTCCGGGCCGGCGCGAGACTCCAGCACTTCCGGCCTCACCTCCACGTCGCACGTTCATCGAGAGGACCGCCCCGATGCCGAGACTTCGCCCGCTCCGAGTCCAGAACCCGCGCCTGCGCGCCGTGGCCTTCGCCGCCGCGGCGACGCTCGCGCTGCTTCTCCCCGATGTTCTGCGTGCCGCCACGCCGCGCGTGCACGCCATCGTCGGCGCCCGCATCGTCACCGCTCCGGGCCAGGTGATCGAGCGCGGCACGATCGTCATGCGCGATGGGCTGATCGTCGCGGTGGGAGCGAATGTTCCGGTCCCGGCCGACGCGCGCGTGTGGCCGGGCGACAGCCTCACCGTTTATCCCGGGCTGATCGACGCGTTCGTGATGCCGGCCGAGCCCGCGTCGGGCCCGCCGCCGGGCGGGACTCCCGGCACGCCGCCCGGCCGTCCGCAGCCGCCGCCCGCAGCACCCCACGGCGCGACCCACGAGCTCGCCGCGGTCCATCCCGAGATCCGGATGATCGAGGCGCCGCCGCTTTCGAAGGACCAGCTCGAGGCGCTGCGGGCCGCGGGCTTCGCCGTGGCGCAGCTCGCGCCGCGCCGCGGAATCCTGCGCGGCTCGACGGCGGTGATCGGCCTCGGTGACGCGGCGGCCAACGCCGCCGTGGTGAAGAGCGACGCCGCGCAGGTGGTGGCGCTCGAGACTGCGGCCCCCGGGGCCTATCCGGGCTCGCTGATGGGAGCGATCGCCGTGATCCGCCAGGTGTTCATGGACGCGAAATGGTACGCGGAGGTGCAGGCGACCTACGCGCGCGCGCCGCAGGGGAAGGAGCGGCCG
The DNA here is from genome assembly GCA_964650245.1 of uncultured bacterium. Taxonomy (GTDB): domain Bacteria; phylum Eisenbacteria; class RBG-16-71-46; order RBG-16-71-46; family RBG-16-71-46; genus WS-2. The sequence goes on along the minus strand of CAZYQK010000035.1, from coordinate 12,993 downwards.
CAGGTGAACGCCGCATGGGAGGCGCTCCAGCCCGTGATCCGCGGCGAGCAGCCGGCGCTGTTCGTGGCCGACGAGATGCTCGAGGTGCTGCGCGCGGCGCGCATCGCGCGCGAGGCGGGCGTGCCGGCCACGATCGTCACGGGCGGCGACGAGTACAAGCGCGTGCGCGAGGTCGCGGCCGACGGCATGCCGCTCGTGGTCCCGGTCAACTTTCCCGAACCGCCTGAACTGTCGGATCCGGACCTGGCACCCGAGGTGACCACCGAGGAGTTGCGCCAGTGGCAGGACGCCCCGGGCAACGCGGCGGCGCTCGCGAAGGCGGGTGTGTCGTTCGCGCTCACCGCCAACGGGCTCAAGGACGTGAAGCAGTTCCGCGCGAACGTCGCGAAGGCGATCGCGCGCGGCCTCAGGGAGAGCGACGCGCTCGCCGCCGTGACCACGGCGCCGGCGAAGCTGCTCGGCCTCGAGAGCCGGCTCGGCACGCTCGCCCCGGGCAAGATCGCGAGCCTCACCGTGACCCACGGGGACCTGTTCTCCGAGAAGGGCAAGGTGCGGGAGGTGTGGGTGGACGGCGAGCGATTCGAAGCCTTCGAGCGCGACGAGCGCGGTATCAAGGGCACCTGGAGCATCGGCTGGGGCCACGCGCGCCACGCGCTCCTGGTGCGCGCCGAGAAAGACACCAGCGTCCGGCTCGCGCTGGGCGCCGACACGCTCACCGCGCGCGAGTTCGAGCTGGCGGGCGACCGGCTGCGCTTCACGGTACAGCGCGGCGATGATCCGGCGGAGCGCTTCGATCTCGCCGCGAAGGGCGACTTCGCGAGCGGAACACTCAGCGTGGCGGGCGTGGGCTCGCACGACGTCACCGGCTGGCGGCAGCCCGACCCCGAGGAGAAGGGCCGCGAGGCGCCGAAGCCGAAAGACGAGCCGGTGGCATCGCCGGCGGTGATGGGCAACAGCGAGCCGTGGCGCATGCCCGCCCCGGCGCAGCCCTCCGCGCTGCTCGTCAGGAACGCCACGATCTGGACCGCGGGCCCGCAGGGGACGCTCCAGAACGCCGACCTGCTGGTGAAGAACAGAAAGATCGCGGGCGTGGGGAAGAATCTGTCCGCGCCCGCGGGCGCCGTCGTCATCGATGGCGCGGGCAAGCACATCGCCCCCGGCATCATCGACGAGCACAGCCACTCTGCGATCCTGGGCAACGTCAACGAGTGCACCCACAGCGTGACCTGCGAGGTGCGCATCCAGGACGTCATCAACTCGGAGAACGTGAACATCTACCGCCAGCTCGCGGGCGGCACCACCATGATGCACCTGCTGCACGGCTCGTGTAACGCCATCGGCGGGCAGTGCGCGGTGATCAAGAACAAGTGGGGCAAGCCGCCTGACGCGCTGCTGTTCGGGGCGGCGCCGCCGACCGTGAAGTTCGCGCTCGGCGAGAACCCCAAGCAGTCGAACTTCGGCGCCCAGCGGGCCGATCCGCCACGCTACCCGCAGAGCCGCGCGGGCGTCGAGCAGACCATCCGCGACGCGTTCACCCGCGCGCGCGACGACCGGGCCGCGTGGGCGGAGTACCGGGCGCACCGGCGTCCGTATCCGCCGCGGCGCGATCTGCAGCTCGAGGCGGTGGCCGAGATCCTGGACGGCAGGCGCTACATCCACTGCCACTCGTACCGCCAGGACGAGGTGCTCATGCTGATGCGGCTCGCCGAGCAGTTCGGCGTCCGCGTCAACACGTTTACCCACATCCTCGAGGGCTACAAGGTGGCCGACGAGATCGCCACCCACGGCGCCTCGGCCCTCGGCTTCACCGACTGGTGGGCCTACAAGTTCGAGGTGATCGACGCGATCCCGTACAACATGTATCTGATGTGGGACCGGGGCGTGAACGTGGGGTTCAACTCGGACAGCGACGAGCTGGCGCGGCGTCTCAACACCGAGGCTGCCAAGGCCGTCAAGTACGGCGGCGTGCCGCCCGAAGAGGCGATCAAGTTCGTGACCATCAATCCGGCCAGGTCGCTCCTGATCGACGCGCGCGTCGGCTCGCTCGAGGTGGGGAAGGACGCCGATTTCTCGATCTGGAATGGCAGCCCGCTCTCGCCCTATTCGCTCTGCGAGCAGACCTGGATCGAGGGGCGCAAGTACTTCGACCGCGCGGAGGATCTTGCCGGCCGCGAGGCGCTCGCAAAGGAGCGCGCGGCGCTGATCGCGAAGGCGAGGGCGGCGAAGAAGGAGGAGGGCCCCGGCCGCGGCGGAAGGCGCGGCAACTGGCCGCCGCGCTATCTCGACGACACCGACCTGAGCGGCAACGATTGTGGAGCGGGCGACCACGAGATCCGGTTCATCGGCGAGACCGAGCGCCGGGCGATCCAACGTGGCACTCGCGACAGCGGGTCGGAAGGGGTGCAGCGATGATCCGCGCGGCGGGGAGCATCCGCATGCGGCGCGCGGCCGCGGTCGCGGCCGTGTTCGCCATGGCGCTCACGATCGCGGCCCACGAGGCGCGCGCCGAGACCATCGCGCTCACGGGCGGCACCGTTCACACCGTGAGCGGGCCCACGCTCGAGAACGCGACCGTCGTGATCCGCGACGGGAAGATCGCGGCGGTCGGCGCGGGCGTGGCCGCACCCGCCGACGCGAAGCTGATCTCGTGCGCCGGCAAGCATGTCTATCCCGGCATGATCTCGTCCAACACCGTGCTCGGCCTGACCGAGGTGAGCAGCGTGCTCGGGACCAATGATTACCAGGAGACCGGGGACGTCAATCCCAACATCCGCGCCGAAGTCGAGATCAATCCGGAGAGCGACCTTCTTCCTGTGTCGCGCGTGGCCGGCGTCACCAGCGCGCTGGTCGTGCCACGCGGTGGCGCCATCAGCGGCACCTCGGCGCTCGTCCATCTCGACGGCTGGACCCAGGAGGACATGACGGTCCGCTCCCCGGTCGGGCTCCACGTCAGCTGGCCGAGCATGACGACGGTGCGGGCGTTTTTCGAAACGCGCAGCGAGGAGGATCAGAAGAAAGCGCGCGAGGCGGCGATCGACGCCATCCGCCGCGCGTTCGAGGACGCGCGCGCCTACTGGAAGGCGCGCGGCGCCGAGGGTGCGGCCGGCATCCCGCGCCACGACCGCGACGTGAAGTGGGACGCGATGGGGAAGGCCCTGCGCGGCGAGATCCCGGTCATGTTCCACGCCAACACGCTCGCCCAGATCCGCGCCGCGCTGCGCTTCGCGGACGAGCAGAAGCTGCCGAAGCTGGTGCTGGTCGGCGGCGACGACGCCTGGCGGCTGGCCGACGAGCTCCGCCAGCGCGATGTCGCCGTGATCTGCGACGCCACCCTCGCCACCCCGGCCCGCCGCTACGAGCCTTACGACGAGGCGTTCGCGCTGCCGGCCAAGCTGCAGGCCGCGGGCGTCCGGTTCTGCGTCTCGGACGGCGGTGGCGCGATGAACGCCGCCAACGCGCGCAATCTGCCGCAACATGCGGCCATGGCGGCCGCGTTCGGCCTGCCGCGCGACGAGGCGCTGAAGAGCGTCACGCTCTACCCGGCGCAGATCCTGGGCGTGGCGGACCGGCTGGGCTCGATCGAGCCCGGCAAGATCGCGGACCTGGTGATCGCGAGCGGCGATCCGCTCGAGATCACGACCACCGTCGAGCAGGTCTACATCGGCGGGAAGGCGGTCTCGATGGAGACGCGTCACACCCGGCTGTTCCACAAGTACGACGCGAGGCCGCGGGGCCCGAAGGCGCGAAAGCGCTAGCCGAGGAACCGATCATGCCGACCACGACGCAGCACGCGCCCGGAACGTTCTGCTGGCCGGAGCTGGCCACCAGCGACTACGCCGGAGCGAAGCAGTTCTACGCCGCACTGTTCGGCTGGGGCTCGAACGAGCAGGACATGGGCGGCGGCGAGATGTACTGCATGCTCAAGCTCAACGGCCTCGACGTGGGCGCTCTGTACAAGATGCGGAAAGAAGAGGCCGCGCGAGGCACCCCGCCGCACTGGAACTCCTACGTGTCGGTCGCGAGCGCCGACGATGCGGCGGCGAAGGCGAAGCAGCTCGGCGGCATCGTGATGATGGAGCCGTTCGACGTCTACGACGTCGGCCGCATGGCCGCGATCCAGGACCCGACCGGCGCGGTGTTCTGCGTGTGGCAGGCGAAGAAGCACTCCGGCGCCGGCGTGCTCGATGACCCGGGCGCGCTGTGCTGGACCGAGCTCATGACCCGCGACACCGGGATCGCGAGGCGCTTCTACACCCGGCTCCTGCCGTGGAAGGCGGAAGCGATGCCGATGGGCCCGAGGATCTACACCGTGTTCAAGCGCGGCGACACGCCGGCCGCCGGGATGATGCAGATCACCCCTGAGATGGGCCCCGTGCGTCCGTGCTGGGTGGTCTACTTTGCGGCCGCCGACTGCGCAGCCACCGCCGCGAAGACGAAACAGCTGGGCGGCAAGGTGTCGATCGAGCCGACCGACGTCCCGAACGTGGGGCGCTTCGCGGTGCTCGTGGATCCGCAGGGCGCGCACTTCGGGGTGCTGGGACCGACGCCGAAGGCGTAGGCCGGCGCGGCGATTTTCATTCGGGGCGCCCGCGAGGGCGCCCCGAATGGCCGTGCGAACCGGGCTCCCGGCTCGCACGCTTCCGCATCGGCTGCGGAAATATCCGCGGCGGAACCCGGTCCCCGATCCCGCGGGCGGCACCGGCCGAACGCGTCATCCTGCGGCGAGCCAGCGGGGTGACGTGAGCCGGAGCGCAGTTTCCCCGGGCGGCACGGGTCATGCGGTCGCAGCCCGTGCCGGCGCGCTCGCAGGTATCCGAGCGCCCCGGAGGTGCAACAACCCGGAAGGGTAGCGCATGGCGTTGCGCGCGCAGCGGGAATCGCTCCACCTCGGAGGCAAGACATGAGAGCAACGAGACTCTTGGCCGCATTCGCGCCACTCGCATTCGCCGCCACGTGCGCGAGCCCCTGTCGCGCGGGCGATTACCTGGTGCCCGACGACTACCCGACGATTCAGGATGCGGTGGACGAGGCCGCCGTGAGCTTGGACCTCAACAACGTCGTCATCATCGGCCAGTCGCCGATGTACGTCTCGACCGAAGTGCTGATCGGCGCCGACTTCAACGCCGGCCACCGGCTCGTTATCCGGCCGGGCGGGCTCCCAAAGCTCACCCGGGCGACGGTGGCCTCGACCAGCATCACGGAACACATCTTCCGCCTCGAGACGTCCCAGCACGTTACGTTTCAGGACCTCGACATCGTGCGCTACACCACCAACCGCGGGGACCTGATGCGATTCGCGAGCTGCGAGAACGTGACGCTCGAGCGCTGCCGCGTCGGCTCTATCTGGACCGCGCCGGGCGAGCCGAACCACCACATCCTCCAGATCACGTATCCCAAGGATGTCATCGTGCGGAACTCGGTCTTCTTCTCCTACCTGCCGGGGGAGTTCAACCGCAGCATCATCTTGCAGAGCATGTCGGACGACGACCGCTCGGTCTTCTTCTACAACAACGTGGTCGCCGACTACCGCGACTACGGCTTCGAGATGGACGACGGCGTCGGCAACGCGGAGGCGATCATCGTGCTGCGCAACAACGTCGCCATCAACCACCCCGACCTTGTGGTCGAGCCGCACGCGTACCACAGCCTGGTGCTGGGCCCCACCCAGATCGTGACCAGCCACAACGTGGCGTTCGCGACCGACGACGCGCACGCCGAGGAGGTGGCGGGCGGCGCCCGGTCCATCACCGAGCAGACCATCGTCGCGGCCGAGTTCCTGCGCTTCGACCCGGCGGTAGATCTCGACGGCGCGTTCGTGTCGCACGAGTGGGTGGTGCTGCCGGTGTGGGACCCCAACGCCGACTTCTACATCCTGCCGGCCGAGGGCAGCGTGCTCCACGACGAGCCCATCAAGTGGGGCGTCACGGTGACCGAGGGCTCGCCGCACGCTCGGGATCACGCCGTGAGCGACGACATTCAGAAGGACATCCGCCCCGGCGGCGCGGACCCGCACACGGACCGCGGCGTGGACCAGCTCGAGCCGGGCGTTCTGGTCGCGGTGGGGCCGGTGGCGCCGGGCGCTGCCGGGCTCCGCGCCACGCCGCTCCGGAATCCCGCCGCCTCGCTGGCGCTGCGCTACGCGAGCGCGGAGGGCGGGCGCCTCGTGCTCGAAGTTTTCGACCTCGGCGGCCGACTCCTCCACCGCGCCGCGCGCGAGATCGAGGCGCAGGCGGCGGGCGTGTTCACGTGGGACGAGCCGCGCCGGAGCGAGATGGTGTTCTACCGCCTCCGGCTCTGGGGCGCCCGCGGGGTCCGGGACGAAGCCCGCGGAGCGGTCGTGCTGCTGAGGTAGCCCGGGGCCCGCGCCCCTCGCGCGCGGAGGGCCGCGCTACTTCTGCTTCACGACGTCGCCCTTCTGGAAGCCGGAGCCCGAGACGACCTTGCAACTCGAGGCCTTGCCCTTGCCGCCGAAGTTGTTGTCCACCACCTCGATCTCGCCGACTTTCGTCTCCTCGGCGCCGAGCGACTCGCCGGTGTCCGGGTCCTTCATCTCCTCGCCCATGCGGTAGATCGTGAAGTGGTCGCCCGCCTTCACGCCCGCCTCGGCGCCCGAGTTGATGATGACCTTGCCTTCGCTGGCCATCACCACCTTGGCTTCCCACGCCCCGCCGCCGCCCTGCGCGTCGAGCACCTTCACGATGTCCTCGATCGCCTCGCGCGTGACCTTGCCCACCAGCGACTGGTCGAACTGCGCTTCCGATCCGAAGGAAGTGGAGTTGGTCGCGAGACCGACGCTGGTCGCCGTCTTCTGCTTGCGCACGTTTTCGGCCTTCAAGATCTCACCGCTCGTGGTGTTCACGATGCGCACGTCCACGCCGATGACCGCGGTGTACTGGCCGATGGCGGCGCCGATGCCGGTCCGCTTGAGCAGGCCGCCGGTCGAGCGCTGCTTGTACCCGAACTCGGTGACGGCGCCGATCACCGCCAACTCGACGCCCAGCATCTTGCCGGCCTTGGCCGCGCTCTCCTGGGTCACGACGCCGGCCGCGCCCAGGTTCTGCTCCTGGAGCAGGCTGTTGATCTTGTCGCGCTCCATCACGCGGTAGCGCCCGCTCTTGACCAGCGTGGTGGCGAGCATGTCCGCCATGCCGTCGCCGACGCCCTTGCCGTGCCACCAGCCCCAGTGCTGCTCGGTCTTGTCCTGGAAGCTGAACACGGCGACGCGCTTCTTGCCGCCGGTGAGGCCCGCGGGCGCATCGGCGGCGAGTGCTGCCGTGGCCGAAAGCGCGAGTGTGGCGAGAACGCAGGGGATCAGGAGACGAAGCTTCATCGGGCACCTCCGGATGGGGGTTGGACGCGCGTGCCGTCTCGAGGCGGCGGGGCCGCTCCGGAGCGCCGAAGGTAGCACGCCGAATCCGGCCCGGCCATGCCGGAACGCTGACATGCCGTTGCCAGATGATTCTGTCCTCCCCCAACTGCAACCTGAAAATGTCCCCCTGGGACATCTCCTCCTGAGCAGCAAGGAAACCCGGCGGCCGGGTCTCATTCAGCCCGCACTGGCAGGGAAGCCTACGAACCGTGAAGAGGCCTCAGCGTTGGCCATCAGCGTGCGGCTGTTCCGTCACCGCGAACAGATCGCACCGGCTCGCCGCCGCCGTGCGCCCAGCACCGGACGCGCCGGCTGCGCGAGGCCCGCGAGGGGGCGATGGTGCTCATCGACAGCCGCCAGCACCTGTGGTTCGAGGATCGGGGGCCGTTGTGGAACCTGCTCGGCGCCATCGATGACGCCAGCGGCAAGATCCTAGCCCTGCACTTTCGCATGCACGAGGACCTGCATGGCGACACCGAACTCATGCGCCGGCTCGTCACGGAACACGGGCTGCCCGGCACCCTCTACGGCGATCGGCTCGGCGTGATCGTCCGCAACGACGATCACTGGACCCTCGATGAGCAGCTGGTGGGACAGCCGGACCTCGCCCAGTTCGGATCCATGCTCGCCGAGCTGGCTTGGGGGAGGGGATTTACCCGGTCGGGTAGCACGGCGCAACCGTGGCGGGGAGCGTTCTCCCGCCACGGTTGCGAGGGGTCCGCCGGGCCTCGGAGCCCCGGTCAGTCCACCAGCGCGACCTTCCTCGTCAGCGTTACCAGCCCGCTGCGGACGCGCACGAAATACACGCCGCGCTCGAACCGGGAGGACCACTCGAAGACGTGGGTGCCCCGGGGGCTAGCGGTGGACAGCGTCCGCGCCACGCGCGCCCCAGCGACGTCGAAGACCTCGATCTCGACGTTCAACTCCCCCGGCAGGTCCACCTCGAGCGCGAGACGGGAGCGGGTGGCCTCGACCACGCGGAGGTCGAAGGCCTGAACGCCGCCGTCGGGCTCCGGCCGATGATGGCCGCGCCGGTAGCATCGCGCGGTGGCGTCGTAGTGCTGGCCGTCGTCGATGCACTCGGACCCGGCGCCGTGATCGTGGGGGACGCACACGTTCACGACCCCTTCGGATTCTCCACCGCGTCCGTCGCTGGCCACGAACTCGATCGCGTAGACTCGGCCGTTCCCGTTCCCTGCGCGCTCGGCGCGCACCAGTGCACCCTCCGGCAGCACGACGGCGTCGGGGCAGGTCGAGCCGTCGCCGACGAAGTTCGCGTCCTCGTCCTGGGTGATGCGGATGACGCGGATGCTCAGCGGATCGCCGTCGGCGTCGGTCACCCCGGTGATCGTGACGGGAGCGAGCTGATGGTTCGGCGGCCACAGCACGGGCGACGAGGCCGCGGCTTCCGAGACGTCGGGCGCCGCGTTCCGTGGGCCGGTGGCGTTGAGCAGCAGCCAGGTCGCCGAGCCGAACGACCCGCCCACGACCCCGGCGATGTCGGGCCGGCCGTCGTCGTCGAAGTCGGCGACGTCCAGATAGAACCCCGCGCCGTATTCCTGACGCGGCGCGAAGCCGCCGTGACCGTCGCCGCGCAGGATGCTAATCGGGTTCCCGGAGGACGCGATGTCGAGCGCGCCGTCGAGATCGAAGTCGGCGATCTTGATCACGCGCGGGTTGTCGCCGACATCGAACGTGGCCGGGGGATCGAGGGCGCCGTCGGGGCGGGTGCGGAGGAACGAGAGCTGCGGGTGATCCGAGGCGCCACCGACCACGATGTCGAGCCGCCCATCGCCATCGAGATCGCCCGTCGCGTGCCAGAGGGCGGAATGGAGCAGCTCGTAGACGGGACCCGGCACGTAAGCGCCACCCGGGGTGGCGTAGTAGAGGGAGAGCGTGAAGTACGATCCGCTCCCGACCAGCAGGTCGCTCCGGCCGTCGCCGTTGAGATCGGCGAGGGCCAGGAAGGTGGCGGCGGCCACGTGCAGGTCGGCCGGCGGGGCGAAGCTGCCGTCGCCGTGGTTCCGCAGAACGGCGTAGCTCCCGCCGACGGCGGCGAGAATGTCGAGGTCGCCGTCGCGATCGAGATCCCCGAGACCCTGGAGGCCTGAGAACGCGCCGAGATCGTAGGACACGGGCGGCTCGAATCCCGGGGCCCCGCTGCCGAGCAGAACCAGAACGCTTCTCCCGGAGAAGTCCGCGCCCACGACGGCGTCCGTGATTCCGTCTCCGTCGAGATCTCCGACCTCCAGACGCCGCGGATCGAATGGCAGGTACTGCGAGATCGGGGACCCGAATTCTGCCGGGCCGGTGCGCGGCAGCATGAGAATCGCCGAGTATCCACCCAATGCGATGAGGTCGGCCTTTCCGTCGCCGTTGCACTGGGCGGCCGCAATCCCGTTCCCGGCGCCGCTCGTGATTTTCACGCCGCGGCCGAACGTACCGCCGTGATGCCCGAAGCTCACGAGGAACGAGGACCCGCCCGGTGCGACGATGTCGACCTCTCCGTCCTCGTCGACGTCGCCGAGCGAGAAGCGCGGTGGCGTGATCACCTGTGCCGAGCCGGCCGGGTTCAGCGAGCCCCCGGACACGCCCTTCAGGATCGCGATCTCGCGGAAGAACTCGCTCGAAACTAGGACGTCGAGCAGTCCGTCGTGGTCGACGTCCGCGAGCGCCGGTTCGTTCGCGCCGTAGGGCGCCGGGTAGCTGACCGGTGCGGCGAACGATCCCCCCGCGGCTCCGAGCAGGATCGAAACGGTCGAGGCGTAGTAGTTGGCCGTGACCAGGTCGGGAAAGCCGTCGCGGTTCATGTCGCCCATCGCGATCCCGCGGAAGGTGCTGAAGAACGAGCCGGGCTCCGCCCACGTCTGCGGAGCGGCGAACGTTCCGTCACCGTTGCCGAGCGCGGTGCGGACCCGATCCGGGAAGAATTCGGTGTACGCGACGTCGAGCCGACCGTCCCCGTTGAGATCGCCGACGGCCATGCGGCTCGGCCCCACCGGGATCGGGCTCTGCAGCGCCGCGCCGAAGGTCCCGTCGCCGTTCCCCGGGTACACCGCGATCCGGCCGGCGCCCCCCACGACCAGGTCCGAACGCCCGTCGCCGTTCGCATCGCCGACGAGCGTCACCCCCCTCGTAGAGATCGGAACGTCGAGCTCGGGACCAAACGTGCCGTCCCCGTTCCTGAGCAGTACGAAAGCGAAGGGGAAGTATTCGCTCGTGGCGACGAGGTCGAGGTCGCCGTCGCGGTCGAGGTCGCTGAGCTGGAACGAGGAAGCGCGGGTGCTCGTCGCGAAATCGACCGGGGGCTCGAAGGTGCCGTTCCCGTGTCCACGATACACACGCACCCTCGCATGCCGGTCGTCGGCGACGACCACGTCGAGGTGCGAGTCCGCATCGAGCCTTCCAACCGCGAGCGCGGTGACGAGGCCGTCGACCGGGATGCTGACGTAGGGAGCGTCGAACAGCAGCGGCGAGGCGACCGCCAACGACGGGCGCGGAGCGATGGTCGCGATCGCGGGGACTCGCGGAGCGGCGCGTCCGGTCGTGGGAAGGAACGCCGTCACGAGGAGGACTGCGCCGAAAGCGAAGCATGTTCCCGCGCCTGGACGGAACACGGACGAAGCGAGAGAGGCGCGACGAAGCAGGGGGATGATCCTTCCAGAACCCATGACTAGAACCTCCGCGAAGTGGTGGAGACACAGTGCGAGGATGCGGCCCGTCCAAGGGTTTGGCCGAGGTCGTCTACGGTGACGTCGGGAGGAAGTGCGCCTCCTCGGTACGATCGGTGCCGGTCCGTCGGGCGATTTCGCTTCGATCGAAGCGGCCCGCAGCCGTCGGAGGAACCACGAGGCGGCCCGCTGCGACAGGGAATGATCACGGCGTTCGCGAAACGTCGACCCAGAACTCGCTCCCCTTCGACGGGGAAATGGGTGGGAATCCGAGCGAGCGTTGCAGGCTTCGCGCGTACCGAGCATACGCTCGTCCGGGCTCGACCGCTACGGGAAGCTCGGGGTTGCCGGTACGCGGGCATGCCCCGGGCGGACGGTGCTCGAACACGGGGCGGCGCTCGCGCGCGCAGGCCCCCGAGACCGGGCCGGCCCGTTCCATTGCGGATCCCCGACAACGTAGAGCCCCCGCCCCGCTTTCGCTACACTCCGGCGGCTTTCCCGCCGACCCGCCCCTTTCGACCGGAGGTGCTCGCGTGCATCGCGCCGTCCCGCGCCTTTCCCTGGCTCTCGTCACGCTGACTGTTTCCGCCGCGCTCGCTTCCGCCGCGACCCCGCGCTTCGACTTCTACGACCGCGGCCCCTATCGCGAGGGCGTCCCGCGTCCGGCCGCGGTGCTGGGCTACGAGCCCGGAACGTTTCACACCAGCTATGGCAACATGGAGCGCTACGTGGAGGCGCTGGTTCGCGCCGCGCCGGACCGTGTCGTGCGCGTGCCGTTCGGCCGCACCTACGAGTTCCGCGAGCGGGCGCTGCTGATCGTCACCTCGCCCGCGAACCACGCGCGACTCGCCGCCATCCGCGAGGCCACGGCGAAGCTCGCCGATCCGCGCCGGCTCGCCAGTGCCCCCGAGGCCGAGCGGCTGATTCGCGACACCCCGGTCACGGTGTGGCTCAACTACAGCATCCACGGTGACGAGTCGGCGTCGTTCGAGGCCATGGCGCAGGTCGCCTACCAGCTCGCGGCGGGCGAGGATGCCGAGACCCGCAAGCTCCTCGACAGTTGCGTGGTGGTGATAAACCTCGCGCACAATCCGGACGGGCACGAGCGCTTCGTGACGTGGATCAACGCGCTCGGCAGCGGCAGCCCCGACCCGTGGGCGCTCGAGCAGCAACGCGAGCAGCCGTGGGGAATCGGCGGGCGCACTAATCACTACCAGTTCGACATGAACCGCGACGCGCTGGCGATGAGCCAGGTCGAGTCGCGCCAGATGGCGCGCGCCATCCTCTCCTGGCACCCGCAGGTGTTCGTGGATCACCACGGGCAGACCGCGTCGTATTTCTTCCCGCCGACCGCGGCCCCCATGAGCCGCGTGCTCCCGGAGGGCGAGGTCGGACGCTGGAATGACATCTTCGGCCGCGCCAACGCGCAGGCCTTCGACCGCTACGGCTGGAACTACTACGTGCGCGACGTGTTCGACTTCTTCTACCCCGGCTACTGGGACATCTGGCCCACGCTGCTGGGCGCGGTCGGCATGACGTACGAGACCGACGGCGGCGGCAACCTCGCGCTGCGCCGCGACGACGAGACCGTGGTGACGCTGCTGGACGGCATCGCGCGCCACTTCGTGGCCTCGCTCGCGACCTGCTCCACCGCGGCGGCGCATCGCGCCGAGCGGCTGCGCGACTTCCGGCGCTTCGCGGTCACCGCCATCGGAGAGGGCGGGAGCGGCCAGACTCGCGCCTTCGCGATCGATCCGGCGAAGGATCCAGTACGCGCCGCGAGTCTGGCCGAAAATCTTCTGAATGCCGGCGTCGAGGTGCTCTGGATCGCGGCGCCGTTCCGCGCGGGCGCGGCGCGCGCGGTGTGGCAGGATTCACCCGCGCCGCCCGCGCCGCCCGCGAAGGCGAAGGGTGGCAAGCGCGCCCCCGCGGCACCCGCGCCTGCGGCCCCGC
>CAZYQK010000034.1:0-24404 GCA_964650245.1 uncultured bacterium | reverse complement strand
GTCCCAGGTGAAGATCGTCCCGGCACTGCTCGGGGCTCAGGGTGGCGAGATAGCGCCGGACTTCCGATTTTCCCGAGGCCGGCAGCGCGAGCAGCAGCAGGAGGTCGATGGTTTTGGACATGGGCGGGCAGCTCTCCTGTGGGATTGGCCTCGGCGGGGGCCAGGGGCGCGGCTCCGGCGGCGGGCCGGGCGGGCACTATAGCCAGCGCCCGGTGGGGTCGCAACGCGCTGCCCGAGGCGAGTCGCCTGGGGCCGCGCGGTCCCACGCACGCCGCGCGGGAGCGCGCCGGAGCGGCGCGCCCCTCCCCCGGCGCGGAGTTTCCGCTTGACCGGGCTCTCACGGATTTGCGACCGTGCACCCGGGCGGGCAGGGTCGCTCCGTCCAGGCATGCTCAACAGGGAGGTTGATCGTGAGAATCCGCATTGCGCCCGCGTGGATCGCGGGCATCCTCGTCGCGTGCGCCGTTCCCGCGCACGCCCAGTCACTCGGCCAGTTCGGCGGCGCGCAGACGCTGTCCATGAACGGCCGCACCTTCGGCGTGTACGCGCACGCCAGCGGGCACGTCGTCGGCCTGGTCTCGCAACTGAGGCTGAGCTTCTATCCCGGCGTCGACTTCGGCTTCCAGGGCGGACTCGACCGCGTCGACTACTCGGGCGCCAATCGCACCGTGGTCCGCCTCGGCGCCGACTTCAAGATGGCGAACCAGAAGGCGAGCGCGTCGTTCCCGGTGGATCTCGCGGTGGGCGGCGGCCTCGGCGTCGAGACCGGCGACAACATCAGCGTTCTGACGCTGGGCCCGACCGTGATCGCCAGCCGCACGTACGCGACCGGCGCGGGCGGGGCCATCACGCCCTACGGTGCGCTCGGCATCGGCTACTCCAGTGTCGACGTGCCGGGCAAGGACGACACCGGCCTGCAGCTGCCGCTGCGGGTGGGCGCGGAGTTTCGGATGGCGCCCGAGTTTCAGCTCGTGATCGAGCTGCAGCAGAAGCTCGGCACCGCATACAGCGATCGCGGCGCGCTCGTGATCGGCGCGAATCTGCCCTTCTAGAGCGGCGGCAGCGGCTCCCCGGGCCGCAGAGCGCGGGGGGCGAGTCGGCCCCCGGGGGGAGACCCGCCGAAGGGCCCCGGGCGCAGGCCCGGTGCAGGCGTCGCATCGCATTGTCATATAAGGTGTTGCGCCAGCGATACCGGCCCCAAAATCCGCCTTGTCTGCCCCTGGGGCCGGTGCTAGCCTAGCGGCCTCGTAAAACGCGGCGCGATTTCCGGCTTCGTCCCGGGCTTCTGGCAATCCATTCAACCCATTGTTTCCTAATGGCTTATCCGCTGGAGCGTCTTCTCCCTCCAGAGCGCCATGCGCTGGCTCCGGATGGACGGGGGCTCGAATGTGGACAAGCTGTGGAGTGAAGGAGGTGAGACAGGACTCAAGACGATATAGGCAAGCGCATTACGGTTGCGCTGCGACCTGTTGATAAGTGGCCTGCTCGATTTCCACATCTCCCCGATCCACCGGGCCCGCGGCCGCGATAGAACGTGGTTCTCGAGGCCTCGAACCCTGTGGATAAGTTAGCGACCCTTTCAGCAAGGAACGTTGAAATGGCCGTCCAGACCCTGCAATCGGAGGAGATCGGTCGCCTCTGGGAGCGGGTACTCCTGTCCGTGCAATCGCGGATCGGGAGCCACCAGGCCTTCGACACGTGGTTCAAGCCCATCGTGCCGCGGGTACTCGGCCCACAGTTCGTCGATCTCGAAGTTCCCAACGCATTCTTCGTGGACTGGCTCCACGAACACTATCTCCCGCTGCTCCGCGCCGGTCTCGAGGAAGCACTCGGCGCGGTGCCCGATGTCCGCTTCTCGCCGCGCGAACAGTCCGCCCCCGCGGCGCCCGTCGCGCTGTTGCCCCGTCCAGCGACGACGCACGAGGCCCCCGCGCGGCCCGGCCGATCCTGGCTCGATAGCCAGCTCAATCCCCGGCTCACCTTCGAGGCGTTCGTGGTGGGAACCGGCAACCGCTTCACGCACGCCGCGTGTCTCGCGGTCGCCGAAAACCCGGGCCACGCCTACAACCCGCTCTTCATCTTCGGCGGTTCCGGTCTCGGCAAGACACATCTGCTGCACGCGGTCGGTCACGCGGTGCGTCAGACGCGGCCCGACGCGCGCGTCACCTACGTTCCGGCCGAGCGCTTCACCAACGAGATGATCTTCTCGATCCAGCACGCCCAGACGCTCGCGTTCCGCAACAAGTATCGCAACGTGGATGTGCTGCTGATCGACGACATCCAGTTTCTGGCGGGCAAGGAGGGCACGCAGGAGGAGTTCTTCTACACGTTCAACGCCCTCCGCGACGCGCACAAGCAGGTGGTGGTGACCGCGGACAAGCCGCCCAAGGACATCCCGATGCTCGAGGTCCGTCTGACCTCGCGCTTCAACCAGGGCCTGGTCACCGACATCAAGCAGCCGGACCTCGAGACGCGGATCGCGATCCTGCGCGGCCGTTGCGCACAGGAGGGCGGCGGCCTGCACCTCCAGGACGACGTGCTGCTGCTCATCGCGGACCGCATTCACACCAACATCCGCGATCTCGAGGGCTGCCTGGTGCGCCTGATCGCGGTGGCGTCGCTCACGCACCAGGAGATCTCGCTCGAGCTCGCCGAAGAGGTGCTCCAGCACTACGTCAACGCGGAGCCGGAGCAGCTCACCCCCGAGCGCATCCTGGCCGCGGTGGCCGAGAAGTTCGGCGTCAAGACCGAGGCGTTATGCGGGCCGCGTCGCACCCGCACCGTGGTCCTGCCGCGCCAGGTCGCGATGTTCCTCGCGCGGCAGCTCACGGAGCTTTCGCTGGTGGAGATCGGCCGGCTGTTCGGTGGCCGCGACCACACCACGGTGATCTATTCGTGCGAAAAGGTCGGCGCGATGATCGCCGCCGACATCGAGTTTGCGGAGAAGGTGAACGGCCTGATCTCGACACTGGCTTCGGGATGAGCTGTGGAAAGCCGGTGGAGGAATCGGGAGAACGGAGGGATCGCCGGGGCTACCCGGAAGAGGTGTGGAGAAGAGCCCGGGTTCTACAGTCGCTCCGAGCGCGCCTCATCCCGTTCGTGGCAAATCACTTGGAACCGTTCGCGACGGCCCATCCACAGTCTCCACAGGGCCTACTGTAACTAGGTTCTTTCTTGTTTAATATCAAAGGCTTAGAAGATTCGAAAGTACTTGCAGACAATCAGGTCCGTGCCTATCATCCAGCCGCACCGAAATGAGCGCCCCGATGAGCATGACGACCGCTCCCGGAACTAAAGGCCGGACTTCAACTTCCCCCCCGTCAGGGAGTGACCGTATGGAACTCACGATCCAGCAGGGCGACCTCGCCTTTGCCGCCGGCAGGGCGCTGGGATCCGTCTCCGCCAAGAGCCCGCTTCCGCTTCTCTCCTGTGTCCTGCTCGAGGCCGAAAAGAGCGGCCTGCGCGTGACCGGCACCGACCTCGACGTGACGACTTCGGTGCTGGTGCCGTGCGCGGTGAAAGCGCCCGGCAAGACCGCGGTCTCCGCCCGGCACTTCCACGAAGTGGTGCGCAAGATGCCAAAGGGAGTGCTCACCATCACGGTCGCCGGCGGGCAGTGCGAGGTGCGGTACGGCGACGGCAAGGGCTGGTCGAAGTTCCCGACCCAGGACGCGGCCGACTTCCCGCGCATCCCCGAGCTCAAGGCCGACGCGCGGGTGTCGCTCGAGGGCGAGGCGCTTTCGCGCCTGATCGCTCGCAGCGCGTACGCGGCCTCCACCGAGGAGACGCGCCCGCAGCTCAACGGGGTGCTGCTGCAGGGCACCGATCAGCAATTGGCGTTCGTCGCGACCGACGGGCACCGGCTGGCGCGTGCGATCCGCAAGGGAGCGTTCGGCGCGCTCGGGAAGGACGGGGTCATCGTGCCGACCCGCGCGCTGCAGGCCGTGAGCCGCACCGCGGACGAGGCCACCAGCGCGGTCGAGATCGAGATCGCCGCCGGCCGGAACCAGGCCGGATTCTCCGCGCAGGTCGGCGAATACCGGGTGCAGATCCTGACCCGGCTGCTGGAAGGGCCCTATCCGAACTACGAGCAGGTGATCCCGCGCGGCAATCCGCGCGAGCTCAAGACGACGCGCGCGGATCTCATGGAAGCGGTGGACATCGTGGCGTCCCACGCGGACAACGTCACGCGCCAGGTGCGCTTCATGGTGGGCGAGGGCCGCCTCGGCGTGTCCTCGGCGACCGAGCTCGGCGCGGGCGAGCACCAGATCGCCGCCGAGTACGGCGGGGAGGCGATGCAGATCGGCTACAACGCGAGCTACCTGCTCGAGGTGCTGCGCAGCATTCCCACCGAGCAGGTGGTGTTCCGGCTCAACACGCCGCTGGCGGCGGGTGTGGTCGAGCCGGTGGGCGCGCTGCCGCAGGTCGATGAAGAGTTGCTGTGCCTGGTCATGCCGCTGCGGCTGCCGGACGCCGCGGGGTAGGTGTGGAAGCTCTGGGGAGCGTGCTCGGCCGGGTCCTGAGCGGCCTCGGCCTGAGCCGCGAAGTGGCGGGGTGGCAGGCGGTCGCGGCCTGGCCGCGGCTGGTGGGGCCGCGCATCGCGCGCCATACCCGCGCCGTCAGCTTTCGTGACGGCACGCTGCACGTGGAGGTCGAAGGATCGGCCTGGATGCAGGAGCTGGGGTACCTGAGCCGCGACCTCGTCCGCCGGATCAACCTCGAGCTGGGGACGGACGATATCCGCGAGTTGCGCTTCAGGGTTCCCCGCGGAGGGAGCCTGCGATGAGTCCAAAGGAGGGAGAGGCGGCGTTGACGGCAGAGCCCAAGGGTCATCACTACGACGCGACCAGCATCCAGGTGCTCGAAGGCCTGGAGGCGGTCCGCAAGCGGCCGGCGATGTACATCGGCGACATCGCCACGCGCGGGCTCCATCACCTGGTCTACGAGGTCGTGGACAATTCGGTGGACGAGGCGCTGGCCGGCTTCTGCACCGAGATCACGGTGCGGATCGAGAACGACGGCACGCTGACCGTCACCGACAACGGGCGCGGCATCCCGGTGGATATGCACGCCACCATGAAGAAGCCGGCGCTCGAGGTCGTCATGACGACGCTCCACGCTGGCGGCAAGTTCGACAGCAAGACCTACAAGGTTTCGGGCGGGCTCCACGGCGTCGGCGTGTCCGTGGTGAACGCGCTGTCGGAATGGTGCGAGGTCGAGGTGCTGAAGGACGGCACGCTCTACTTCCAGCGCTACGAGTGCGGCAAGCCAACCGGCGCCATGAAGTCGAAGCCGGCCGAGAAGGGGCAGAAGGGCTCGGGCACGACCACGCGCTTCAAGCCCGACGGAAACATCTTCGAGGAAACCAGCTTCCACTACGAGACGCTGGCCGGGCGCCTGCGCGAGCTCGCGTTTCTGAACAGCGGGCTGGTGATCCGGCTCGCCGACGCGCGCTCCGGCAAGACGCACGACTACTGCTACCGCGGCGGGATCGTCGAATTCGTGAAGTACCTGAACCAGAACAAGGACGCGCTGCACTCGAAGCCCGTGGCGTTCTCGCGCGACCGCGATAACGTCTCGGTCGACGTGGCCCTCCAGTACAACGACACGTATCTCGAGTCCGTGCACTCCTACGTCAACAACATCAACACCATCGAGGGCGGCACCCACCTGATCGGGTTCCGTTCCGCGCTCACCCGCACGCTCACGAACTACGCCGAGAAGGAGGGGCTCACCCGCAACCAGAAGGCGAGCGTTAGCGGCGAGGACGTGCGCGAGGGCCTCTCCGCCGTGGTCTCGATCAAGATGCAGAACCCGCAATTCGAGGGCCAGACCAAGACCAAGCTCGGGAACAGCGAGGTCAAGGGCATCGTCGAGAGCATCGTGGGGGAGGGGCTGCGCGAGTTCTTCGATGAGAACCCGCCGGTCGCGCGCAAGATCGTCGAGAAGATGCTGTCGGCGGCGCGGGCCCGCGAGGCGGCGCGCAAGGCGCGCGAGTTGGCGCGCCGCAAGAGCATCCTCGACGGCGGATCGCTGCCGGGAAAGCTCGCCGACTGCGCGTTCGACGATCCCGGGCTGTGCGAGATCTACATCGTGGAGGGCGACTCGGCGGGCGGCACCGCGAAGCAGGGCCGCGACCGGCGCTTCCAGGCGATCCTGCCCATCCGCGGCAAGATCCTGAACGTCGAGAAGGCGCGGCTCGACAAGATCCTCGCCAACGAGGAGATCCGCAACATCATCACGGCGCTGGGCGCAGGCGTGAAGGAAGAATTCGACATCGTCAAACTGCGCTACCACAAGATCATCATCATGACCGACGCCGACGTGGACGGCTCGCACATCCGCACCCTGCTGCTGACCTTTCTCTACCGGGAGCTGCGGCCGCTGGTGGATTCGGGGCACGTCTACATCGCGCAACCGCCGCTTTTCATGGTCAAGAGCGGCAAGGACGAGATCTACTGCTTCGACGAGAAGGAGCGGGACGAGGCGCTCACACGCCTGGGGAGAAAGAACGTCCAGGTGCAGCGCTACAAGGGTCTCGGCGAGATGAACCCCGAGCAGCTGTGGCGCACCACGATGAACCCCGAGACCCGCACCCTGCTGCGCATGACCAGCGAGGACGCGGTGGAGGCCGACCGCATCTTCACCATCCTCATGGGGGAGCAGGTCGAGCCGCGCCGCCAGTTTATCGAGGAGAACGCGCTGACGGTGAAGAACCTCGACGTCTGATGCGCGCGCTCCGGATGCACGCCGCCCTGGCGCTCCTCGTGGCGCTCGCCTCGCTTCAGGCCTCGCGGGCCGCGGGCGCGGTGCCGCGTCCCGAGCTGGCGGCCAGCCTGGGTGACGTGTTCGGCGTGCTCGGAGACCCGAACGAGGGCGGGGTCGCCACGGCGCTGGCGCTGTTGTGGCCGCTCGAGCGGGAGGGCCTCGCCTTCGGCCTGGTGGCGTTCGCCGACGATCTCGGAGCCGAGTTCGGTCCGCTGCGGGATCCCGGCGACCCCACCGTCGTGATCGGCACCGCAGAGCTCGGACACCGCCAGAGCTACGGCGCCGCGTGGCGGCTGGACTATCGCGCCGCGCCGGTCCGCGGCTGGACCCGGGCGGCGAGCGCCACCTGGGGTTTCGCACGGATCGCCGACGACCGCAGCGGCCTGCGCTTGCGCGCTGTGGGCTCCACCGGCTTCAGCCTGGCCGCCGGCATCCGTCGCCCGCTGCTCAAGCACGCCGCCGCTGGCCCCATGATTCGCTACCAGCGCCTGTTCAACGACCGCGCCGGCCGGTACCTGAGCGCGGGCGTGGAGATGATCTGGCGATGAGCGCACCACTCGCCGGACCACCCCGCCGGCCGGTGCGGCGACGCTCCTCAAGATGGACGACATGGCACTGAACGACCGCTCCAAGATCCTGGACACCAGCATCGAGTCGGAGATGCGGACCAGCTACATCGATTACTCGATGTCGGTCATCGTCTCGCGCGCGCTGCCCGACATCCGCGACGGGCTCAAGCCGTCTCAGCGGCGAATCCTGGTCGCGATGAACGATCTCAACCTCGCGCCCGGGCGCGCCTACCGCAAGTGCGCCAAGATCGCCGGCGACACCTCGGGCAACTACCACCCGCACGGCGAGCAGGTGGTGTATCCGACGCTGGTGCGCCTGGCGCAGGACTGGGTCATGCGCTATCCGCTGGTGGACGGTCAAGGAAATTTCGGATCAATTGACGGCGACGCACCGGCGGCCATGAGGTACACAGAGGCGCGGCTCACGGCGCTCGCGATGGAGATGCTCGCCGACCTCGAGAAAAACACCGTCGACTTCCGGCCCAACTACGACGAGACCCGCGAAGAGCCCACCGTCCTGCCCTCGGTCGTCCCCAACCTGCTCATCAACGGTTGCTCGGGGATCGCGGTGGGCATGGCGACCGAGGTGCCGCCGCACAATCTCGGCGAGATCTGCGACGCGATCGTCCACGTCATCGACCATCCCGACGCGGAGCCGGGCGACCTGCTGAACATCGTGAGCGGCCCCGATTTCCCGACCGGCGGCATCATCTACGGCACGCAGGGCATCCGCGACTGCTACCTCACCGGCCGCGGCCTGATCCGGATGCGGGCGCGGGTGCAGGTCGAGGAGGGCAAGGCCGGGCGCATGAGCCTGGTGGCGACCGAGATCCCGTTCCAGGTCAACAAGGCCGCGTTGCTCGAGAAGATCGCCGACCTGGTGCGCCAGGGGAAGGTGAGCGGCATCAGCGACCTGCGCGACGAGTCCGACCGCGACGGCATGCGGATCGTCATCGAGCTCAAGAAGGACGCGAATCCCAAGGTGGTGCTCAACCAGCTGTTCGTGCACTCGCCGCTCCAGAGCACATTCGGCGCCATCATGATCGCCCTGGTGAACCAGCGCCCGCAGGTGATGAACCTCAAGGGACTGGTCGACCAGTACGTGGGCCAGCGCCAGATCGTGGTGCGTCGCCGCACCGAGTTCGACCTGGCCGAAGCCGAGCGGCGCGCGCACATCCTCGAGGGGCTCAAGATCGCGCTCGACCACCTCGACGCGGTGATCGCGCTCATCCGCGCCGCGCGGGACGTGGAGACCGCGCGCGCCGGGCTCATTTCCAGCTTCAAGCTCAGCGAGATCCAGGCCAACGCCATCCTCGAGATGCGCCTCTCGCGGCTCACCGCGCTCGAGCGCGGCAAGATCGAGGCCGAGTACCTGGAGGTCATCAAGCTCATCGAGCAGCTCAAGAGCATCCTCGCCAGTCCGAACAAGATGCTCGGGATCATCCAGGACGAGGTGCGGCGGCTGAAGCAGAAGCACGGCGACGCGCGCCGGACCCAGATCGTGACGGAGGAAGGCGATATCGGATACGAGGACACCATCGAGCAGAAGGACATGGTGATCACCATCTCGCACGCGGGCTACATCAAGCGCCAGGAGCTGACCGCCTATCGCTCCCAGCGGCGCGGGGGCAAGGGCGTCATCGGGGCACGCACCAAGGAAGAGGACTTCATCGAGCACCTGTTCGTCGCGAACACCCACGCCTACCTGCTCATCCTCACGGACCGCGGGCGCTGTCACTGGCTCAAGGTGCACGAGGTCGAGCAGGCCGGGCGCATGGCGCGGGGGCGGCCGCTGGTGAACCATCTCGAGGGGCTGTCGCGCGACGAGCGCGTGCAGGCCGTGGTCGCGGTCAAGGAGTTCGACGACCAGCACTACCTGGTGTGCGCGACCCGGAGGGGGCTGATCAAGAAGACCGTGCTCTCGGCCTACAGCCATCCGCGGAAAGGCGGGATCAACGCCGTGCTGCTCGAGGAGGGCGACGGGCTGATCGACGCCATGATCACCGACGGCACGCAGGACATGGTGCTCGCGAAGAAGAAGGGCCTCGCGATCCGCTTCCACGAGAGCGAGGTTCGCGCGATGGGCCGCACCGCGTACGGCGTCAAGGCGGTCACGCTCGACGACGGGCAGGACGAGGTGGTGAGCATGGTGGGTGTGAAGCGCCAGGCCACGCTGCTGGCGGTCACCGAGCACGGCTACGGCAAGCGCAGCGAGATCGCCGAGTACCGGGTCTCGCACCGGGGCGGGAAGGGGATCATCACCATCAAGACCACCGACCGGAACGGCTGCGTGGTGGCCCTCAAGGAAGTGGTGGATGGCGACGAGCTGATGCTCATCACCCGCCAGGGCCAGATGATCCGGATGCCGGTCAAGGGCATCTCGGTGATGGGCCGCAACACTCAGGGCGTGCGGCTGGTGAACCTGGAGCCCGGCCCGGCCGGTGAGCTGCTACCCGACGCAGTCGCGGCCGTGACGCGCGTCGTCAGTGAAGAAGACGAGGGGAGCGGGAACGGATCGGTCGCGGGCGACGTCGCCGCGAACGGGGCCGGAGAAGAGACGCCGAGCGACGAGGCCTGAACGGGCCGCGGCGGATACGCGCCGCGGCCGTTTCGCCGTCGCCGCTTGTGAAAACATTCACCTGAGGGTGGGCCGCTCCACCGGCCCCGGGCCCGACATCGCACATGCCCCGCATCTCCGAAACCACCGTCCGCCGGCTCTCGCACTACTACCGCGTGCTCGAGGAGGTGGAGGCCGAGGGCAAGCGCATGATCTCCTCGCACCGGCTGGCCGAGCGCGAAGGCATCACGTCGGCGCAGGTGCGCAAGGACCTCTCGTACTTCGGCTCCTTCGGCCGGCGCGGGCTGGGGTACAACGTCGCCCATCTGCGCGAGGAGATCCGCGCCATCCTCGGCCTCGAGCGGCGCTGGCGCGTTGCGGTGGTGGGGGCGGGCAACATCGGGGCGGCGCTGCTCGCCTACCGCGGCTTCGAGCGACAGGGCTTCGATGTGGTCGCGGTGTTCGATCGCGATCCGACCCGGATCGGCGCGAGGCTCGGCCGGCTCGTCGTGCAGGACGTCGCAGCACTGCCCGCGATCGCGGCGCGCGAGGACATCGAGATCGGCGTGATCGCGACACCCTTGCGGGCCGCGCAGGAAGTGGCAGATCTACTGGTCGCGGCGGGGGTGCGCGGCGTCCTCAACTTCGCGCCGCGGAAGCTGTTCGTGCCGCCGCAGGTCGCGCTGCGAACCGTGGACATGGCGATAGAGTTCGAGAGCCTGTCCTTCGCGCTCACCCAGGCGCGCGCCCCGAGGCGGCGCCGGGCGCGCGGCTAGCGCCGACCGATGTCGCCGGCCGGCCGGCCGACATGACAGGCGTACGCGCCGCGACCGGCGCGATGGTGCTCGCCACGCTGCTGTGGGGCGGCACCTTCGTCGTGCTGCGCGACAGCCTCGTCGAGTTTCCTCCCGCCCCGCTCGTGTTCGCACGCTTCGCGGGCTCGACCGTGGTGTTCGCGCTGCTGCTCGCGCGGCGCCCGGGCGCGCTCCGTGCGGCCGCGCCCGGCGGCGTGCTCGCGGGATTGCTCGCCGCGGGCGGCTTCCTCTTCCAGGCGGTGGGGCTCACCTCCACCAGCGCGGGCAGCTCCGCGTTCCTGACCTGCGGCGGCACGCTGTTCGCGGCCTTCTTCGCCTGGCCCTTGCTCGGCCAGCGGCCGGCGCCGGTGCTCGCCGCCGGCATCGCCCTGGCACTCGCCGGATCGGCCCTGCTCTCGCTGCGCGGTGCGTTCACGGTAGGCCCGGGCGAGCAGTGGACGATGCTGGGCGCGCTGCTCTACGCGCTCCAGGTGGTGGCGCTGGCGCGCGTCGCCCCGCGCGTCGAGCCGCTCGCGCTCGCCGGAGTGCAGTCGCTCACCATCGCGCTGGCACTCTCGGCGTGGGCCGGCCCCGCAGCGCGCGGTCTCGCCGCGCTCGGGACCTCGGGCTGGTGGCGCTTCGCCTACCTGGTGGTGGCGGGAAGCGTGGTGGCGCCGCTGCTCCAGATCCGGGCGCAGCGCGTGTTGCCGCCCGGGCGCGTCGGGCTGCTGTTCGCGCTCGAGCCGGTCTTCGCGCTGGCGTTCGCGGTCGGCCTCGGGGCCGAGCGCTTCGCCGCTCGCTGGTGGTGGGGCGCCGCGCTCATCCTCGGCGCGGTCCTGATGGTGGAGGGGCGGGCCGCCCGCGCCGCTGCGCCTGGTCGTCGAGCCAGCGGATGAGCCGGGGCGCGGCCGTCGGATCGCCGCGGAGCGGCTGCGCGCCGTGCCCCGGGGCGCGTGCGTCGGCGACGCGCGACCGGGACCGGTTGCCGGCCTGGTAGAGGGCGTCGGTCAGCTCGAACATCGGGTAGTCCTCGGGTGCGTTCGAGAAGAAGATGGGCCGCTGGAGAGCGGCAATGCGC
Organism: uncultured bacterium; assembly: GCA_964650245.1. Lineage (GTDB taxonomy): Bacteria > Eisenbacteria > RBG-16-71-46 > RBG-16-71-46 > RBG-16-71-46 > WS-2. The sequence continues at coordinate 12,638 of CAZYQK010000034.1, read as the reverse complement.
GCCCGGGTCAGGCCGCGGTCGACCGGCGAGGGGTTGGGGCTCAGCAGCAAGAGCGCCTGCACGCGGCGGTCGAGGGTCGCGGCCTCGACCGCGATCGAGGCGGTACGGCCCACCCCGGCGACGACGTAGCCCAGCGTATCCACGGGCGTCACCAGCGAGAGCGCCCGCAGCGCCTCGCGCACGTCGCGCGCGCAGCTGCTCTGAAGCGCGTCCTCGCGTCCCACCCAGGCCTCGGGCAACGGGCAGGCGGGGCCGGACGACCAGCCCGAGCCGCGCAGCTCCATCAGCATCACGGCGCGCCCGGAGCGCGCCAGCGCCACCGCGAGGGTGTCGTAGCTGGCCAGGGTGTCGCCCGGCTCGCACAGGACGACCACCGCGCGGTGCTGGCCCGCGCCCGCCGGAGCGAACGTCACGCCGCCCAGCGAGAACCCGTCAGCCGCGGCGAAGCGCACTCGTCGGCCGCCCAGCCTCGCGATCGGCCGGCGCTCGGCGGCGTCGTGCGCAGCGATGGCGCGCTCGATCTGTTCGGCGAGGCGGCCCTTGCCCCCGAGCGCCTCGTTCGCGCGCTCGAGCAGTGCTTCGGCCGCCTGATCGTTCGAGCGGGACCACACCGCAAGTGGCCACGCGACGGCCAGCGCGCGGCGCGGGTCGCCCGACTCGAAACAGGCGTGCGCGATGCGATACCGCCACAGCGCCCGGCGGCTGAGCGTGGCCTCGAGCGGCGCGAAGCGCTGGAGCGCCCGCGAAGGGTTTCCCTCCAGCACATCGACCCACGCCAGGCGCGCCTGATACGCGGCGGCGTCCGGATCGTCGCTGTTGGCGGCCTGGACGTACGAGGAGTCGAGCAGCGCGCGCGTGTGCTCCAGGTCTCCCTCGGCGCGGCGCCGCAGCAGGGCGTCGGCCAGCGCCACCCGCTCTTCGATGCCGCCGCGCAGCGCGATCGCGCTGCGGTAACAGGCGATCGCGCTGTCCGCGTGACCCGCGCGATCGTAGCTCAGTCCGGCATAGAAGAACGCCTCGCCCGCGCTCGCCGGCTCGACGGTCGCGACGCCGCGCGCGTGATCGAGCAGGCTCGCGCGCAGGGATTCGCGCGAGGGGGACTCGGTCAGCAACACCTGGCTGCGGGTGGGCGGCCCGCCCGCGACCAGCGGAGAGACGATCGCGAGCAGCAGCAGGAACGGAGGCAGCCAGCGCTTCATCGGGAGGCTCCGGCGCGCGACGCGACGACCAGTTCGAGAAAGACGCGCTCGAGCGCGGACAGGCCGGTCGCGGGATCGCCCCATTCGGCACGCTCGAGCACGCGGGCCACGCGGCCCAGTTGAAGGATGATGACGCGGTCGCAGAGGCGCTCGATGGCCTCCGTGACGTGGCTCGAGAACAGCACGGCGGAGCCCGTCGCCGCAAGCGTCCGCAGCGCCTCGCGCGCGTAGAGCGCCGCCGGCGCATCGAAGCCCTCGAGCGCCTCGTCGCACAACAGGACGCGCGGGCCGTGGAGCACGGCGCCGATGAACGACAGTTTCTTGCGCATGCCGTGTGAGAAGCGCCGCACCGGCTCGGCGGCGCGGCCGGCGAGTCCAAGTCGATCGAGCAGCTCGCGCGCGCGGTTCGAGGCGGACGTCGGTTCCAACCCGCGCACCGCGGCGAGAAATTCGAGATATTCCTCTGCCGAGAGCTCCTCGTAGAACGACGGCTCCTCCGGCGCGTAGCCGAGGTGGCGCTTGGCGGCGACCGGGTCGCGCCACAGATCCGCCTCGAGCACCTGCACCGTGCCGGAGTCGGGGGGCTGCAGCCCGGCCGCGGTTCGCAGCAGCGTGCTCTTTCCGGCGCCGTTCGCCCCGAGCAGGCCGACGATCTCACCCGGCGCGGCGTCGAGCGTGACGCCGTCCAGGGCGAGCAGCGTGCCGTAGCGTCGCGTGAGGTCGCGTATCCGTAGCATCACGTCGCCTCGGTCCGCGCCCAGCGCCCCAGCCTCACCGTGGAGTGAAGGATGGCCGTGAGCAGCACGATCCAGCCCATGAGCGGCAGCATCAGGCTGGACGCCAGCGCGAGGCCGAGCGAGAGCGCGAGCAGTCGCTGGGCGTGGTCGGCGCGCGGAAAGAGGGTCACTCCGTAGTTGGCTCCGAGCAGCCCGATTCCGAGGACGGCGGAGCCCGTCCACGCGAGGAACAGCCGCAGCGCGGGCGGCTCCAGCGCGCGCGCGGCCGCCAGCGCGTGGCCCGCGACCAGGGCAATTGCGACCAGCGCGACCCACGCCACGCGCGCGCCCCACACCGGACCTGCGCCGAGCGGAAGGCTCTTCATCACCGGAAAGGGATCGCTTCCGGTGAGCGAGACGATCCACTCCGCGGTGGTTCCCGCGCACGCCAGCGCGAGCGCGAATGCCGCGAAGTGCCTGAGCCCGGGCGCGAGCGGGAGCGCCCACGCCGCGCACGAGAGAGCGCCGAGCGCGACCGGGGAGAGAGCGCGCGTCCGCGTGGGGCCGGGCCGCAACGTGACGAGCAGGTCTTTCCGCATCAGCGCGAGCCACGGCGGATCGCGGCGCCAGTGCGCCGGGCCCAGGCGCTCGGCGCGCGGGCGCCGCGCGGCGGTCGCGAGCACGCGCGTCACGGGGTGCAGCCCCGGACGCGGCTCGGCGGCGCGCGCCGCGAGCCGGTAAGCGGTGGCACAGCCGGCGCGCGCGCTCTCGAGCAGCAGCCCCACGAAGGCGGCCGCGAGCAACGGCAGCCACCAGGGCGGCATCAGTCCCACCCCGGCCGCGAGCACGCCCAGCGCGGGCACCGCGACCCACAGCGCGTGCACGCGCGAGCACCACACCAGGTGGCGGTGGACCAGGTGGGGCGGCACCGGGAGCGCGAGCCAGGGAGGACCCGGAACCGCACCCCGCAGGCCAAGGGTGTGGCGCCCCGCCGCCAGCGCGCCGCCCAGGAGCGCGAGAAGCGCGAGCACGAGGCCCGAGTCGAGCGCGGCGGCGGACGGTCCGGACGCGAATGCCCGCGCCGCGAGGCGCATGCGGACTTGCCAGAACACGAAACCCGCGATCAATGCGCCGAGCGCCGAGAGCTCGATCCGAAGCCGGGGTTCGATCGCCTCGAAGCGGCGGCGCAGAAGCGCGCGCTCCAACTGGCGAAAGGCGGCGCAGGGGTCGGGCGACGGTCCAAGCATGAGAGGCCCGATATTGTAGCGGAGTCGCGAGCACCGTGCTTTGCCCGCTCCGCCCGAAGATGGCAGCATGGGCGGCATGCGCAGCTACGCGGCCGTGGTTCATTCGCCCGAATACTTCTGCGACATCGGGCCCCACGTCTTTCCGGTGGAGAAGTTCGCGCGGGTGCGCGCGCTGCTGGTGGCCGAGCGCGAGCTCGAAGCCGGCGAGATCCTGGTGCCTGAACCCCCGTCGCCGGGCGCCCTGCTTCGCGTCCACACGCCGGAATACCTTGAGGATCTCGAGTTGCTGCGCTGGACTTCGCGCACCATGTCGTCCGAGCTGCCGCTCACCGCCGAGATCGTGCGCGCCTACCGTCTCGCGGCCTCCGGGACCACGCTCGCGGCGCGCGAGGCGCTGCGCCGGGGGAGCGGCATCAATCTGGGCGGCGGATTCCACCACGCGTTCGGGGACCGCGCCGAGGGCTTCTGCTACATCAACGATCTCGCGGTGGCGATCCGCGCGCTCCAGCACGAAGAGCTGATCCGGCGAGCGGCGGTTGTGGACCTCGACGTCCATCAGGGCAACGGCACGGCGCGCATCTTCCGCGGGGACCAGAGCGTGTTCACGCTGTCGCTGCACCAGGAGGCCAACTATCCAGTGCCCAAGGAGCGGAGTGTGCTCGACGTCGGGTTGCCCGACCGTACCGCGGACGCCGAGTATCTGGCGCGGCTGGACGAGGCCCTCGAGCGGGTCTGGGCCTTCGCGCCCGAGATCGTGCTCTACCAGGCCGGCGCCGATCCTTACCTCGAGGACCAGCTGGGAGGGCTCGCGCTCTCGATTGCAGGGCTCGAGACCCGCGACCGTCGCGTGCTCGAGGGCTGTGCTGAGCGCGGCATCCCCGCGGTCGTGACGCTGGGTGGCGGCTATGCGCGGCGGGTCGACGATACGGTGCGCATCCATTTCAACACCTGCCGGCTGGCGCTCCATCTCGAGCCGGCGCGCGCCAGGCACCCCGCATGACCAGCGCCTGGATCGCGGAGGGCGGCGGCGTGCGCGCGGTCCCGCTCGGGGAGGCGCTGGCCTGCGCGCGGCAGGGCGCGGGTGCGGCGTGGATCGACCTGGATTCGGACGACGAAGCGGCGGCGCGCGCGGTGCTCGAGCCGCTCGACGTCCACCCGCTGGTGATGGAGGACGTGGTCACGCACGTCAACCGGCCCAAGGTGGACAACTACGGCGCCTACCTCTACCTGGTGGTGCACTCGGCCCGCTGGAACGAGGACCGCCCCACGCTGCGCGAGATCGACGTGGTGCTGGGCGAGCGGTTCATCGTGACCTGCCACGAGGGGCCGACGCGCTCGGTCGACGCCGCGCGCGAAGTGCTTCCGCGGCGCCCCGAGTTGCTGGCATCGGGTCCGGCCCCGCTGCTCCACTTCATGCTCGACGCGTTGGTGGACCACTACCTGCCGATCGCGGATCGCATCGGCGAGGAGATCGACCGGCTGGAGGAGCAGGTGTTCGAGGAGGGGGACGAGCGCGCGGTGCACGAGCGCGTCGTGCGCCTCAAGCGCGGGATGGCGGCGCTGCGCCGCGTCTTGGGGCCGCAGCGCGACACGGTGCTGGCCCTGACCCGCGACGAGTTCCGTCCCGTGCCGGCCGCGCTGCGGCCCTACCTCCGCGACGTCTACGACCGGCTGGCGCGCGTCACCGACCTGCTGGATTCGTTCCGCGACGAGACCTCGACGCTGCTCGAGCTGCACGTCTCGGTGGTCTCGAACCGGCTCAACGAGATCATCAAGCGGCTGACGGTGATCGCCACCGTCGGCCTGCCGCTCACCGTCGTCACCGGCTACTACGGGATGAATTTCGCGCTGCCGGAGTATCGCTGGCCGCACGCCGAATGGTACGCCGTGGGCCTGCTGGCGCTCACCGCGGGCGCGACCTGGTGGTACCTGCGGCGCCGGCGTTGGAGCTAGCGAAGCTGCGCGCCCGGCCGGGGTGGCGAAAAGCCGGCCGCGCCGCGGAGCCAGACTCCGAGCGGGACCGGCCCACCACGATGACAGGCCACGGCGGGCGTCCATCGCCCGTCAGTACGGAGGGAGGGGATCCTTCCCAACTGGCGCGTGTGAGGGCTATCACCTCGGGCGGATGACTCACGCACCCCGCGGCCCCTTTTCCGCTAGGCCGGGACGCGGTCCGCGCGGCTCACCTCGCTCGTGAAGACCGCACTTCGTCGCGTACCAGCAGGCTGCGCGCAGCGAGCGCAACCCCGGATCGGGAAGAAAGCTCCCTGCCAAGGAGATCTTTCCGCCCAGCCGCACACCAAGTGTCTTGCCGCACCGGGGGCCTGTCAAGACTTCATTCATCGCGGGCGGCCGCGGGTCCGGCCGTGCGTTGACGAGCAGGCGACAAGCGCCCGTCGCGCCGCGCTCGTCCGGGCCCGCGCGCGAGGCGCGATCAGCGCGCGCGCACAGGCCGCGGGGGCGCCCCGGGCTGCTTCGCCGTGCCGATCACCTCGAGCCGGGCGTCGTCCCAGTAGACCAGGCCCTTGACCGGCGCGTCCCATGCGAGCCATGCCCAGATCTCGTACGTGTCCGGCGGCACGTCCATCTCCTGCACGGCCTGCGTCCAGTCGGTGTTGCCCCCGTACGTCCGGCCCTGCGCGATCCCCCGCATGCCGCTCAGGGTATGGCAGTAGATCTTGACGTAGGCGGAGCCGCGCAGGCTGTCGGTCTTGACCCAGGCGGTGAGCCGAACACGCTTGCCCTGCAGCGCGCGGTTACAAATCGTCTGGCAGGGGCCCGCGCGCGCGTGCACGAACTCGCCCTCGCCGCTCTGGCAGCGCACCGCCGTGCGGCCGCTGCGGAACACGGTTGAATCCTGATCGATGCGCATGCCACGGTAGGGCGGCAACGAGAACTCCCAGGGGCTGCAGTCGGCTTCGAAGCCCGGATCCGCGAGCATGTTCTCGCCAATCGCCGGCGCTTTCGCCGGCAGCGACTTCTCGACGGTGAGCGAGGCGTCGTCGAGGATCACCTGGCCGGTGCCCTGGATCCCGCAGCGCACGAACACCACGTTGACGCTGGGAGGGCAGTAGACTCGCACTTCGCGCCGCACCCAGTCCGTCTCAGGCTCGGAGAAGTACTCGCGCTTCCAGCCCATGTCGAGGAGCGGATCGTCCAGGGCCTTGAAGTTCAGCCGTCGCGCGGCCTGGGTACGCTCCACCCCCCAGGTCCGCGCCATCTTGGAGATGGTGTCGCGATAGGCCTGGAGCAGGATGTAGGCGCGACCGCTGAGCGCGTTGCTCCGGGTCCAGACCGAGAACACCAGGTCCTTGCCCCACATCTCGGGGCCCACCAGCAGGGTCTGGTTCCAGTTGTTCCCCATCGGGAACAACACGCTCAGGTTGGCGAGGCTGACCGCGTAGACCCCATCGTGCACCAGCAGCGAGTCGCGACCGAAGAAAACCGTCGGGAGCCCCGAGATCGAAGTGTCCCAGGCCGCGGGCATCCACGGGTGGGCGACCGAGGAGTCGCCCTCCGCCATCAACAAGGGTTCCTCGAATCCCGGGTTCGCGAGCAGGTTTCGCGGGGCCGGTTTGGCATGAGCGCCGGCCGGTGGAAACGGGCACGACAGAACTGTCAGAAGCGCGAGGCACGTGCGTGCGAGGCGCGGACCATGCATTCGGGTTCCTCTCCGGGGCGTGGGTAAGACCGGGCGGGTCAGTCAGGCGGACGATTATCCGGAGCCCTTCGACCGGCGGTCAAGCGCTTTCTCCACGGTTTGCCGCAGCCCGAAGGGCTCGGATAGATTTTCCGCTTCGAGATGTCACGTTCCTGTCCGGAACCCGGGAGGACCGCGTGTCCGATTGGCTGTTCACGTCCGACCTCCACGGGTCGACCGCCCTCTACGAACAACTCGTGGCGCTGGCTGCCGCGCGCAGGCCGAGGGCGATCCTGATCGGCGGCGATCTCTGTCCTCACGCGGGCGGTGCCGACGGCGTTCAGCTCCAGCGCATTTTCATCGAGGGATTCCTGGTCGAGTTCGCACGGCGGTTGCGCGAGGCGGCGCCCGAACTCGAGCTGCTGCTGCTCATGGGCAACGACGACTGGGCCGCGAACCACGACCTGCTCGACCGGCACGACGGATCGCTGTGGCGGGTGATCCACGCGCGCGCGGTCGAGGTGGACGGCGTGCGCGTCGCGGGGCTGTCCTGGGTTCCGATCACGCCGTTCGGGATCAAGGACTGGGAGCGCTGGGAGGACGGCGGCGAAGAGTCGCCGGCGCGGCTCGACGGGGTGGTGAGCCGCGCCGGGGGCGTCGTGCCTCACGCCTTCGACGCCGCGCGGCGCTCGCCCACGATCGCCGACGCGCTCGTGGAGCTCGAGGCGCTCACGCCCCCGGCCGAGACCGTGTTCGTGCTCCACTCTCCGCCGCGCGATACGCGCTGCGACATGATCGGAGCGCGCGCCCACGTCGGCTCGCGCGCCATTCGCGGCTTCATCGAGCGCCGCCAGCCGCCGCTCGTGCTGAGCGGGCACATCCACGAGTCGCCGCGGTTCTCCTCCTCCTATCGAGACGCCATCGGCCGCACCGTGACGGTGAACCCCGGACAGTTCGGCAGCTCGCGGCTGTGCGGCGTGTGGTTCGATCCGCGGCGGATCGGGGAGACGCTGCGGCACACCGTGTACGGATGAGGGCCCAGCTCCCGCGGCGGGCCGCCGAGCGACGGCCGCCGGATTGGGGCGGCGCTCTTTCGCGTGCTAGACTCGCGCTTCGTTTTCGACCGCACCCATCGCCCTTCTTCCATCACCCGCTCCCTTCGGGGCCGTCCATGACGCCCGCCCGCGCCCTGCCGTTTCCGGTCATCGCCCTCGTCGCCGCGGTCGCCGCTCCGGCCCTCGGCGCGGACCAGGTGGGCTGGCTCAGGTGGAACCAGGGCATTTCCGAAGCGGCGATCACGGCCCGTCCGATCCTGGTGGACGTCTACACCGACTGGTGCACATGGTGCCGGCGCATGGACCGCGACGTGTACGCGCGCGAGGACGTGCGCGACTACCTGTCCCGGCACTTCATCACCGTCCGGCTCAACGCCGAATCGCTCGACGAGGTGCGCTACGCGGATCGAATCTGGACCGCGCGCGGGCTGGCCCAGCGCTTCCGCCTGAGCGTCTATCCCAGCACGCTTTTCCTGAGGCCCGGCGGCGAGCACCTCGTGACCGTGCCGGGCTACGTGCCCGCCGACCGCTTCCTGCTCATGCTGCGCTACATCGGCGAGGACCACATCGGGCGCGGGGTCAGTTGGTCCGACTTCGAAAAGAGCGCGGCGGGAGCGCCCGCGCGCTGACCCTGCGGCGGGCCTTGACGGAGGACAGGTGAGCCTTCTCGCTGGCCAGCGGCTGATGGTGATCGACACCGAGACCACCGGCATGAGCCCGTCGAGCGGCGCTCAGCTGGTAGAGGTGGCGCGCGTCGTGATCGACGGCGGCGAGATCGCCGAGACCTGGTCGAGCCTGCTGAACCCGGGGCGCCCGATTCCGCCCGACGCCACCCGCGTGCACGGCATCACCGACGCCATGGTGGCCGGCGCGCCCGAGCCAGCCGCGGTCGCCGCGGCGCTGCGTCCGGCGTGCGGTGCCCTGCCGCTCGTCTTCCACAACGCCCCGTTCGACCTGCCGTTTCTGGTGGTACTCATGCGCGCGACGTCGCAGCCGCCGTTCTGGAACCCGGTGATCGACACACTCGGGCTCGCGCGCGGCCTGTTCGGTCCGGGCAGCAACTCGCTGGGCGCGCTCGCGACGCGGCTCTCGCTGCCGGCGGAGGCCGCCCATCGGGCGCTGGGTGACGCGCTCACCACCGCGCGGCTCTTTCTCGCGCTGGCGGGGCGCTGGGAGGCCGAACGCGGCGTGCGCACCGTGGCCGAGCTGGCGGCCGCGAGCCTCGACGTGATGCGCCTCACGGCGCGGCGCTGACCGCCGGGCGGGCGCGCGGACGGCCCGGGCCCGCGGGCCCGCCGCCGGCGCGATTTGCCATGGCGGTGCGGCCCGCGCTTCAATAGCGCCCCCGCGCGGCCGCTCCACGCCGCGCGACCCACGCGGAGGCCATGATGACGACCGTGACGGCGCTCGAACCAGGGCACCTCACCCCCGATGTCAGGCTCAAGGGCCCGGGCGGGCAGTTCGTGACGCTCACGGAGCACCGCGGCCGGAAGAACGTCGCGCTGGTGTCCTACCCGCTCGCGTTCTCGCCGGTCTGCTCGCACCAGATCCCGGAAATCGAGCGCGTGATTCAGGCGCTGCCCTAGCGGCCGAGCCGCCCGGCCGCCGCGCGCCCTCCGACATGCAGAAGCAGAAACCGCGGGTGCTGGTCGTGAATCGCGAGAGCGACGAAACGCGCGCGCTGACCACGTTCCTCGAGCGGCACGAATTCGAGGTGGTCGGGAACGCGGACGGTGAGAGCGGGCTCGCATCGCTCCGCGGGAGGCGGGTGGATTGCCTGCTGACCGAGCTGCGGGCGCCGCGCATCGACGGCATGGCGCTGCTGCGAGAGGCGCTCGAGCGCAATCCCGAGGCCTGCGCGGTGGTCATCACCGAGGCCGCCGGGATCGAGCAGGCAGTCGAGGCGATGCGGCTCGGTGCCCTCGATTTCCAGGTCCGGCCGCTCAACCTGGAGAAGTTGATCGCCGTGCTCCGGCGCGGGCTCTCGCACCAGACGCTGGCGGCGCGTGCCGCAGAGCTCGAGCGCCAGCTCGACGAGCGCTTCGGCTTCGAGAGCCTGACCGGGCGCTCGAGCGGCATGACCCGCGTGGCCGACCAGTTGCGCCACGTTGCCTCGACTCGCGCGACGGTTCTGATCGAGGGCGAGGCCGGCACCGGCAAGGGGCGGGTCGCAGAGGCCATCCACCACAACAGCCCGCGCCGGGCCGGGCGTTTCGTGCGGATCGGATTCGGCGCGCTCGTGGAGGGCGCGATCGAGGGCGTGCTGTTCGGCGATGAGCGCGGCGCCGGCCCTGAAGCGACCGGGGAACGGCCTGGCTGCTACGAGCTCGCGGACGGGGGCACGCTGTTCCTGGACGAGATCGCCGAGGCCTCCGCTGCGGTGCAGGCGAAACTTCTGAAGGCCATCGGTGATCGCGGCTTCGAACGCGTGGGCGGGAGCGAGACCATCCGGGCGGACGTGCGGCTCGTCGCCGGCACCCGGCACGAACTGGAAGCCGAGGTCAGGGCCGGGCGCTTTCGCGAAGACCTCTACCACCGGCTGAGCGCGGTGCGAGTCCGGATTCCGGCGCTGCGCGAGCGGCCCGACGACATGCCGTTGCTGGTGGAGGTCTTCATTCGGGAATTCAACCGCGAGCACGGCCGGCGGGTGACCGGCATCACCCGCGGCGTCCTGGAACGGCTCTCCCGTTATCCGTGGCCGGGAAATGTGGGCGAGCTCAAGAACGCGATCGAGGGCATGGTGGTGTTCGCCAGCGGCCGCCGCCCGCTCGATCTGTCGGATCTGCCGGACCGGCTGCGCGATGTCGAGACCGGGAGCCCGCGGCTCGGGCTCGCGGTGGGGATGAGGGTGGAGGAGGCCGAGCGCCAGTTGATCGCCGCCACGCTGCAGCACACCGGCCACGACAAGCCGCGCGCCGCCGCCATGCTCGGAATCGGGCTGCGCACGCTCTACCGCAAGATCAAGCAGTACGCGATTCACTGAGGTGCGGAACCCTGCGCGCGGCCCGGGCGCCGCGCCAGGGTGGCGCGACCAGTTCGGCGCTAAACGCGCGGCGGCCTTCCGCCGATAACCTCGAACAGCCGGCGCAGCCACGTCTCCCCGGAGTGACCCGATGAGCCTTCCCGAATCCCAGGACCGAACCGCCGACGACGACCCGCCGCGCGAGGGCGCACGACCGCCGGGGTCCGACGCCGTGCGCCCCGACTGGCTGGTCGGGGCGCGCGAAGGGGCGACGTCCGAGCGGCCGCAGCTCGAGAGCGGTGAGCGGCCCGAATCTCCATTGCGGCTCATCAAGCCCGGCCAGACCGATCCAGCCGCGGGCACCTGGATGCGCTCCCCTTCGCCTGCGGGGCGGCCGCTGCCGAAACCGGAGCAGCACGCTCCGTCCGCAGCTGTGCCGATCGTTCCCGCTCGCCCCGTGGCATGGTCCGCGGCCGCGAGCAGCGTCCCGCGGCCCAGGCTCGAAGCGCCGCCGCCTTCACCCGAGCCTGCGCGCGGGCTCGGCGCCGAGGACGAGCCGCTGGCCGATCCGGGACGGTCCGAATTCGCCGACGCGGGGTTTCCCGGCGACGGTCCCGAGACCCCGGCCGCGGCGACCGAAGTGCGCGCCCTCGCGCCGCTACACGAGCCCGGGTGGATGGTGGCGCTGGACCACCTGCGCGCGAGCCGCGGCATGCAGATCGTCATCTGCCTGGCACTGCTGGTGCTGGTCGCCGCGTGGATCTGCTGGCCGCGGGGAGAGCCGGGCGTCAGCCTCTCCACCCTCCGTCACCATCCCGAGCGCTTCGACGGCCTCACCGTGCGGGTGAAGGGCCGGGTGGGCGAGGTGTTCAGAGTGGGCGGCGGCTACGCCTTCGGTCTCATCCAGGGGCGCGACACGATCGTGGTGTTCACCCGGTCGCGGGTTCCGGCGCCGCGCCAGCGCGTGACCGTGGTCGCCTCGGTGAGCACCGGATTCCTCGACGGCGCTCCTCGCCAGGCGCTGTTCGAAACAACGCCCTGACCGCCGCGCGCGGTCACCTTCTCCGATTCGTTCTCCTCCGCCCGGAGCTCCGAACGCAGCTCGCCGCGGGCTGGCGATGCTCGTCGGCGAGCGCCAGACATCGCGTGTCATTTGGGCAAGAGGCTCGCGGTCGGCGATGTCACGGGAGCTGCGTCGACGACCACGGCGACGCCGCAACAAATTGCGCCACAACACATTGAGCCGCAGGCTTGCCATTTGTTGGAGTCTGTCATATGGTCCGCCCCGCGAGTAAGTAGCGTCACGGGCGCTCCACCCTCAGCCGAGCGTTCCCTCGCTGGTTCATTCCAAACTCGAGCGGCCCATAGAGGCTGCTACCCACAGGAGGAGAACAATGCAGAACGTCCGCCCTCTCGCCGACCGCATTCTGGTTCGTCGAATCGATGAGAAGGAGACGGTGCGCGGCGGAATCATCATCCCCGACACCGCGAAGGAAAAGCCGCAGGAGGGCGAGGTGGTCGCCGTCGGCCCGGGTCGCATGACCGACGAGGGCAAGCGCATCGCGATGGAAGTGAAGAAGGGCGACCGCGTCCTGATCGGCAAGTACAGCGGTTCCGAAGTGAGGATCGACGGCACCGAGTACGTCATCCTGCGTGAGGACGACGTGCTGGGCGTGCTCGCCGGGAAGTAAACCAAACCGCGCCCCGGACGCGCGTCGCCAACGCGCACGGGGCCTGATCCCGAATTCTAAGGAGGCAACATGGCAGCCAAGCAGTTGCTCTTCAGCGAGCAGGCCCGGCAGAAGATCATGGAGGGGGT
>CAZYQK010000033.1:0-24635 GCA_964650245.1 uncultured bacterium | reverse complement strand
AGCCGGGGGCGGCGTGGCCCTGGAAGAAGACCTGGTCGCCGGGCGACTCGTCCTTGCCGCGGAAGAAGTGGTTGAAGCCCACCTCGTAGAGCGATGCGCTCGAGGCGTAGGTCGAGAGGTGGCCGCCGATCCCGGGGAACAGGTGGTTCGCGCGCAGCACCATGACCGCCGCGTTCCAGCGGATGATGCGCCGGATCCGGAGCTCCATCTGCTCGTCCCCCGGGAACGGCGGCTCCTGCTCGGGCGAGATGGTATTGATGTAGCGCGACTGGACCAGTCCGGGGAGCCCGATTCGGAGTTGGCGCGCGCGCTTCAGCACCTTGCGCAGCAGGAAGTCGGCGCGCTCGGGGCCCGCGACGCGCACCACGTCGTCGAGCGCTCCGATCCACTCCTGGGTTTCCTGCGGGTCGGCGTCCGGGAGCTGGCGCTTGAAGCCCTCCAGCATGCCGGGGCGGAAGCTGCCGGGTTCGAGGTCTTCGGTCGGGGCGGGTTCCTTGCGGGTATCGATGCTCATGAAGGTCGGGATCTCCAGTGGCCGATGTCGAGGAATCTCAGGCGGCAGCATAGCGCAAACGCTGAAGGGGCGTGGCGGCGCGGCGCGAGCGAGGCCCGAGCGCTTCGAGCCGCGCTCCGGGCAGGACGCGAGATCGTGCCGCGCGCCGCCGTCGGAGGTAAGCATCGCCAAACGCGGCCCGCCCGAGTCGTCCTGACGCGCGCCATCCGCCTTTCCCGCTCCCGCGACCCCCTGCTAGACTGCGCGCTCGTTCCGCCCGCCGCGCCTTCCTGGAGGTCCCCCATGTCCGTGATGACGACCCCGTCCACCGTGCTCTATCCCGCGCGGAAAGGCCCGCGCCCGTTCACCGCCGAGGACCTGTGGGTCATACCGCGAGTGGGCGCTCCGGTCGCCTCGCCCGACGGCAGGACGCTCGCGGTGCCGGTCACCACCTGCGACATGGAGAAGAACGAGGGGCGGAGCCGCCTCTGGCTGCTGCCGGTCGCCGGCGGCGAGCCGCGCGCCCTCACAGCACCCGAGCACTCCAGCGCGGCGCCCGCATTCTCGCCCGACAGCCGCCGGCTCGCCTTCACCCGCAAGGGCGAGAAGGGGAAGAGCCAGCTCTACGTCATGCCGCTCGACGGCGGCGAGCCGCAGAAGGTCACCGACCTGCCGCTCGGGGTGTTCGACCCGAAGTGGCTGCCGGACGGCTCGGGGATCGTGTTCGGAGCCATGCTGGTCAAGGGGCATCTCACGCCCGAGGCGACCGCCGCGGAGATCGAGCGGCGCGACAAGGACCCGGTCAAGGCACACGTGACCGAGGACCGCTTCTACCGCTACTGGGACACCTGGCTCACCACCGGCGAGGTGCCGCATCTCTTCCTCGCCGACGCGAGCAGCGGCGCGCTCCGCGATCTGACACCGGACTCGACGCTGTGGTTCGACTGGATGGAGCCGGCCGGCCAGTACGACATCGCGCCCGACGGCCGCGAAATCGCGTTCGCGGGCTTCATCTTCATCGAGGAGAAGTCGCTGGTGCGCTCCGCCATCTACACGGTGCCGGTGGCGGGGGGACCGATCACCTGCCTCACGCCCGACCACCCCGCCGACGACCACCGGCCGCGCTATAGCCCCGACGGCCGGGCGATCGTCTACGGGATGCAGCGCGATCCGTTCTTCTACGCCGACCGCGTGCGGCTGATGCGCTACGACCGCGCGGCGAAGGCGCACGCGCCGCTGCTCGAGAACTGGACGCTCTCGCCCGCGCGCTGGGAATTCGCGGCGGACGGCGCGCTCGTGATCGCAGCCGAGCGCTCGGCGCGCGTGGACCTGTTCGCGCTCAAGCCCGGAGCCGCCGAGCCGCGGCCGCTCACCGCGCGCGGCACGGTGCAGGGCGCGGCGCCGCTGCGCGATGGGGGCGTCGCATTCGCGCTCCAGACGCTGGCGGAGCCGGCCGAGGTGCACGCGCTTCCGCCCGGTGCTGCGGAGCCGCGCCGGCTCTCGGCCTTCACCGCGTCCGCGACGACGCGATTCGGGCTGGGCGAGGTGCGCGAGATGCAGTTCGAGGGAGCGTATGGCGAGACCATCCAGATGTTCGTGGTGCTGCCCCCCGGCTGGACCCCCGGCAAGAAATACCCGCTGGTGCACGTCATCCACGGCGGCCCGCACGGCACCTCCGGAGACCAGTTCCACCCGCGCTGGAACGCGCAGCTCTTCGCCGCGCCCGGCTACGTGGCGGCGATGGTGAATTTCCAGGGCTCGACCTCGTGGGGCCAGGACTTCGCCCAGCGCATCCAGGGCGCATGGGGTGACCGTCCCTTCCAGGACGTGATGCGCGCCACCGATCTGCTGGTCGCGAGCGGCCTGGTGGACGAGGACCGGATGGCGGCGACCGGCGGCTCCTACGGCGGCTACATGGCGTCGTGGATCGAGGCCCACACCGACCGCTTCAAGTGCATCGTCAACCACGCCGGCGTCTACGACACGCTCTCGCAGTACGCGAGCGACGTGACCCAGGGCCGCGCGCAGTCGTTCGGCGGCGAGCCGTGGGACGGGATCGAGGCGATCGACCGCTGGAACCCGTCGCGCTTCGCAATGGGCTTCAAGACCCCGATGCTGGTGATCCACGGCGAGCGCGACTACCGGGTGCCGGTGGCGCAGGGCCTCGAGTGCTACGGCGTGCTCAAGGCCAAGGGCGTGCCGGCCCGGCTGGTCTATTTCCCGGACGAGAACCACTGGGTGCTGAAGCCGAAGAATTCGCTGCTCTGGTACCGCGAAGTCCACGCCTGGCTCGAGCGCTTCCTCCGGGGCTGAGGCGTTCCGCCGCTGCCTGACGGCGGCCCCCGAATCACCCTCCTGTAAAGGGTGCTTGACATGCTGTCAAGCACCCTTTACTGTGCCTCCGAGCGTTCGACGTTCCCCTTCGGAGGTCTGGCATGTACGACCGCAAGCTGTTCAGGTGCTACAACCCGCGCTTCCTGGCAATGGCCCTGGCTGCCGCGGTGCTGACGCTGGCCGCCGCCTACTTCGCCCGCGGGCTCGAGCGCGGCTCGCCCGCGCGAATCGCGCTCGCGGTGTTCCAGGGCATCGCGATGGGCGGCGTGATGGTCGGATCGGTGCTCGTCATTCGCCGCCTCGACGAGCTCCAGCAGCGTATTCACCACGAGGCGCTCGCGCTGGCGTTCGCCGTGACCGGAGCCCTCGTGACCGCGTCGGGGTTCCTCGACAAGGCGGGGCTTCCTCAGATTCGCTGGGGCCAGTGGGTGTGGCCGATCATGGTGGGGCTCTGGGCTGTGGGGCTGGTGGTCGCGGGCCGGCGGTACCGATGAAGAACCAGGTGCGCACGCTGCGCGCCGGGCGTGACTGGTCGCAGGGCGAGCTGGCCGAGCGCCTCGGGGTTTCGAGGCAGACGGTGAACGCGATCGAGACCGGCAAGTACGATCCCAGTCTGCCGCTCGCGTTCCGGATCGCGCGACTGTTCCGGAAGCCGATCGAAGAGCTGTTCGAGCCGGAGTGAAGCCGCGCCGCATGCCGCGCGGTCGAGCCCAGAGCGGGAGACGTCATGAAGGACGCGATCTGGATGGACCGTTCGAAGTGGAGGGATTTCTGGCTCGCCACCGGGACGTTTCTCGTCACCGTGCTGCTGACCTCCTGGGTCGGGACGCGCCAGCCGTCGAGCTACGCGGCGGTGCTGGCGTGCGCCGCCACGACCGCCGCAGGCACGCTGGTCGTGGCGCTGATCCTCGCGCGGTGGACGCCCTATCCGCGCTGGGGCCATTTCGGCGCGGTGGTGGTGCTCGCGGGGGGCGTGCTCTTCAGCACGGTGCTGATCGCCGACCCCGTGCTGTGGATGAAAGACGTGAGGTCGGGGCTTTGGATGTACCCCTGGTGCTTCATCGTCGTGTCGCTCTTCGCGCCGCGCGGTGGCTCGGGGTGGTGCGCACCGGCGGCGCCGTGGGCGGGCTGGCTCCTGATCGGCAGGTCGCCATCTCGTGGTCCGCGGCGATCATCGGCGCCCGGCTCTGATCGCCGGATCCCGCGGCATGAACGAAAGGAGACGGAGTTGACGGATCGAATCGCGATTCGCTCGTGCCACTACTGAGTCTCCGGTCTGCACGCCGTCCGTGTGGCGGCGCGAATCCGGAAGCAGCTGGGTCTCGAAACGAAACAGATCGCGGGAAACTATGGCGAGTTCACCGTGCTGGTGGACGGGGAGCGGCTCATGGGCGGGGGACCGCTCGGTTGGCTCGGTGTGCTCCCATCGCCGCGCGCGGTGGTCGAAGCGATGCGCGCGAGGCTCTCGGGGTGATGAGCGCGGGGCCTCCGCTGGACCGGCGCGTGACCACCCACCTCGCTCAGCGCTTGACGCCCACCCAGAGCCCGTCCCCGAGCGGCACGATCACGCTCTGGAGCTCCGTCGAGCCCGCCATCACCTCGTTGAAGGCGCGCACCGCCGGGACTTCGCGGTCGGTGGCGTTCGGGTCGAACAGCTCGCCGAAGGCGAACGCGTTGTCCACCATGATGAGCCCGCCGCGCCGAACGATGCGCAGGCACTCGGCGAGATAGAGCGCGTAGCTCGTCTTGTCGGCGTCGAGGAAGGCGGCATCGGCCGAGTTCGCCTCGAACGCCGGCAACACCTCCATGCCCGCGCCCTGGATGACCTCGACCTTCGATGCCACGTCCGAGCGCGCCACCCAGCGCCTCGCGAAGTCCGCGTGCTTCGATTCGAGCTCGATGGTACGCACGCGCCCTTCGAGCGGGAGCGCGCGTGCCATCGCGATCGCGGAATAGCCGGCGAGCGTGCCCACCTCGACCACCTCGCGCGCGCCCGCCGCGCGCAGCAGGATTTGCATGAAGCTCGCCTGCTCGGGCGCGATCCAGATCGAAGGTATGCCCTCCGCCGTCGCGGCCTGCTTGAGCTGCTTCAGGAACTCGTCCTCGGGCGCCGTGTGGGCGGCGATGTAGCGGAAGTGTTCGGCGGTGACCAGGGTGGAGGCGTCCATCGAGAAGTCCCTCAGCGTGGGAGCCGGCGGTCCCGCATCAGCACCGCTGCGAGATGCGCGCCGGCGAAGGTGAGCACCAGCATACTCCCGATGTTGTGGACCGCCGAGAGCGCGGGCGCGTAGGCGACCGGGGCGCCGGTTGGCGCCAGCACCCGATCGCGCAGCCACTGAAGCCCGAGGGCAAGGCCCGTCAGCAGGGTGAGCCCCATGCAGCCGGCGGCCAGGAAGCCGAGCGCGTGGTCGAGGCGCGGCGTCAGAGGCCGCACCCGCAGCCAGTGCCGCCACTGGTAGGCGACGTAGGCCGCGGTGAGAGCCAGCCCCGCGACCACGTGCAGCGTCTCGCCGGGAGTCGTGCCGGCGGCGAGCCGCACGACGAAGATGACCAGTCCGCCGATCGCCTCGATCGCGAGCAGCAGCCACACCGCGAGCAGCAGCGGCGCGCGCAGACGTCTCGCGCGCAGCGGCTCGAGCGTGGCGCCACCGGGCATTCCGGGGATCAGAATAGGTAGCGCGCGGCGAAGATCGCCTCGCCCGACAGCACGCTGATCGCCCAGACCACCACGAACGACCAGGTGAGCGCGGGGCGGTCGCGGAAGAAGAAGCGGCCCTCGCGCTGCTCCTGGTACGCCAGCACCCCGAGCGTCACGAACACCAGGTAGGCGAGCAGCGACAGCATGCCGTGCGCGGCGAAGAAGATCTTCATGTTGGGCGCGACCGCGGACGCTCCGCTCGCCGCCTGAGCGCTCTTGGTCGCCATGTAGAAGACGTTCACGAACGCCTCGAACAGCGCGACGACGAGAAACACGCCGAAGGGGAAGGCACGGCGGGTCCAGTTGCGGCGGATGACGAAGACCACCCCGGCGGTAACGAACAGCTCGCTCACGGCCGAGAAGATGCTGAAGGCGGGGATGGGCATGACGCTCTCGAGCGGCGCTGCGCGAGCGCGCCGCGGCAGGTGACGGAGACGGGACGGGTGGTCGCGAGGGCCGGAATCTAGCCGCGCGGCGCGCCGGGGGCAACCGGCGTGGCGGCCGCGCTTGACTCTGCCTCGCGTGCTTCATACCGTGGCCCGGCTCGCTCGCTTTCGGCACGCGGTCCTCCACTTCGCGAAAGCTCCTCCTCCCATGAACTCGATTCGTGCGCTCGGCATGCTGTCCGGCGGGCTGGACTCTGCGCTCGCGGCGAGACTCATGCTCGATCAGGGGATCGAAGTGATCGGGCTGCATCTCGAATCCCCGACCGCATGCCGCAGCGACGTCCGCGAGGTGGCGCGCGACCTCGGAATCCGGCTCGTGACGCGGCCCAAGGGAGAGGAATATCTGAGACTGCTGCGCCATCCGCGCTGGGGCTACGGCCGCAACATGAACCCGTGCGTGGATTGCCGGATTTTCATGTTCGAGCTGGGCCGGCCGTATCTCGAGGAGTTCGGGGCGAGCTTCCTGTTCACGGGAGAGGTACTGGGCCAGCGCCCGATGTCCCAGCGCCGCGACGCGCTGGACCTGATCGAGCGGCGCTCGGGGGTCGAGGGCTGGATCCTGCGCCCGCTCTCGGCGCGGCTCCTGCCCGAGACCGAGCCCGAGCGGCGCGGCTGGGTCGACCGCTCGAAGCTGCTCGCGATCTCGGGACGCTCGCGCGTCGAGCAGCTCGCGCTGGCCGCGCGCCTTGGGCTCAAGCACTACACCTCGCCGGGCGGGGGCTGCCTTCTCACCGACCCGAATTTCTCCTCGCGCCTGCGGGATCTGTTCGCCCACGATGCCGACGAGAAAAGCTCGCTCGACGACGTGGCGCTGCTCAGGCTCGGCCGCCACGTTCGCGTCGGGTCCGGGCTCAAGATCGTGCTCGGGCGCGACCGCGAGGAGAACCGGCGGCTCGCCGGGTTCGAATCCGCCCAGCGCTGGCTGGTCGAGCCCGCGGACTTCGCCGGTCCGAGCGCGCTGGTCTGCGGGCCGCGCGGCGAGGAGAGTCTCGCGCTCGCGATCGGGCTCATCGCGCGTCATTCGCGCGCGCCGTCGCCGGAGCGGGTCGTGCGCTGGCGAGAAGGCGGACGGATGTGCGAGCGCGCGCTGGGCACGCCGGCCGCGCCCCTCGCCCTGCGGTAGATTCACCCCATGGACCGCCAGACGGTCGAGCTCGCGGCGCTCGGCTTCCAGGCCTTCTTCACCCTGCTGCAGGCGCTGGTCTACGTCGCGCTCTGGGCCCGCCAGCGCCGGCCGTACTTCGCGACCTGGGCCAGCGCGTGGGCGCTCTACGCGGTTCGCCTCGTCTGCATCGCGGTGTTCATCGTGTCGCGGCGCGAGCTCTGGCTCTTCGCTCACGAGACCGCGACCTGGATGAGCTCGCTGCTGCTCCTGCTCGCCGCGCTCCAGTTCTCGCGCGGCCTGAGGTGGCGCTGGCTCTACGCCGGGCTGGGCGCCGCCTCGGCGGCGTGGGCGGCAATCGCGATCTTCGGCATCCACAGCATGGTCGCCGCCGGCGTGACCTCGGTGGTGATGCTCTCGGGCGTGACGCTCTGGACCGGGGTGGTGTTCTGGCGGCACCGGCGCGTCGCGCGCTCGGGCGGCGCGACCCTGCTGGCCGTGACCTTCACGCTGTGGGGACTCCATCATCTGGACTACCCGCTGCTGCGTCCACTCGGGAGCGGTGTGCTCTACGGCGTGTTCGCCGACGTGCTGTTCATCGCCGTGGTCGCGCTCGGCACGATGTTCCTGGTGCTGAGCGAGGGGCGCCGCGCGCTCGAGGCACGCAGCGCCGAGCTCGAGCAGCTCACGCATCTCCTGCTCCGCAGCCAGGAGGACGAGCGGCGCCGCATCGCGCGCGAGCTCCACGACGAGGCCGGGCAGATCCTGACCGCGGTCAAGATCGAGCTCGACCTCGAAGGCCGGAGCGAGGCGAGCGAAATGGTGGGTCGGGCGCTCGCGCAGGTGCGCGACATCAGCAACCTGCTGCGCCCGACCGTGCTCGATGATCTGGGCCTGTTGCCGGCGCTGCGCGCGCTCGCCGAGGACTTCGCGCGGCGCACGCGCATCGCGGCCGACCTCGAGTGCCCGGACTCCATGCCCGAGCTGCCGCCCGACGCCCAGGTCGCGATCTACCGCGTCGTGCAGGAAGCGCTCACCAACGTCGCCCGGCACGCGCGCGCGGCGCGCGTGCGCGTGGGGCTGAGTCTCGAGCCCGGGCGCGTGCGGGTGCTGGTCGAGGACGACGGCCAGGGCGTGCCCGGCGGGATCACGCCGCACCTCGGCCTGCTGGGCATGCGCGAACGCGTGAGCACGCTGGGCGGATCGCTCACCGTCGGGGACGCACCCGGTGCGGGCGTGCGTGTCGAGGCGATCATTCCGCGCGAGGCGGTGGCGTGAGCCGGCCCACCCCGATCCGGGTGCTGCTCGCCGACGACCACACCCTGGTGCGGGCCGGCGTGCGCCGCATTCTCGAGGCGCATCCCGGCATCACCGTGGTGGGCGAGGTGGCGGACGGGGCGGCCGCGCTCGAGGCGCTGGCGCGGACGCCGGCCGACGTGCTGGTGCTCGACCTCAGCATGCCGGGGCTCGACGGCTTCGAAACCCTCAAGCGCGCGCGCGGCATCGTGCCTGCGATCAAGGTGCTGGTGCTCAGCATGCACGCCGACACGGAGTACGTGGCGCGCGCGGTGCGCGAGGGGGCCGACGGCTACCTGCTCAAGGACTCCGCGGTGCAGGATCTGGTGGCGGGCATCGATGCCGTGCGT
This sequence comes from uncultured bacterium, assembly GCA_964650245.1. Lineage (GTDB taxonomy): Bacteria > Eisenbacteria > RBG-16-71-46 > RBG-16-71-46 > RBG-16-71-46 > WS-2. Next base: position 15,916 of record CAZYQK010000033.1, on the reverse strand, counting down.
GCCGGGCGCGCCTACTACAGCCCCCGGGTGCAACGCGAGCTGACCGAGCTGCTGCGCGGCAGGCCTTCGCTCGAGAGTCCGCTCGCCGGCCTGACCGAGCGCGAGCGCGAGGTGCTGCGCCGGATCGCCGAGGGGCTCTCGACCAAGGAGATCGCGGCGCGGCTCGAGATCAGCGCGCGCACCGTCGAGACCCACCGCGCGAACCTCATGCGCAAGCTCGGGCTGCGCTCCGTGGCCCAGCTCATCCGCTTGGCCATCCATGAGGGGCTGGTCGGCCCTCCGTAGTTCTCCGTATCCGCCCTCCCAACTTTTCCCAATACCCGCGGCTCGCCTCCATACCTATCTTGAAGTCGACGGGTGGATGCACGCGTCCACTCGCGGGGAGGGTGTGGAGGGTGTTGCTTGCCGCAATCACGTGCGACCGCTTCCGGGTACCTCATCCGGGCGATTCCGAACATCCCGACATCATCGCCACCATCGACGTCGCGCTCGTCCGCCGCCGCCCGCCGCTCAGGGCCCGGCGGGTGAGCCCGGCAGGGGAGGAGAAAGTCATGCGATCCGATTCAACGACGCTCCGCGCACGTCGCGTGGGGCTGGGTGCGTCGCTGCTGCTGTGCGCGGTGCTGGCGCCGATGCCGGCCGGTGCCGCGGCCGCGACGGCGGGGCCCGACACCACGCGGCCGGTGCTGTTCCTGCGCGAGCTGGTGGTGACCGGCTCGCGCTATCCGCGCGCCTACTACGAGTCGCCGCAGGCGCTGTCGTTCGTGACACGGCTGCAGCTTCGCGAGGCGGCGCCGACCGCGCTGGGCGACGTTCTGTCGGTGCTGCCCGGGGTGGACAACAGCAAGGACAGCCCGTGGGAGCAGCGCCCGGTGCTGCGCGGGATGGCGGGGCAGCGCGTGCTGGTGCTGATGGACGGCAGCCCGATGAACAGCGCGCGCGGCAACGGACCGCATCCCTCGCTGGTGGACCCGGCGCAGGTGGAGCGGATCGAGGTGGTGCGCGGGCCGTCGTCGGTGGCCTACGGGTCGGACGCGCTGGGCGGGGTGATCAACATCATCACGCGCGAGGCGCCGATCGCGACGGGCGGCCAGAGCCTCTCCGGCTCGGCCACGGCGGGCGGCAGCTCAGTGGACCGGCAGCGCACCGGCTATCTGGAGCTGGTGCCGCGGCTGGGGCGGCTCTCGGGGTTCCTCTCGAGCGGGGTGCGCAAGGCCGAGAACTTCGACTCACCCATCGGCCGGGTGGCCAACTCGCAGTTCGACGACTACAACGCGCTCGCCAACCTGCGCTACGACTTGACCGGGCAGACTTTTCTCAAGAGCGGCTATCAGGTCTACCGGGGGCGCGGCATCGGCATCCCGGGGCTGGACCGGCGCCTGCCGGGCGAGATTGACGCCTTCTCGTTCCCGTTCTACGAGCGGGACCTGGCGCACCTGACCTTTGACCACGGCTACCGCGGCTCGTGGCTGGCGGGCACGCGCGCGAAAGTCTACTGGCAGCGCGAGCACCGCAGCTTCTTCTCCGAACACCGGGTGGCGCGCTCGCAGATCTACGCCGATCCATATCTGGCCGATCTCAATCCGGTCTTCAACCCGGTGCCCGGCGCGGCGCAGAGCCTGGAGCAGCGCCAGGACCGCTACTTCGACCTTCGGACCTGGGGCGGCCAGCTGCAGCTGACTTCGATCCAGAGCCGGCGCGTGCGCTTCACCGCCGGGCTGGATGCGGCACGCGATCGCACCGACGGGGACAACGTCCGCTTCCGCACCTTCCACTTCACCTCGATCGGCGGGTCCGACTCCGCGGGCGTGACCCGGTTGCGGCTGTCGGCCTCGGTCCCGGACGGCCGCTTCGACAACTACGGCGGCTACACCCAGAGCGAGTGGTACCTGCACCCACGCTGGACGCTCTCCGCCGGCGGGCGCTACACCCGCTACCGCTACCGCACCGAATACGGCCTCAACACTCCGGCTGCCGGTCCCAGCCCCGCGGTCTACTTCCAGCCCAGGGCGGTGGACGACGACGCGGTCAGCGGCTCGCTGGGACTGGTCTACACGCCAGTTTCGGACCTGCACGTGACGGCCAACGTTGCCAACGGATATCGAGAGCCCAACGCACAGGATCTGTTCTTCAATGGGCCCGGTTCGGTGGGCCTGGTTCTCGGGGATCCGAACCTGAAGCCCGAGCAGAGCGTGTCCTACGACTTTGGCCTGCGCTGGGGACCGGGCGCGTTCGCGGTCGCGGGCAACGCGTTCTATACCACGTTCGACGACCTGATCAGCGCGCTGCCGGTCGCACCCGGCACCTACCGCTACACCAACATCGCGACCGCCACCACCTGGGGCGGCGAGCTGGAGGGCGAGTGGCGGTTCCACCCCCGGTGGAGCGCGCGCAGCGCGATGTCGGGCACGGTGGGCGCCATCACCAGCCGCGCGGCGATCAAGCAGATCTACAACCAGGACGCAGACCGGGTCCCGCTCGAGCTGGTGCCGCCCTATCGCGGCAGCGCCGCGCTGCGCTGGCGCGATCGCGCCGACCGGTTCTGGGTCGAGAGCGCGGCGCGCTGGTCGTGGAGAACCAACCGCCTGCCGCCCCCCATCCCGGGGGTGGGCCAACTCTCCACGTTCAAGAACGAATGGCTGGTCGGGGACCTGTTTGCCGGCGCTCGCCTCGGAGGCCAGCGCCTGCTGCTCGGAGTGCGCAACCTGACCGACACCCCCTATCGCCAACCGCTCGGCTCGCTCGAAGAGCCCGGCGTCTCGGTGGTCGGCTCGATCTCCACCGACTTCTGAGGGTCCCGGATGGATCCGGGGCAGCACCGCGGCACGGGCTGCATCTGCCGCGCCGCGGTCAAAGGCGCCCCGCGCCAATCCGGGCGGGGCGCTCTCAGGTCACGCGGGCCGGGCCGTAGCCGGTCCGCAATCTGATAATCTCCCAGCCCGCCGCTTCCCCCGGGCGGCCCCGATCCGCGCGTCTCACGACCGGCCTGCCCCGCGGCCGGCCCTTGCGAGGCCAAATCCGCCATGAACTCCAGGACCGATCCGGCCGATATCCACGACAGTCCGCGGCAGGAGCCGAGGCTCCCCCCGGGTCAGATCGTGACCGACAAGTGGCCCGTTCTCCACTACGGGTCGGTCCCGCGCATCGATCTCGCGCGCTGGGACTTCAGGGTGTTCGGGCTGGTGGGCATGCCGGCACGCTGGACCTGGGATGAGTTTCGGGACCTGCCGCGGCTGCGGGCTCGGAGCGACATCCACTGCGTGACGCGCTGGAGCCGTTTCGACAACCTCTGGGAAGGCGTGCGCGTGCGCGAAGTGTTGGAGCGCGCGGGAGTGCTGCCCGAGGCCCGCTTCGCGGTGGTCCACGCCGAGCAGGGGTTCACGTCGAACCTGCCGCTCGCGGAGCTGATGCACGATGACGTTCTGCTGGCCGACAAGCACGACGGGGTGGATCTCACCCCCGACCACGGATGGCCGCTTCGGCTCGTGGTCCCGCGGCGCTATTTCTGGAAGAGCGCCAAGTGGGTACGCGGGATCGAACTGCTGGCCGAGGATCGTCCCGGCTTCTGGGAGCGGAACGGCTACCACAACGAAGCCGATCCGTGGAAAGAGGAACGCTTCTCCGACTGGTAGCGCTCGCCGGGAACGGACCACCCGTCCGCCGCGCGATCTCGCGCCGGCGAGCCGCGCAGGGCGGCGGACGTGAGAGATCCGGCGGTGGTCCAGCACGCGCGCGAATGGCTCGAGCGCCAGCTCGAGGAGCTCGGTGGCCTCTACAACGCCGGCACGCGCTCGTCCACCTTCAAGCAGTGGCGGCAGGCCACGCTCACCGTGATCCAGCGGATCTGGCCGGGCGACGGCGCGAGGTCCGAGCGCTTCCGCCGCATTCCGTTCTCAGCTCCGATGGGCAGGCCCAGCGAACATGATCTGCGCGAGCATTTCGAGCGCGGCTGCGCCGAGGCCTCGACCTATCTCAAGTCGCTGCTCGAGCAGCTTGCCGAGTCGGGGGCGCCGGACGCGAGCGAGACCGCGGGCCCGGTGAGTCCCGAGCCCGAGGTGACCGGGGACGATTTCCCGAGCGTCGAGCTGCCGCCGGTAGCACCCGGCGCGGAGAAGCCCGCCAGCGAGCAAGCCGTGGCGGAGCCCGAGCGGATCTCGCTTCCCGAGGCAGCTTCGAACGACACCGCGGGCGCCGCCCGGCGGCCCACTGCCGCTGGGCCGAAGCCGGTGGGCGACCACTCCGGGCGGGTCAGCCAGAAGTCCGGCAAGCCCTCGAAGAAATACGGCGGCAAGCAACGGCTCAAGGACATGCTCGGCTTCTCGGATCCGCCGGCCGGCGCTGCGCCGCCTCGCGAGGCTCCGGCGCCGCGCGAGGCTCCGGCGCCCCGTGCTCCACGCCAGCGCGACGCGCTGCCTCCCGCCGAAATCGCACTGCCCGAATTCCTGGTGCCGCCCGAGCCGTTCGCGGAAGCGCCCGGGCGGGCCGCGGAGCGTGAGGTGCCGTCCGGCAGCGACGAGCAGGCTGGGCCGCGCTCCAACCCGCCGCCGAAGAAATCGAAGGCCGACGACACTCCACGGCCCGGGTCCGACGAGCCGGACCCTGCGCTCGATTCCGAGGAGCTCGAGGCCTCGGAGCGCGCGACCGACGAGTTCCTGCGCACTTCGCCGGTGCTGACCTCGCGCCCGCGCCCGGTGCGGCGCGAGCCCGCCGCGGCGGCCGAGCCGGCGCCGGCGCGCGCACCGGTCGGCTCGGCCACGGCGGTCGCGATCTCGGCGCTCGCCGTCGAGGTGGACAGGATGGGAGTGCCCGACGGACATCGTGCCCGCGCTCGCGCCGCGCTGCTCGATCTGGCGCGCCAGCTCGACCATCGCGATCTCAAGTGGGACTCGCTGCGCGAGGCGATCCAGTTCGTCATGGAGTTTCCGCCGCTCGCGCGTCGCGTGGTCCCGTTGCTGCTGCCTTACCTCGACGACGCGGCCTGATCCGCGCGGCCGGTGCCGTGCCGCGGGCGCGCCTCACGATGCGCCCGCTCGCGTTTACAGCTCAATGCCACGCGTGACGCGCCGGCCGAAGCAGGCTAGGATGCCCGCTTCGGCCCCGCCGGCGAGCGGTCGCCGCAGCGCCCGGCCGCTCGATCCGCCGCGGCGTGGTTGCCGGTCCGCGGTTCGATGCGTTCATGCAACATGCCCGGCGTTGCTTGCCGAATCCGGCAGGTGGGCTTCGGCGCCGGGTCCGCGCGCGATAACCGTTTGGCGGGGAACGGGTCGGCCTCGGCGATTCGAGGCACGGAACCTGCTCGACAGGGGCGGGGGTTGCACCGTCTGGTTACCAGGGGGGATCGATTGAAAGCTGTAGTCCTCGCCGGAGTCGCACTCGCGCTCGGGCTGGCGGCCGCTCCCGGGCTGGCCGCCGCGGCCACGCTCGACGTGAGCCCGACCGGCACGGGCGTCGCCTGCACGCCGGGCAGCCCGTGCGCTCTCTCCACCGCCAACAGCGCGGTGCAGCCCGGAGACGTGGTGCGGCTCGCGCCCGGCACATACGCAGGCTCGATCGCACCCGCCCGCGACGGCGCTGCCGTCGCGCGCATCACGTACCTCGGAAGCCTCGCGAACCCCGCTCTCGTGGTGGTGCCCGGCTTCACGCTGACCCGCCGGTACGTCTCGGTGAAGGGCCTGCGCGTCGCCGGGAGCTTCGCGATGGATCGCACCTCGTCCACCCAGTACGCGCAGTTCGACTCTATCGCGTGGTGCCGGGTCGACGGCAACTTCGGCATGAACCAGGCCAAGGACTGCATGGCCTATCGCGTCGACGTGACCGGCGGCAATGGTTTCCTGAGCATCGCGGTGCCGTCGGTGCCGGTCGCCGCGTACACCATCCCCGAGCGCGACACGATTCGGCGCTGCACCATGAGCCTGGGACGCGCGCAGACCACCGGCAACCACGTCGTGATGATCAAGGGCGCCCAGCGCTGCGTGATCGACAGCAACCAGGTCAGCATCACGATGTCGCCCAACATCGTGGCCGAGACCGATCCGTTCATCGCGTTCTACATGAAGTGGTGCCAGTTCCGGGACAACCGGTGGACCGTCCTGAGCCTTCACGACGCGAACCACCTGTTCCGCTGGCGGGACTCGACCATGTTCAACCGGGTCTACCGCGACACCATCCTGCTCTCGGGCTACAACGTGCGCTTCGCCCCGTCGTCCGCGGGGAGCTGGCCGGGCACCACGACCGAGAACTACTTCGAGGGCCTGTTCCTCGAGAAGCGCTGCATCGGGGCCGACGTGGCGCTGTTCTACCAGAACGGCTCGCGCCGCGACACGCTGCGCGACTGCGTCGTGGTGGACAGCTCGGGAAAGGCGCTCCAGATGCTGAGCATCGAGGACGGCGTCACGCTGATCGATCACTGCACCTTCGCCGGCCGTTCGTGGTGGGGCGTGGTCGATTTCCCGTGCGGGACCGGCACCTTCGGCGACGCCTGGCCGCCGGGCGGCAGCCTGCGCTTCACGAACAACCTGATCTACGGCCTCCGGCCCGGCTCGCCCGGGAGCGAGTGCGCCATCAACTGGCAGCTGAGCAGCCTGACCAACGACCTCACGAGCGACCACAACCTGTTCTACCTGCCCGGCTACCCCGCTGGACGGAGCATTCGCTACGGCGTGAACAGCGGCTCCGCCGCATTCTCGGCGCCGGGCCCGCTCTCCTCGTGGTTCGCCGCGGTGGGTGAGGACGCGAACTCGATCTACGCCTCGCCGCAATTCGAGGACTCGAGCTTCGCCGGCTTCGATCCGCGGCTGCGGACCGGATCGCCCGCGATCGGCGCAGGCACCGGAGGCTCCGACATCGGCGCGGTGAGCTACGCGCTGGCGGGTCCCGACCTCACGCCGCCCGCCGACGTCACGTCGCTCTCGATCAGCCAGGTACTCGACCGCAGCGCGCTGCTCAACTGGACCGCCCCCGGCGACGACGGCATGAGCGGCACCGCGTCGGCCTACGACCTGCGCTGGTCCAACCAGCCGATCGACGCCTCGAACTTCGGCTCCGCCGCCCCGGTCTCGCCGCAGCCGGTTCCGTCCGGTCGCGCCGGCCGGAGCGAGAGCTACGTGCTGCTCGGGCTCACCCCCAGCACCACCTATTTTTTCGCGCTGCGCGCCCGGGACGATGCCGGCAACTGGTCGGGACTCTCCAACGTCGTCACGGCGACCACCCGGGCCAACGACACCACGCCGCCCGAGTCAGTCAAGGACCTGACCGCTTCGCCCTGAGCGCGATCCACGCTGTGCCAGAGAAGCAGGCCGTTCCATCCAGCTGGAGACTGCGGAGCGCCGGTGTGCCCGACCTCTTCTCCTCCCACCACGCGCAGCTGCAACGACTGAAAGATTTCGCGTCGGTCCTGCCCGGGGTCCCCGCGTCGTTCCTCAGGAAGTACGAAGCGCTGGCGGACCCCTCGCTCGGACCGCGACGCACCCGCCTGCTCGAGTACGAGCTTCGGATCGCGCGGTTCGATCCGCGCGGCCAGGCGGTGCTCGACGCCGGCTGCGGCACCGGGATCTACTCCGTGATGTTCGCGCTGCTCGGGGCCTCGCGGGTCGAGGCGATCGACTATTTCCCCGAGAACGTCCGCTGCCTCGATCAGCTGGCGAAGCAGATGTCGCTTCCGATTCGCGCGGCTCACGCCGACATCGGGCACACGCCGCTCGATGCAGGAAGCGTTGCGCTGGTGTACTGCACCGAGGCCATCTCGCACTTTCACGACTGGGAAGCGTTCCTGGCCGAGGCGGCGCGCGTGCTGCAGCCAGGAGGCCGGCTGCTGATCGCGGACGGCAACAACGCCGCCAACCCGCGGGTGAAGCGGCACATTCTGGATTTCTGGGAGGAGTCCGAGACCGGGCCGTTCACGGCCGGGCGCTTCGCGCCGGGGAAGAACCTGCCCTACCTGTTCCGGCGCTGGATGATCATCCGCCGCCATTTCCCGGAGGCCGGTGACGACGACGTGTTCCAGCTCGGCCTGCGCACCGCGGGCCTGGGCGGAGAGTCGTTGCTCGAGGCCTGCCGGAGCCACTTAGGCGGCGGCGCGCCGCCCGACTGGGTGTACCGCCGGGGCATGAGCCAGCGCCGGCCCGAGGACGGCCAGCGAAATGAGGAACCGCTCGATCCGCGGCAACTGGTGGCACGGCTCGAGCGCCTGGGATTCCGCGCGAAAGCCCGCGCCCACTTCGGCTACGGCAGGAGCCCGCTGCTCCCGATGATCAATGCGGTGAGCGCCCAGCTCGGCGTGCTGCCGCTGACGCTGGCCGATCGCTTTCTGGTCATCGCCACAAAACGCTGAGTGCCGCGCCCTCAGACGCGCTCGGCGCTCAGCCGCGCTCGACGCGGAGGCTGGCGGGGGGCTGGAAGAACACCACCTGGTTCTTGGGCGGCCGCTTGGCGCGCAGCAGGGCCTGGTTCGCGGCCCGCCACAACTCGGCCGGGTCCTCGGCGTGCTGGGGGAAGAGCGCGACGCCGATGCTCACCGTCACCCCCACGCGATGCGAACGCCGGTCCAGCCCCTCGAGATCCACGGTGGTCCGCTCGACCAGCCCGCGCAGGCGCTCCGAGATGGTGAGCACGTCGTTGGCTTGAATGGGCGCGGTCAGCAGCAACGCGAACTCCTCGCCGCCCCAGCGCGCCACGGTGTCGAACGGCCGCACGCCGCGCTTGAGCGCCTGCGCGACCTGCACCAGCACCTGGTTCCCCGCCTCGTAGCCGTATGCAGTGTTGAACTTCTTGAAGTCGTCGATATCGGCGATGCAGAGCGCCATCGAGGACTGCTCGCGCTGTGCGCGCGCCATCTCGCTCTGCACCTCGAGGTCGAAGTAGGCCTTGTTGTAAGCCGAGGTGAGTGAGTCGATGAAAACCAGCTTCTCGAGCCGCGCCGCGCGCTCGAGCGCCCGGCCGCAGTAGTCGGCGAGCAGCGCCACCATCGCTAGGTTCTCGGGACGGAAGGGATCGGGCTCGGGGCTCAACACCTCCAGATGTCCGAGCGCGGGACCAGCGCTCGCAGGCACGCCCGCGAGCGCCAGCGCCCTCACGCCGTGCTCCCGGCCCGGTGCCGCGAGGCGCGGGCAGCGAGACGTGTCGGGGCAGTAGAGGATGACGCCGGGGTTCGCGACCGCCTCGGCCGCGAGTACGGCCTCGAAGGGCAAGGCCGAGGCGCCCTCCTCCTCGGCGGCGCCCGTGACCAGGCGCACCTCGCTGGTCCTGAGGAACTCGCGCCCGACCTGGTCGAGCTGGGCGATCAGGCCGGCCCGGGCGCCCCCGCTGCGCGGATTCGAGAGCAGCGCCGCGTCGTCCAGCTGGAACAGACGCCGCACCTGATCGAGCCCGGCCTGCGCCTGAGGCGGGAGGCTGGCGCGGGGGAACACGACGATGCCGTCCCGCACGACGGGGCCGGGGAGTTGGATGGTGATGACATCGAGCCCGTCCCGGGCCTGGTAGCGCACGGCGGGGCCGCCGCCGTTGGATCCCGTGGGCACGCGCTTGAGGGCGCCGCTGCTCTCGAGCTGCCGGAGCGCGGCCAACGCAGCCTGCTCGAGCTGCCCGGCCACGCCGCTCCGCAGCGCGTGCTCGACCCGGAGCCGGTCGCTGGTCGGCAACTCGTCGAGCGGCAGCAGTTTCTCGAGCAGCTCGCGGAAGCCGATCGGCTTCTGCTTCATGGGGCTTCCCTGCCTCCGTGCCGGGCGGCCCGTCGTGTCGTCCGAAGGACCCATGATCTCTAAGGATGTCGGTGCGCTGATGATCAGGGATGAACCCTGGGGTTGGACGCGGGCGAGTCTATCACAGCGGCAGACGCGCGCGGTTCGGAGCGGCCGCGCAGGGCCTTGCGGGACCGAGCGCCCGTGCCGAATCCGTGACTCGGGGTGGCGCCACGGGCGGAAAGTGGCTAAACGCACGACGCGGACGAGCGCGCGTCAGCGGACCCGGATCACCCGCGCGACGGTCAGGCCGGCCGGCGTGGCGAGCCGGATGAAGTAGAGGCCCGGTCCCACCTCTCGCCCCTCGCGGTCGCGGCCATCCCACTGCAGGGTGGTCACGCCGCGGGCGAGCGGACCGCGATGCAGGCGCTTGAGCGCGCGGCCCTGCACGTCGAAGAGCGTGGCTTCGGCGTCGAGCGGCGCCTCGCCTGCGTCACCGGCCAGCGAGAGGTCCACCCGGGTGGGGCCGCGCCCGGGGTTCGGATAGACCGCGACCGCGAACGGGTGGGCGAGGGCGGGCGAGATGGTCACGGGGTAGGGGCCGTAGCTGACGAAGCGGCCGTCCGGGAGGTTGAGGTCGAACCGATACCAGTAGGTGAGGCCGGGCCGCGCCGAGACATCGACCGCGAAGCAATCGCCGATGCACAGCACCTGGGCGTCGGTGATCGCCGCGAAATCCCGATCGGGCGCGTCCGCGCGATAGACCGTGTACTGGCTGCGCGCGTAGCTGCCGGCGAGCTGAATGACCGGGACGCCGTCCGCGTAGCGGACAACGATGCCGGGCTCCGCGAACGCGAGCCCCGCCGCCAGCGCCAGCGCGGCGATCGAAAGCGTGATCGAACGGCTCATGCAGGTGATCCCCTCGGACCCAAGCATCTCGCATTCGGCGGGGTGACGTCCACGACTACGTTTGGGCCGTCCGGGTCGTGACGAGAGCCGGCACGAACCACGCGCCGCGGGCCCGCCGCGAACCATGCGCGGTCAGGCTCGAGACCGGCGCCCGAGGGAATTGCCTTGACACTTCCGCGGGCTGGTCATTACGTTCCAATCTCTTGTGCCGTCTCGTATTGCTCCTCCACGACGGAGGCGCCATGAGGCTTTCCGAACTCCTCAATCCCAAGGCAGTCACCCTGCGACTCGGCGCCCGCAGCAAGCGCGAGGCGCTGGTCGAGCTGGCCGAGCTGCTCGAGTCCGCGCACGGATTCAAGAGCCAGGGCGAGATCCTGGATCGCGTCATGCGCCGCGAGGCCATGATGACCACGGGCATCGGGAACGGCGTGGCCATTCCGCACGGCAAGGCCCGCTCGGTGGACCGGATGGCCGCCGCGTGCGCGGTGGCGCCGGAGGGCCTCGACTTCGAGTCCGAGGACGGACAGCCGGTGTATCTCATGGTGCTGTTCGTGTCGCCGGAGAATGCGGCGACGCTCCACGTGCGTGTCCTCGCCAACCTGTCACGGCTGCTCAAGGAAGAGTCGGTGCGCAAGAGCCTGCGGGAGGCGAAGAGCGTCGACGCCTTCCTCGCCGCCCTGCAGTCGGCGGAGACCGCCTACATCCCGTAGCCGTGCCGAGCGGCTCCGGGATGCCCCCATTCACGCGTCACTTCCTCAAGGGCTGAGGTCTCGCGCGTGCACTTCCTCGAATCCTGGCTCGCGCTCGACATCGTGGACCTGGCGCGTCTCGCCTGGCCGGTCGCGCTGCTCGTGCTCGCCACGGTGGTGCCGGGGCGGCGCGTCGCCCGCCTCGCGGCGTTCGGGGTGGCACTCGCGATGCCATTTATGCGCGAGCTGGGGTCGCCCTGGCCGCTCTCGATCGGCTGGCTCGCGCTGTGGCTCGCGGTGTCGTGGCTGGCCGGTCGTCCCGGGCCCGCATCAGCATCCGCCGCGCCGGCGCGAGCGGGCGGCGTCGAGTCGGGCACGGTCGGGCTGATGCTCGGCCTGGGATTGCTGCTGCTGCTGGCCGTGGCCGTGGCGCGGCAGGATCTACCGGCCGAGTCGAGCCGCCGCGCGTCGTACGGGCTCGCCGTGCTCGGCCTCGGCCTGCTCCACCTCATGTTGCGGCGCCACGTGCGGCGCGCCGCGATCGCGTTCGCGACGCTCGGGCTCGGACTCCAGATCCTGGACAGCGCGGCGCGCGCCCGGGAGATCGAGGGCGTCGCGCGCTCCAACGGGTCGGCGCTGCTCGCGAGCGCGATCGCCGTTTCGCTGGTGGCGCGGCTCGGCCTCGCCCGCGAGCGATTCGCCGGGAGCCCCCGGGTGAGCGACGCCCACGACCTCCACGATTGACATGGCGATGGCACCGCGATTTCCGGTCCGCTTCGATCCTCGCACGGTGGGCGCGTTGCTCTGCGTCGCCGGACTCCTGGCGCTCGCCTGGCCGTCGCTGATCGCTTCCGCCCTCGGACTCGAGCTGCTGGCGGCGGCGTTCTGGTGGTGGGCGCGGGCCGCGGAGCATGCGGCCGAACAGGTCGAGCGCTGGTCGTGGCTGCGACGTCCCGCCGCCGCCCTGTGGCTGGCCGCCGCGCTGGAGCACGTGAATCCGTTGCCGGGCTACATGCCGGCCGGCCTGGTGTTCGCACTTCCCGGCCTGCTGGCCTGGCTGCGCTCGCTGGCGGTGGTGTGGGCAGGGCTGGAGCTGCTGGCGGCGCTCCCGCTGGCGCGGCCGTTCTCGGACCTGCCGGGCCCGCTGCTCGCGATGCGGCCCTGGCTGCCGGCCCTGCTGCCGGCGGCGGGCTTCGCGGTGCTGTGGCGGCAGTCGGCATACTGGGTGTCCATCGTCGACGTGCGACAGGCAACCGTGGTGCTGCTGCTGGTCACTGCGTGGCTCGCCGTGCTGCGGGCGCTGTCGCGGCGGCAGTGGGCCGCGGGCCTGCGCTGGCTGCTGGTCTCCGACAGCGCGCTGGCGGGCGTACTGGTGGCGCTCGACAAGGTGCCGCACGACGCGAGCTTCCTGCTGTGGCTGGGGGCTTGCGGCGGCCGCGCGTTCCTGCTGGCCGGCGAGCTGCGTGGTGCTACGCCGCGCCGCGGGCCGTTGCTCTCCGGGCTGTGGCGTCTGTCCAGCTTCAGCGCTTCGGCCGGTCTCGCCTGGGCCCCGCTCGCGGTGCTCGCGAGCGCGCCGCTCGCGCACGGTCACCTCGTCGTCTACGCGGCGGCCGCGGTGCCGGCGGCACTCGGGGCGGCCGTCACCGTGCGGCGCCTGGTCGAGGCACCCGAGCGACGGCTCGTCATGCGCCCGCACGGCGCACTCACGCTCTCGCACGTCGCGGCGGTGCTCACGCTCGTGATCGCGCCGATTGCGCTGCTCATCGCGTGGCGCTCAGGTCTGGAAGTCTCGCCGATCGCGGCGGCGCTCGGGCTGCTGCCGGCGCTGGCCGGCGCCGGGGCGGCGCTGTTGCGGCATCCGGTGCCGGTGGACGACGCGGTGCGCGCCGCGGCGCGCACCACTTTCCACGGCGTGGTCAGCCGCGAGCGCCGCCTGGTGGATCTGCTGGAGCGCGCGGGCCGGGCGCTGACCGCGCCGCTGCGCGACCTGCACACCGGCGACGCACAGGAATACCTGCTGTTCCTGGTCGGCGTGGCGGTGCTGGCGCTGCTGCTGCCGTGGCTCCAATGAGCGCGCTCCCGATTTCTCCGCTGGCGGCGGCTGTCGCGCTGGCGGCGGCGGCGGCGCTGCTGCTGCTCGAGCGCCGGGCGCGCGGCGGGTCGTTCGGCATGGCCCCGCTCGCCGTGCTGCTGCCGCTCGCCGCGGCGGTGGCGTGGAGCGCGCATGCGGGCCCGGCCTGGGGGCCGCTCGCGGCGGGTCTGGTGGCCGCGATGCTGGCCCGCGCCCGCGACGACGCGTTTCACTCGGAGTGCGCGATCAAGCTGCTGTGGGTGATGGGCGGCTCGTTCGCGCTCTCCTTCGCGGGGCGCGAGCTGCTGGTGATCGCGACCGGCACCGCGACCACCGAAGAGCAGTGGGGCGTGCTGCGGCTCGGGCTTGATTCCCCGCTGCTGTGGAGTGCCGCGCTCTCGCTCTCGCTGCTCGCGGGGCTGGTGCTGCTGGCCGGGGCGCCGTTCCACTTCTGGGCCGCGGATCTGTTCCAGGGCTCGGCCACCTGGCTCGCGCCGCTGGCGGTCGCCGCCCTGCAGGTGGGTGGCGCGGGCTGCCTGATCGAGCGGCTCGCCGGCATCGAGGCATTTCCGGCGGGGGCGCGCCAGGCCAGCGCAATGCTGAGCATCGCGGCCGGAACCGCGTTCGTCGTGGGCGCTGCCACCCTGCTCTGGCAGCGCCGGCCCGAGCGCCGGGTCGGCACGCTCGCGAGCCTGAACGGCGCGCTGCTGCTCGCGAGCCTGGTCGCCGAGCACGGCGCGCGCTTCCGCATGATCACCGCCTCCGAGTTCGTGAGCGGTTGGTCCGCTCATCTGGCGCTCGCGCTGGCCGGGGCCGCGACCGTGGCGCGCTTCGTCCCGGTGGGTTCGGCCGGAGCGGCGCCCGCGGCCGTGCTGTTCCGCCGCCACCCGGCGAGCGGCGTGCTCGGTCTCTACGCGCTGGCCTCGCTCGCGGGGGTGCCGGGAACACCCGGCGCGCACGTGTGGCTTGAGGTCGCGCGGGCGCTCGCGCAGGCCGGCCGCAGCGGATTGCTGCTCGCGCTCGGGGTGGCGTGGCTCGCGGCGTTCGCGGCGGCGGTGCGCCAGGCCCGCGAGGCGTTCGGCGTTCCCGACGGCTCACCCGCTCCCGCCCAGCCCGTGCCGTGGCCGGCGCGTGCGGCCCTGTGGGTGGCGGGCTCGGGACTCGTGGCGCTCGGCGTGCTGTGGAGGCGCGGGGCGTGAAGGATGGTGCGCCGCGAAGGAATCGAACCTTCAACCTAGTGATTAAGAGACCCTAGCCGCCGCCAGCACGAAGCGACTGTCGCGCAAGGAATAGCAGCTTCCAAAAGGCCTACGCACACTTCCCGGCAGCGCGCTCGGGCATCGTGAGGCACCGAGGGGTATTCCTGAAAACACCGAACGGGACCATTAATCCCGTTTCTTGCCGGCGGCTTGGTTCAACGCTGGGGATGCTGCCTTGTTCTGTCAAGCTACTACATTGTCAGCGCTGGCTAGGAGTGGGCGCCGATGTCGTGACTCGCGGGGTTCCCGGTTGCTTGTCTCGGTGACGCGGAGGGGCGCCGGGTGTACCGTCCCGCCATCCAGCCGGGCGCGGCGAGTCCCAATCTGGGTCATCGTTGCCCGCAGCCGCAGGGAGGGCCGCTCCGATGCTTCGTCCACTCACCGCCGTCACATTCGTGTCGTTGAGCTTCATGGCCGCGCTCGTCGCGGGCTCCGCCGCGGCCGCCGCGAAACCCTGGCAGCCGGTTGTGCTCGAGCGAGTCGCCGTCGGACTCTCCAATATCGTTCCGGGTCCGGGCGGGCGAGGGGTGGTGGCCGTCCCGATCTCGAGCAAGTCCGCGAACTCCGTGTGGGTCGCCATAGGGCTGCGAACGCCGGCGCCCGCGCCGGAGAGTTCGGTCCACATGACACTCGAAGCGCACGTCGACACCGTCATCATGTTTCCCCAAGAGGCCTTCGTGGCCGACGCGGACTACATCATCTCGGTCGCCGTGTTCGCCGACAGCTCGGAGAGCGACACGCTCGAGTCGGGATTGACGAGCACTCGGCTCGCCAAGAAGGACGTGAAGGCCCTGGACGAGTGGCTCCGAGCAAGCACGCTCCCCAGGACGTTCAAGCACGTCGAGAAGGTAGACAAGGTTACCGGCGGGACGGCGCTATCGAGCATGTTCGGCGTGCCGAAGGGCGACGGCACGCTGACCGTCGACTCCACGGGGATCGCCTACAGCACGAAGAAGGAATCAATCGTCATTCCGGCCTCCGCGCTTCGAGACGTCGGGCTCAACAGTTCCGATCCGAAGCAACCGTGGATCATCGTCGTGTACGAGCAGGACGGCGAGAAGAAGAGCGTGTCGTTCAAGCCCAACGTCTATCGAGGCGACGCGTCCGCTCCTCAGATCGCCGCGGCGATCCAGGCGGCCATGCTCCGCCCCCCGACAGAGAAGTGACCACCAGATCGATCCGGGCCGAGGGGGCGGCGTGGTCCGCGGCGGTCCCGGCGTCACGCGCGTGGGGCTGATAGCGGTCGTGCTCGGCTTAAGTTGGTGCGCCGCGAAGGAATCGAACCTTCAACCTACTGATTAAGAGTCAGTTGCT
>CAZYQK010000032.1:0-24714 GCA_964650245.1 uncultured bacterium | reverse complement strand
CGGAACCGCGGCTCGCGCGCCGGCCGCGCTCGAGCTTCGCGGCGCTCTCGGCGGCCACCGGCTTGAACTCGAGCACCTGCTGGGCGCCCGCCGGGGCGGCCAGGCTTGAGGCCAGCGCCGAGCACGCCTCGCGCGGCACTGCCGCGAGCACGCGCGCGACCGGGCGCAGGACGAGCGCCGGACGCGTCATGAGCGCCGCGGCCAGCAGCCCCAGGCCCGCGACCAGAGCCAGAACGAGCAACGCGGGGAGTCGTCGCATCATCGATTACCTCCGCCCACCAGATGGATGTCACCCGAGGAGGTGCGCAGGGAGACCGCAGTGGTCCCCTGCCGCACACGTCCGATTACGAGGTGCCGGGTCACCGTTTTCACCTCGAGTGGCACCGAGACGTCCAGGGTGCCATTCGAGGTCCGAAGCTCGACCGCGCAGCCCAGCCCCTCCGCGAGGCGCGCGTCGATGTCGCCGCTGGCGGTCGAGATCTCGGCGTTCGAAAGCCCCGGCGCCAGTCGGACGACGATGTCGCCGCTCGAGGCGCCGAGCCTGACCGCGCCCGCGGCCCCGCTCACCTCGATGTCACCGCTGGTGGTCGTGGCGCGCACGCCCCGCGGCGCGCGGTCGACCCGGATGTTGCCGCTAACCGTTCCCAGCGCCAGCGAGTCTGCGGCACCGCGCACCACCAGATCGCCGCTCGTGGTGTGCGCGTCGAGCGCGCCCGCCGCGTTCGCGGCCAGCACGTCGCCGCTCACGGTCCTCAGCAGCGCCGCGGCGGCACCGTCCACCTCGACATCGCCGCTCGTACTTCCGGCCCGCAACGGCCCCCCGGCGCGCGTCGCGCTGACGTCGCCGCTCGTGGTTTCGAGATCTTGAGGCCCGTCCAGCCCGTCGGTCTCGATGTCGCCGCTGGTCGAGCGCAGCGTCACCGGGAGCGAAGCGGGCACCTCGAGGGCGAGGCGCACCTCGATGGCCGGCATCTCCAGCCCCGAGCACCACTCCCAGAAACTGACGCGCACCGTCTCGCGCTGGGGGTAGCGCACGCGGATCGAGCAGCGCCCGCCCTCGGTGGCGACGGAGACCTCGGTCTCGCGCGCGTACCTGGCGGCGCGCTCACGCCTGGTCGAGCGGGCGATCTTGAGAGCGGTGAGATGGATGCGGCCGTCCGCGCTGCGACCGACCCGGATCAGCCCCCGCGAGTTGTCCACCCGCAGGGCGGCAATGCCGGTCGCGTCGAGCACGCGCTGGCTCTGCTCGCGCAGGGTCTCGCCGCCGGCGGCGGGCCGGGCCAGCAGGGCGGCCAAGAACAGCGGGACGAGCAGCCTGAGGTTCATGACTCCAGGGTCCTCCGGGTGTGCCCGGCTCTACGCGCCGCGGCCGTCGCGAGTTGCGGCCCCCCCGGAGCGAGCGCGCCATTCCGGGCCGGAGCGCGGGAAGCCCGACCCCCGGACCGGGCGGCCAAAGCCCCGCCCGCCGGCCCGCGCCGGGGCCCAGAGCAAAAGAGGGGAACATCCGGAACCGGATGCTCCCCTCCCGCATGCTGCATTGCAGATTTCAACGACGACGGGTCGATCAGTGGCTCATCGACGTATCGGCCATCATCGAAGTGTCGGTCATCGTGCTCTCCGACATGGTCTCGCTCGGAGGCATGGTCTCGGTGCTGGTCGCTGCGGGCTCCTGCTTCGCGCCGCATCCCACCACCGCAAAGGCCGTGGTCAGCGCCAGAAGGGCGACCATCGCCAGGGCTGAAAGTTTCCTCATAGGGTTCACGTTCACCTCCTCTCGGTCTCGCCGCGCAGGAGCGTGACTCCTTCGCGGCCCGCGTGTTTGACTTGGACTCAATAACACAAAAAACACCACTCATGAGCGGTGTCGTGGCTGGCGACGTCCTTGCGCGCTGGCGAGCTATTGGTGCGGGGTCGCAAGTCCATGAAGCGCAGGCTCGTGGGGTCGAGTGCGCTCCATGCATAAGCGCGCGAAAGGCTAGGGTCGTACCCCGCGCTTGTCAACCTCGTTTTTTACCGCGGTCCGAGCCGCTGGTGTGGGGGACAACTCCAAGCCGTCAAATCGCTTGCAGCGCGCGCTCCAGGTCGGCCCGCAAGTCGTCCACATCCTCGATACCGACCGAGAGCCGCAGCAGGCCGTCCGCGAACCCCATCGCCAGCCGCGCCTCGCGCGGCACCGAGGCGTGAGTCATGGATGCCGGATGGCACACCAGGCTCTCGACCCCGCCCAGGCTCTCGGCCCGGGTGAACAGCCCGAAGCGGTCGAATACGCGCCGCCCGGTTTCGAGCGATCCGTCCCCCGGGATGAACGAAATCATGCCGCCGAAGCCCGAAGCCTGGCGGCAGGCGAGCGCGTGCTGCGGGTGGTCCTCGAGCCCCGGGTAGAAAACGGCGGAGACCTTCGGGTGGACGGCCAGCGCCCGGGCCAGCGCCCGGGCGTTCTCCTCGTGGCGCTGCATCCGCACCGCGAGCGTCTTGGTGCCGCGTAGCGCGAGCCAGCAGTCCATCGGCCCGGGCACCGCGCCAGCTGCGTTCTGGAGGAAGCGGATCTGCTCGGCGAGCCCGTCGTCGTTCATCACCAGCGCCCCGCCCACCATGTCGCTGTGCCCGTTCAGGTACTTGGTCACGGAGTGCACCACCACGTCGGCGCCGAGCGCCAGCGGCCGCTGGAAGAAGGGCGTCATGAAGGTGTTGTCCACCGCCACCCGGATGCCGCGGCGGCGGGCGCCCTCGCTCACGGCGGCGATGTCGGTGAGCTGCATCATGGGATTGGTCGGGGTCTCGACGAACAGCAGCTTCGTGTTGGGCCGGAACGCGGCCTCCACGGCGGCGGTATCGGACGCGGGCACGAAGCTGAACTCGATCCCCAGGCGCCTGAGCACGCGGTCGAACAGCCGGTAGGTGCCACCGTACAGGTTGTCTCCCGCGACCACGTGGTCGCCAGCCGACAGGCTGTGGAGCAACGTGGTGGTCGCGGCCAGCCCCGAGGCGAAGCAGAAGCCGTAGCGCCCGCCCTCGAGCGCGGCCAGATTGTTCTCGAGCGCGTATCGCGTGGCGTTGTGGGTGCGCGCGTACTCGAAACCCTTGTGCTTTCCGAGCGCCTGCTGGGCGTAGGTCGAGGTCTGGTAGACCGGCACCACCACCGCGCCCGTGGTCGGATCGGGCTCCTGGCCGGCGTGTATGGCGCGGGTGCTGAAGCCGGATTTCGGGGTCAGGGAGGAGTCGCCGCCCATCACTCGCCTCCTACGATGAACTGGAGCATGTCGAAGCGCGTCAGGATGCCCGTGATGGCGCCGTCGTCACTCACCAGCACCGCCGGGTTGCGGCTCGCCAGCAGGCGCGTGACGTGTTCCACCGGCTCGTCGCTACGCACCACGGGGAGCGGCTCGCCCATCACGCTCTCGACCGGCTGCTCGAGGGCCGCGGAGTCCGCGAGCACGCGCTTCAGGATCTCGCTGTCGTAGAGCGTGCCCACCACTTCCCGCTCGCGGAACACCGGGATCTGGGTGATGTCGTGCTGCTGGACCAGCGCGAGCGCCTTGCGCAGCGGCTCGCCGACCTGGACCGCGAGCAGCCGCGGCACGTGCCGCCCCCGGCCGCTCACCACTTCGGCGACGCGCGTCACGGTGGGATCGAGCAGGTGATTGTCGCGCATCCACTCGTCGCTGTGCACCTTGCTGAGATAGCGCTCGCCGGTGTCGGGAAGCAGAACCACCACCAGGTGTTCGGGCGTGAGGTCCTTGGCCGCCTGGAGGGCGACCCAGGCCGCCATCCCCGACGAGCCCCCGACGAAGATCGCCTCCTCGCGTGCGAGCCGCCGCGTCATGTTGAGCCCGTCGCGGTCGTTGCACGAGATGACCTGATCGATAACGGAGAAGTCCGTGGCGCCCGGGATGAAGTCCTCGCCCACCCCTTCGATCTTGTAGGTGTGGGGCTCTGCCATCTCGCCGGTCTCGTGGAAGTGCTTGAGGATCGAGCCCACCGGATCCGCACCGATCACACGCACCGCGGGGTTCTTCTGTTTGAGGTAGCGCCCGGTGCCGCTGATGGTGCCGCCGGTCCCCATGCCGCACACGAAGTGGGTGATCTTGCCGGCGGTCTGCTCCCACAGCTCGGGGCCGGTGGTCTGATAGTGGGCCTCGGGGTTCGCGGGATTGTGATACTGGTTCGTGAGGAAGGCTCCGGGCCGCTCGGCCGCGATGCGCCGGGCGACCGAGTAGTAGGACTGCGGCGAATCGGGCGGCACCGCGGTCGGCGAGAGCAGCACCTCGGCGCCGAAGGCCTTGAGCAGATAGACCTTCTCGCTCGAGACCTTGTCCGGCATGCAGAACACGGCGCGATAGCCCTTGACCGCCGCCACCATCGCGAGCCCCAGGCCGGTGTTGCCAGATGTGCACTCGACCAGGGTGCCGCCGGGCTTGAGCTTCCCTTCGCGCTCCGCGGCTTCGACCATCGCGAGGCCGATGCGGTCCTTGACGCTTCCGCCGGGATTGAAGCTCTCCAACTTCGCCAGCACCGGTGCCGGGCAGTGACGCGCGACCCCGCACAGCCGCACCAGCGGGGTCCGTCCCACGGTTTCGAGGATGGTCTCGTGGTAGCGCACACCGTCCAGAACGTGGCTCACGCGGGGGCAACTCCGGTTGGAGACGAGTGCGCGGATTCCGGGTGGGTGGCCGGCGCGCCTGTTCGAGACCGCGTGGGAGGCGGGGAAAGGCCGCGTGCTCTGGGCCGAGCGCGCAGGTTAGTGGCCGCACCCCGCGCGGTCAAGCGCGCGGGCAGGAGAACGCGCGGGCGGTGAAGCCGGCCCCGGCGCGGCGCCCTTCACGGCGCGGCTAGTGCGCGACCAGCAGCCGCTTCTTCTCCCAGTTCCAGTTCGGGTCGTTGTCGCCCTGGTGACAGGTCACGCACACCTGCTCGGTGACGTGATGAGGCTCTTTCGTGAACGCCTCGTGCTGCGTGCCCATGCCGTGGCAGCTCTCGCACTGCACGTTGGCCATGGTGGGCGTGTCGCTGCCGGTCACGAAGCCGCCCGGCTTCTCGAAGCCGACGACGTGGCACGGGACGCAGTCGCGCGCGGTGTCCTTGTGGTTGTCCACCAGCGTCTTCCATGCCTGCGCGTGCGGGGTGGCCTTCCACTGCTCGGCCTGCTGGGTGTGGCAGCGCATGCAGACTTCGGCGCCCATGTACTTATCCGGGCTCTGCTCGAGGTCCTTGGCCGCCTGCTTGGCCGCCTCTTCGCGCTGGCGCCCGCGCAGCTTCTCGTCCCAGCTGTCCTTGAACAGCTTGACCATCTGCGCGATCTCCGGCTTCTCGCCCACCTCCGGGCCGAGCATGAACGTCTCGTTGTCGCCGGAGGCCACCTTGCGCCTGGCGTCCAGCATGAGCTCGGTGCGCCCGATGTGCTGTCCCTTCTCGCCGCCGTAGCAGGCGACCGTGTTCTTGATGAGCCGGCCCTTCTGCAGCATCGGCACGTTGCGGCCGACCATCACGGCGTCGATCCCGTCCACCGTGGTCACCAGGTCCTCGCTCTCGATCTTACCGAGCTGCGAGAGCAGGACGATCACGGACGCGCCCTTCTTGCGCAGCTCCGCCACCGCGTTCCTGGCCGCGACCGCCGGTTCCTGCACCAGGAGCGAGTCACGCGCGGGACCCAGGTCCACCTGGTCGCTGATCAGCCCGAAGATGCCGACCGTCACCGTGCCGACCTTCTTGACGACGTAGGGGTCGAGCGCCGGCTTGCGCGTCTTCTTCTCCATCAGGTTCGCGCACGTCACCGGAAGGCGATCGGACTTCGCGCGCGACCTGAGGAACGCGAGACCGAAGCGCAGGTCGCGGTCACCCACGCCCACCGCGTCGGTGCCGAGCACCCGCATCGCGTCCATCAGGAACCAGGCGACGTCCTCGTACTTGTCCTGCTCGGGGAAAAAGCCGCCGTTGTCCACCAGCACGACCTGTCCGTACTGCACCTTGAGGCTGTCCACGAAGCTGGCCCGCCGGGCCAGACCCCCCTTGGGGGTGTGTCAGCCGCACTGTAAGATTTCGCCCTTGACGTCGGTGGTGGAGAGGATGATGACCTTGTCGGGCTCGAGGATGGGCGCGTTGGACGCGATCGCGGCGGCCAGCATCATCCACAGCAGGACGGCGGCCAGGGCGGACGCGAGCAGTCGGGAACCGAGCGACTTCATGGAGTGCTCTCCAAGGCTCGATGAGAGGACTGAACACGGGCGATAGGGTTCGAGAACGCAGGCGATTCTAAGGGGCCCCGCCGGCCCCGTCAAGAATTCGCGCGTCCCGGATTTGCCAAACCTCGACACGGCCGCGCCCCCGGCGTGCAAATCGCGCGCCGCCCGGCCCCGCTATTCCTCGACGCGGTAGCGCCCCAGCTGGTCGCGCGACGGCACGCGCTTCTTGGAGCCGGCGTGCACCACCAGCACCCGGAACCCGTAACGGTCGAGGCCGAAGTGGCGCTCGATGATCCGCACCAGCCCTTCCACCGTGGCGTCGGCGCGGATGGTGCGGCCGCGCCGGCCCTGACCGTGAGCGCGCGAGAGGCCGGCTTCGAAGCCTTCCTGATAGGAGCGCTTGAGCTGCTGTTGCAGCGACCGCCAGTGACTGCGCTGCAGCTTCTTCAGCAACTGGGTCTGTGTCATGTCGCGTCCCTCCGTGGAATCCGATCGGAGCCCGGCGGCGACTCTAGCAGAGGCCGAGGCCCCACGGCATTGCCGATGCGTTGCCAGGTTCTCGAATGCGCCCTAGACTAGGCACCCGTTCGGCGGGTGGATAGAGCCATTCCACCGCGAGCCGTTCCTCCTGAACGAGGAGTCCATGACGAACCCAGCGAACGAGAGCCAGGATCCGGGCCGCGGTGACACCCTGCGCGGCGCTTTCCTCATTCTCGCGATCGGGCTGGCGCTGGGGATCGGCTACAACGCCATCGGGCGGGCGAGCCGGCCAGCGCGCGGGCTGGCCTGGATCAAACCGCCGGAGACCGCCCAGAGCCTCGAGGCGCTGCAGGCGGCGGGCGGTGCGGCGGATTCAGGCGCGACCATGCCTTCCACGGCAGGCGACTCGGCCGCGGCGCCGGAGGCCGGCTCGGCCGGAGACGCGTCTCCCGCGGCGTCGGGCAGGACGGAATCATCATCGGGGCTCGGCGCGCCAGCGGCCGCCGCGCCGCCGGCCGGGGATGTATCGCACGCCCACGCGGAATCGTCGCCTGAGGCCGCATCAGCTCCGGATTCGTCGCGCGCCCCCGCGTCGCCACCGGTCACGGCCGCGCCCGTCATCCCCGACGTTCCCGGCCCGCTCAAACTCGAGATCGCGGCGCTCAAGCGGCTCTACGACGCGAAGGCCGCGCTGATCCTGGACGCGCGCGAGGCGGAAGAGTACGCCGGCGGCCACATCGCCGGTGCCCTCAGCCTGCCGTACAACGATGCCATGGCCGATCCCGAGCGGGTGAAGGGACTCGTCCCGGGCGAGCGCGCCATCGTGGTCTACTGTAGCGGCGGAATCTGCGAGCTTTCGATGGATCTCGCGAAGCTCCTGGTCCGGTCGGGCAAGCGGAAGGTGCTGGTCTACGAGGGCGGCTACCCCGAGTGGCAGACGGCGGGCTATCCCGTCGCGCAGGGCGCCAATCCGGGAGAGCGACCGTGAGTGGGCTCGGGCGCTTCTTCACCTCTCCGGCGCTGATCCGGCTGTGCCGGATCGCGATCGGGCTGGTGATGCTGGCGGCGGCCCTCGCCAAGATCGGTGATCCCGCGGCGTTCGCCGGCCAGATCCATCACTTCCGCCTGATCCCGTCCGCCGTGGACAATCTGCTCGCGATCACGCTGCCGTGGGTCGAGCTCCTCGCCGGGCTGGCGCTGGTGCTGGGGGTGCGCGCGCGCTCCGGGGCGTGGCTCGCGGCGGCGATGATGGTGGTGTTCACACTCGCGGTGGGCGCCGCCGTGGCGCGCCGGCTGGACATCGAGTGCGGCTGCTTCGGAACCGCCGACGCCTCGCGCGTCGGAGTGAAGAAGCTGCTCGAGAACCTCGCGCTCACGGGTGCCGCCATCGTCGCCGCGCTGCGGGCGAGGTAGAGGATGGCGCGCGACCGGACGATGGCGTACGAGACCCTGACAGAGACCGAGTGGGACCAGGTGAAGCGCATCTGGGGCCTGCTCGACGATGGCGAGCTGGACCGCGCCCGCATCGAGCTCGACGACCTGCTGCGCCGCCGGCCGGGGCATCCCGATCTGCGCATCGTGGACGCCTCGATCGCGATCGACGAAGGCGACCCGCAGCGCGCGTTCGAGGCCCTGAAGGGGGCCGAGCGCTCGGCCGACCCCGCGCTCTTCTTCCACCTGCGCGCGCTCTCCGGGTTCCAGCTCGCGCGCTTCGAAGACGCCCGCGCCGACGCCGAGCGCGCGCTCGCGGTCCAGCCGGACATGGCGGAGACCCACGACCTGCTGGCGCGGGTGCTCGAGTACATGGGCGACGCGAAAGGCGCCGCGGAACACGCCGAGGAGGCCGAGGAGCTCGACCCGGAGCTGTGCCCGCTCCCACTCGAGGTGAGCGACGAGGAGTTCGACCAGGTGGTGGAGAAGAGTCTGCGCGAGCTGCCGGCCGCCGTGCGCGAGCGCCTCGCCGAGATCCCGGTGCTGGTGGAGCCGCTCCCCGGCCGCGAGCTGCTGACCTCCGGAGACCCGCCGCTCACGCCCGACCTGCTCGGGTTGTTCGTGGGCCGCCATTTGCTCGAGCGCCACAGCGACGATCTGCCCTCGGCGCCGGGGGCGATCTATCTCTTCCGCCGCAACCTGCTGCGCGCGTGCGCCGACCGCGAGGAGCTGGAGCGCGAGATCCGCACCACCGTCCAGCACGAGGTCGGCCACCTGCTGGGACTGGACGAGGACGACCTGGACAACTGGGGCCTGGCGTAGCCAGCGCGGTTAACGCTCCGGCCCCCGCCCGCGTCCATCGGCCGTGTGGAGATCGCCGCGAAACTCCGGCTTCGGACCGCCAGCGAGCGGCCGGCGCCCCCGCCGTCGGTGAGCCCGCCCGCGGACGATGCCCGGCTGGTCGAGTCCGCGCGGGCGGGCGATCGCGCGGCCTTCGGCCGGCTCTTCACGCTCTATGCGCCGATGGTGCACGGCGTGCTGCTCGCGCGCCTTCCGCCCGCGGAGGTGGACGATCTGGTGCAGGACGTGTTTCTCCAGGCCATGAGACAGCTGCACGCGTTGCGCGATCCGCTCGCGTTCGGCGGCTGGCTCGCGACGATCGCGCGTAACCGGGCCGCCGATTACCACCGGCGCGCCCCCGCGACCGTGGAGCTGGCCGACGACTGGCCCGCGCCGGATCCGGCGCACGCCGAGGCGCTGTCGGTGCTGGCGCTGATCCGCACCCTGCCCGGGGCTTACCGCGAGACGCTGGTGCTGCGACTGGTCGAGGGATTGACCGGACCCGAGATCGCGGAGCGCACCGGGCTCACGCCCGGATCGGTGCGCGTGAATCTCCACCGCGGCATGGCGCGTCTGCGCGAGAAGCTAGGTGGAGGGAGCGGCGATGAGTGACCGCTATCTGTGGGACCGGAGCGGCGAGCCCGACCCCGAGGTCGAGCGGCTGGAGCGGGTGCTGGGTGCGCTCCAGCACGATCGCCCGGCGCCCGATTTCAAAGCACCGCCGGTGCCCGCGTTCCTGCCCTGGTACGCGTGGCCCGGGGCGCGCCGGGCGATGGCGGCCGCGGCCGTCCTCCTGATCGTCGCCACCGCCGCCGGCCTGATGTGGGGCCGGCGCGGCGCGCGAGCCTCGTGGGAGATCGCCACGCTCGAGGGCGCGCCCCGGGTTGGCGCCGCGCCGGTGCGCGGCGGCGCGCGTCTCGGGGTCGGCGAGTGGCTCGAGACCGACGCGGGCTCGCGGGCCCAGCTCCGGCTGGGCGACTTCGGCGAGGTCGAGGTCCAGCCCAACTCCCGCGTGCGGCTGGTTCGCTCGCGCGCGTCCGAGCAGCGCCTCTGGCTGCGGCGCGGCACGCTCGATGTCGTGATCTGGGCCCCGCCCCGGCGTTTCTTCGTGGACACGCCGTCGGCGACCGCGGTGGACCTCGGTTGCGCATACACCCTCGACGTGGACGAGCGCGGCGTGGGGCTGGTGCGTGTGACCTCGGGCTGGGTCGGATTCGCGCTCGAGGGACACGAATCGTTCATCCCCGCCGGAGCCCTGTGCGAGACGCGGCCCGGCGTCGGCCCCGGCACGCCGTACTTCGAGGACGCCTCCGCCTCGTTCAGCTCGGCGCTACGCGCGCTCGACTTCGACGCCGGCACCGCGGCCCGGCGCGAGGCGGCGCTCGACACCGTGCTGGCCGAAGCGCGCGAGCGCGACGGCGTGACGCTCTGGCACCTGCTCGCGCGCCTCGAGCGCGTCCCTCGGGCGCGGGTGTACGAGCGCCTGCTCGAGCTGGTGCCGCCGCCCGCGAGTGTGACGCGCGAGGGCGTGCTCTCGGGGAATCGCGTCATGCTCGACCGCTGGTGGAACGCGCTGGGCCTGGGCGATACCGGACTCTGGCGCACTTTCGAGGGCCGCTGGCCGAAGCTCCCGAAGTGACGCCCCGGCCTCCGCGCTAACAGCCGGGCCGGCCCCTGCGTCCTTGAGCGCGAACCCGCGAGCCGTCCGGTGCGGATGGCGGGGCGGGCGAAGACCCGGCCGCGCGAACGCCGCTCTCTGGCCCGGCGACGGCGCGGCCGCAACCCGGGGAGTTCCACATGACGAAGCGTATCGTTCTCCTGCTCCCGCTGTTCGCACTCGTCTTCGGCGCGGACCACGCGCTGGCCGGCGGATACGCCACCATCAAGGTCGTGAGCCTGCCGCGCGAGCCGGTGGCCGGCCGGCCGTTCGACCTCGAGTTCGTGGTGCTGCAGAACGGCGTGCGGCCGATGAGCGACCTCAAGCCGACGGTGGTGGCATCGTGCGGCGGGCACACGCTTCAGCTCGCGGCATCGCCCGCGCACGCCGCCGGCCATTACACCGCGGCCGTGACGCTGCCACGCGCCGGACGGTGGGCGATCAGGGTCGAGAGCAACTTCTGCGGCAACCGGCTCAGCCTGCCGGCGCTGAAAGTGGGCGAGGCGAGGAGCGCGGCCGCGAGGTGAGCCGCCGCGCGGCTCCCCCCGCGCGCCCCGCGCGGGGGGAGCACGCCTACTTCACCACGATCCGGCCCCGCAGCATGTGCATGCCGCAGGTGAACTCGTAGCTGCCGGGCCGCGCGGGCGTGAACTCGACCGCGGTCTCCTCGTGGGCCGGCAGGCGCTGCACGATCCCCCACTCGGGAAGCAGCACGGTGTCGGAGCAGCCCTCGACCTCCTCGCGGCGGAAGAGGAGCCGCACCGGCCGGCCGGCTTCGACCTCGATCGCGCTGGGCTGGTAGCCATCGCGCACCGTGATGCGAATCTCCTGCGAGTCGCTCCTCAAGCCCGCCGCCGCGCGCCGCGCGCGCCGGGTGCCCAGGAACCAGAGGTTGGTCGCGACGATCAGCAGCACGCCCGCGAGCGTGACGGCGATCTGGGGTGGCGTCATCCCCTGAAGCCCCTGAGCCGCAGCGACGAGGTCACGACCGACACGCTCGAGAGCGCCATCGCCAGCGAGGCCAGCATGGGATGCAGCGTGCCCTGCCAGCCGAGCACGGGACCGACCGGGCCGCCGTCGCGCAGGAACACGAACAACAGGCCGGCCGCGACCGGGATGCCGAGCGTGTTGTAGACGAAGGCCCAGAACAGATTCTGGCGGATCACCTGCATGGTGCGGCGCGCGAGTCGGATCGCGATCGGGACCGCCGCCAGGTCTCCGCGCACCAGCGTCATGTGGCCGGTCTCCATCGCGATGTCGGTGCCGCCGCCCATCGCGATCCCGAGATCGGCCTGGGCCAGCGCCGGCGCGTCGTTGATGCCGTCCCCCACCATCGCCACGCGCACGCCGCGCGACTGGAGCTCGCGGATCGCCTCACTCTTCTGGGCCGGCAGCACCTCGGCCAGCACGCGCTCGCGCGCGATCCCCGCCTCGCGCGCCACGGCGTGCGCGGTGCGCGCGTTGTCGCCGGTGATCATCCAGGCCTCGAGGCCCATGCGCGAGAGCGTCTCGACGGCCGACGCCGCGTCGGGCTTGAGCGTGTCGGCGACCGCCACCAGCCCCAGCAGCTCGCCCCCGGCCGCTACCGCAACCACCGTCCGGCCCGCCTCCTCGAGCCGCGCCCGCGCGGGATCGAGGGCGCCGAGCGCCACGCCCTGCTCGGCCAGCAGCGCGGGCGAGCCGAGAACCACGGCGCGGCCCTCCAGCACCGCGACCACGCCCCGGCCCGGGACCGCCGCGAAGTCGTCGGGCTCTGCGAGTGCCAGGCCGCGCGCGCGCGCGGCGCGCACCACGGCCGCCGCCAGCGGGTGCTCGCTGCGCTGCTCGATCGCCGCCGCCACCGCGAGCAGCCGCTCGGGCGAAACCCCGGGCGCGGGCTCGAGATCTGTCACCTCGGGCCGGCCGCGGGTGAGGGTGCCGGTCTTGTCGAACACCACCGCCCCGATCTTCTCCGCGGCCTCGAGCGCGTCCGCGCCGCGCAGCAGTACCCCCAGCTCGGCGCCGCGCCCGGTCCCCGCCATGAGCGCGGTCGGGGTGGCGAGCCCCAGCGCGCACGGGCACGCGATGATGAGCACCGCGACCGCGGCGAGCAGCGCGCGCAGCAGCGCGGGCTCGGGACCCAGGTCGAACCACAACACGAACGCCGCGAGCGCAATCGAGATCACAACCGGCACGAACACCGCCGCCACCCGGTCGGCGAGCTTCGCCACCTCGGCCTTGCTGCCCTGCGCCTGCTGCACCAGGCGCACGATCTGCAGCAGCATGGAGTCGGCGCCCACGCGCTCGGCGCGCATACGGAATGCGCCGGTCTGGTTCACCGTGCCGCCCGTCACCGCGTCCCCGGGGCCGGCCTCGACCGGGATGGACTCGCCGGTCAGCATCGAGCGATCGAGGCTCGAGCGCCCGTCGATCACCACGCCGTCCACCGGCACGCGCTCGCCCGGCCGCACCAGCAGCACGTCGCCCGGCACCACGCGATCGAGCGCCACGTCCAGGGTGGCGCCGTCCGCCACGCGATGGGCGACGCGCGGGCGCAGGTCCATCAGCTTGCGCATGGCCTGCGAGGCGCCGGCCTTCGCGCGCGCCTCCAGCAGGCGGCCGAGCAGGATGAGCGCCACGATCACCGCCGCGGTGTCGAAGTAGGCGTGCGGCTCGACCCCCGCCGCGCGGAACACGTCCGGGATCGCGGTCACCACCACCGAGTAGAGGTACGCGGTCAGGGTGCCGAGGCCGATCAGCAGGTTCATGTCCGCGCTGCGCCGCCGGATGCCGTGCCAGGCGCCGCGCACGAAGGGCCAGCCCGCCCAGAGCTGGACCGGCGTGGCGAGTACCAGCTGGATCCAGTTCTGGATCGGCATCGGAATCGCGCGCTCGATCGCGGGCAGCATGCCGAGATTGCCGAGCAATACGACCGGGAGCGTGAGAACAGCCGCCACCGTGAAGCGGCGCTGGAGGGCCGCGAGCTCGGCGCGGCGCTCGGCGAGCTCGGCGTCGTCCGCGACCGGGCTCGAGACCGCGCGCGCGCCGTAGCCGGCGTCCTGCACCGCGGCCACCAGCGCTTCGGCCGGCACCGCGCGCTCGAGGCTCACCTGCGCGCGCCCGGTCGCGAGATTGACGCTCGCCTCGCCCACCCCCGGAACGGCCGCCAGCGCCTGCTCGACGCGCGACACGCACGAGGCGCAGTGCATGCCGGCGATCACCAGGTGCGCGCGGTCGCCGCGCGCGGGTGCGCCGGGCGTGGCGGGATCGAGGGACTCGAGCGGAATGAAGTTCATGGGGAGATGGAGATCATCAGCCTCTGTGGTGAATGCGGCGGCGCTTAGGATGCAGGGGCCCCGCAACCGGCAATACGGCCCGCCGCGGGCAAGGCCAGTTCACAGTTTACGCCAGCGCCCCTATTGAATGCCCCCGATGCTGCGGAAGCGGGTGCCGCGCTCGTAGTAGATCTCGCGCTGGTCCTTCACCTGGAGCCGGAAGTAGTACTCGGCCTCGCCGCCGACCGTGAAGTTGCGCGAGAAGCTCGCGATCCAGCAGTGGAGGTCGCGCGACAGCCCGAAGCGCTGGGTGAGCACGCGGCGCTTGTCGAGGTCGGCCGCGGTCGAGTATTCGAGCCCCCAGCCCGGACTGATCTGGTAGCGCAGCACCGCGTTCCCGGTCTGGCTGCTGCTCCAGAGATCCTTGAAAACGTAGCCGCCCGAATACGAGTAGGCCAGCCCCAGCGACCAGTCCTCGCGGTAGCCGGGCTCGGCGGGCGCGCCCTGCTCGACCGGCAGCTCGGGAGTGGCGGCCCTGCGGCCGCCGCTCGCGAGGTTGAGGCCGGTGTTGAAGCCCAGGTTGCGGACCGGGTGGGGCGAGTAGACGTCGGTGTTCCAGCCGAAGCTCGCGCTCAGGATTCCGGGCGGCTGCACGAACAGATTCGAGCCCAGCGTCGAGAGCGGATGCTGCTGGCCCTGCTCCCTCCAGAGAAAATTGTAGGAGCCGCGGGTGCCGAACGAGATCAGGTTGTCGAGGCGCTCGATGCGGTCGCCGCGCCGCAGCCTCATCTGCAGCCGCTGATCGAGTCCGAAGCTCAGGAACGATTGCTTGGAGCCCGACACCCCGAACCCGCTGAAGCTGTTGAAGCGCTGGCGGCGCTGCCCGTTCGCGTTCAAGAAGGTCAGGTTGGGGAACTCGGGGCTGTAGGAGTAAGAGGCGCTCGGCGTGACCACGTGCCGGATCCCGACCAGGGGGCCGAGCCGCGGCCGGAATGTGCCGTAGAACGAGGCGCTGGTGGTCACCCCCGAGCGCCACACGCCGGCCGACGTGCTCAGCAGCGTGCGGGGCTTCGCCGGGTCGATGAAATGCCCCTGTTCGTCGAAGTCGAACACCACCAGGTCGGCGTCGAGATGGGGCTGCAGGTTGAGCCACCCGAACGGCCGCCGTGAGTCGGAGAGCGAGGCGCTGGAGGCGAGCGCGCGGCGCGTGGTGCTGCGCTGCCCCAGCACCGCGACCGAATCGGGAATGCCGGCGCGGGTGAACGTGTCCTGCCGGGCCACGAACGCGCGGCGCTCGTGCTGCGAGGCGAAGCGGCTGCTGAGCGAGAAGTAGAGCGTGCTGAGCGGCTTCTCGAGAAATGTCCCCTTCACCGGACCGAACGCGCCCAGGGTGCGGGTCGGGAACGAGAGCGAGACGCTGGGCGTGATCTCGAGCAGGTTGGGGAGCGAGGCCAGCGTGCCCTTCGCCCGCCCGTGGAGCGGGCCGGTTCCGTCCGGGTCGGCGATGGCGGCGTCCGCGTCCAGGTCCTGACGGCGATCGAGCGCGGCCGAGACGCCGGCCCAGTCGGCGTTGTGCGAGAGCGAGAGATTCGAGGTCAGGAAGCGGTTGAGGCGCTGGCTCAGCGAGCGGCCGTACAGGTTGCTCACGTTGTAGTCGCGGCCCGACACGAACGAGGCGCGCGCCGCCATCTGGGTCCGCGGCGAGATCGCCTGCGAGTGATCGGCGGTGAAGTCCCAGTCCTCGCGCCCCAGGCGCTCGTTGCGGGCGAGGGTGCCGCGGAACTGGCCGTCCATCACGTAGAGCAGCTTGTATGCGCCCTCGGCCCGCGTCACCCACGAGGGCTCGGCCTGGTAGTAGTCCCCCGACATCGTGAGATCCATGTAGTCGTTCGGCGCCCAGTAGTAGCCGGCGTTGCGCAGAAACTGCCCGGCCTGGTTGCTGAACCCGAACTCGAACTGCGGGAACAGGAACCCGGAGTGGCGGCCGGACTTGATCGGGAAGATCCAGAACGGGAGCGCCAGCACCGGGATGTGCTTGACGTAGAACACCACCGGCTTCGCCACCAGCTTGTCCTTGATATAGATCTTCATCCAGTGGGCCGAGAAGTGGTAATGGGGCGAGTCCAGGTTACAGGTGCTGTACGAGCCGTTCTTCACGTCCAGCTCGTTGTCCCCCACCTTGCGGATGGCTTCGCCGTGATAGAGGCCGCGCTCGTATGCGGTCTCGGCCTGGTAGATGGTGCCGACCCGCGAAGCCATCTCGTAGGTCATGAGGTGCCCGGTCACCCGGTCGCCGCGATCCACCAGGTCGGGGTCGCCGCTCGCGACCAGCGTCTGGCGTTCGACGTCGAACTCCACCCGCTTCGAATGCAGCTCGAGGTCGCGATAGACCAGGTGCGCGGCGCGGTCGAGCACGATCCGGCTCTTCGGCACCACGAAGTGAATGCGGGTGGCGTCGTAGAGCACGACTTCCTTCTTGGCCGCTGTGGTGTCGGCGGCGTCCACCGCCAGGTGGTACTCGCCCCGCGCCGCGCCCTCGACCCGCGCGCGGTCGATCTTGCGGTCGTGGAAGAACACCGTGATGGTGTCGCCCACGGCCTCGTTGCGCTCCGCGGTCTTGCCCGCCTGCGGCGCCGAGGTGTAGAGGTTCCGCGCCGCGCCCACCGCGACCAGGCTGTCGATCTCGTCGTTGGTGAAATACGCGTCCACCCGCCGGCCGACCAGGCGGCTGGTCTCGCCCGCGGCGGGCAGGCTTGCGCCCAGGTAGTCCATCACGGCACCGCCGCGCACCACCACGCGGTCGAGCTTCCGATCCCGGCTCCATAGCTCGAGGGTGTCGCCGGTCACCACCGTGTGGTCGTCCCAGACGCGCGGGCGGCCGAGCAGCCAGCCCCGGCCCCGGCGGTCGTCGAACAGCGCGTAGTCGGCGCGCGCCCGCAGCGTGTCGCGCCGCACCGTGACCGAATCCAGCGCCTCGGCCAGCCGGGTCTCGTTGTTGAGCTTGAGCGTCAGGGCGCGGATCTCGGTCGCCTTGCCCTGGTCGTCCTTCGAGATCAGCAGTGGATCGCCGGTCGCCAGCGCCTCGTGAGTGCCGCGGTCGTAGTCGACGGCCCGCGCTCGCAGCTCGAGCTTGTGCTCGTCGTCGAAGCCCCGCACCTCGCCGCGCGCCCGCACCAGCAGCGAATCGCGCACGTAGGTGGCGCGCTCGCACACCAGTCGCTGATCGCGGTCCCGCCCCCGGACGCCGCCGTACAGGTCGGCCATCCCGCTCTTGCGGTAGAAGGTGCCGGCCGGCGCCTCGAGCGTGGCGTCGCGGTCCACCATCACCACGTGGCCGCCGAGCTGCAGCACGTCGTCGAGCTCGGAATAGGAAGCGTGGTCGCAGGTCACGGTGGTGGTGGTGTCCACGATGCGCACCCGCCCGTCGAGGTAGAGCATGCCCTGGGCCCGCAGGTAGCGCCCGTCGTCGGCGGTGAGCACGCTCCGGTCGCGCGTGATGCGCAGGTTGCCGTGGAGCAGCACCAGGTCGCCCTCCGGACCGTGGCTGCCGGTGACGTTGTCGGCGGCGATGTTGAGCGGCGACTCCGCGCCCGGCGCGGGCGCCGCTCCCGCGCGCGCCGCGAGCCAGGCACCCGCGCCCAACGGCGCCGCGAGCAGCACCCCGGCGATCACCCGCGCCGCGAGCTGCGCTCGCAGGCTCACAGCCATTCTCCCGGGGCACCGCCGAACACTTCCATCGCCTCCCCCACCGCGAACAGCGAGCCGGTGAGCAGCACCCGATCGCCGTGATTCGCGGCCCCGCCGCCGGCCGCGGCCTCGAGCGCCGCGCGCACCGCGGTCGGCACGTCGGGCTGGGTACTCATCGCCCACCCCGCGCGCAGCGCGGCGTCGGCCAGTGCCTCCACCGGCAGCGCGCGCGGGTTGCGCGAGCGCGTGACCACGAGCCGCGCCAGGGGAGCGATCGAGCGCAGGCGGCGGAGCAGGTCGTCGGCCGGCTTGTCGCGCGAGAGTGCCAGCACGAGCGCTCCGGTCATGCCGCGCACCCAGGTCGAGGCCAGGCTCTCGATCCCGTCCGGATTGTGGGCGCCGTCCCACCACAGGCGCGGCTCGGCGGGACAGGGCTCGAAGCGTCCCGGCCAGCGCGCGCGCTCGAGCCCGTCGCGCAGCGCGCGCTCAGGAATGGACACGCCGCGCCGGCTCAGCTCGGCCAGCGCTTCGATCGCGAGCCCGGCATGGTGGAGGGAACGCGGGCCGCGCAGCCCGACCTCCACCACCAGATCCTCCCCCCACGGCGTGCCCGTGCACTGGAGCGTTCCGCCCGGTCGCCCCGGGCCCACGCTCCCGGCCGGGGCCGCGGCCATCAGCAGCGCGGCGCCGCACGATTCAGCGTGGTGCCGGATCACGCCCTCGGCGCGCGGGTCGAGCTCTCCCACCACCACCGGCACCCCCGGCTTGATGATCCCCGCCTTCTCCGCGGCAATGGCCTCGAAGGTCGTCCCCAGGATCTCGGTGTGGTCGAGCCCGATGCCGGTGATGACGCACACCTCGGGCGCGACCACGTTGGTGCAGTCGAGGCGCCCGCCGAGACCCACCTCGAGCACCGCCCATTCCACGCGCTCCCTCGCGAAATGGTCGAACGCGAGCGCGGTGCAGACCTCGAAAAAGGTGTGCTCCCGGCCCTCCGGCAGCAACTGAATGTGCTGAAGCCGCCGCTCGAGCCCGTCCTCGTCCGCCCAGCGGCCGCTCACCCGGATGCGCTCGCGGAAGTCCACCAGGTGCGGCGAGGTGAAGAGCCCGGTGCGATGGCCCGCCTCGCGCAGCACGCGCTCGATGAGCGCGCACACCGAGCCCTTGCCGTTGGTGCCCGCGACGTGGACCGCGCGGAAGCGTCGCTCGGGATTGCCGAGGGCGGAGAGCAGGGCGCGCGTGCCGTCGAGCCCGAGCTTGTCCTTCCTCCGCTCGAGACCGTAGAGCGCTTCGAGTGCGTGCTGGAGCCTGAGACTCACCGCGTTCGGGATTCGGCCGGGTCGTCCACCGCGGGGAGTTCGGTGAAGCTGGAATGGGGACTGCGCTCGCCCTCGGCGGCGAAGCCGCGCGTCGAGCGCCAGAAGAATTCGAGCAGGCGCGAGACCTCGTCGCGCATCTGCTTGCGGTGGACGATGCGGTCCAAGAAACCCTTCTCGAGCACGAACTCCGCCCGCTGGAAGCCGGGCGGCAGGTCCTCGCCGATGGTCTGGCGGATGACGCGCGCCCCGGCGAAGCCCACCAGCGCCTTGGGCTCGGCCAGGATGACGTCGCCGAGCGAGGCGAACGAGGCCAGCACCCCCGCGGTCGAAGGATCGGTGAGGATGGAGACGAATGGCAGCCGGGCGTCCTGGAGCCGCCCCAGCAGGGCCGAGGTCTTCGCCATCTGCATGAGCGAGAGGATGCCCTCCTGCATGCGGGCCCCGCCGGTGGCCGAGACGGTCACCAGCGCGCGGCGCTCGGCGATCGCCGCCTCGATCGTGCGCGCGACCTTCTCCCCCACCACCGAGCCCATGCTGCCGCCCATGAAGAAGAAATCCATGACGGTGAGCGCGACCGGCTTGCCGCCGATGGCCGCCACCCCGGAGAGCGCGGCGTCCTTCATGCCGGTCTCCTTCTGGGCGCTCTTCAGGCGGTCCGGGTAGCGCATCTTCGCATCGCGGAACTCGAGCGGGTCGGCGGACTCGAGATCGGCGAAGCGCTCTTCGAACGAGTCCGGGTCCACCAGCAAGTTGAGATAGGTCAGGGCCGGCACGCGGAAGTGGTGGTTGCAGTGCGGGCAGGTCCAGGCGTGCTCTTCGAGCACGGTCTGGAACAGGGCCTCGCCGCAGCCCTCGCACTTGGTCCACAGGCCTTCGGGCACCTCGGCGCGGCGCTCGCGCCGGGATCGGCCCTTGATGCCGGTGCGCTCCCGTTTGAGCCAGGACATGCGTTCTTTCGTCCCCGATCCGTTCAGCGCCTAAGACCGCGGCCGGCCGTGGCCGGCCGGTGCGCGCCTTTCCATCACCAGAGCGTCTTCGCCCGTGTCACGATAATACCCGCGTCTCAGCGCGGCCAGCCGAAATCCGTGGCCGCGATAGAGCGACTGCGCCGCGAAGTTCGAGACCCGCACCTCGAGCGTGAGGGCGTGGACTCCGCGCCCGGCGGCGCGCTCCAGCAGGTCGTCGAGCAGGCGGCGCGCGACGCCGCGCCGGCGCTGGCCGGGGACCACCGCGAGGTTTCCGAGATGGCCGGTGTCGGCCCCGAGCCATGCCACCAGGTAGCCCGCGAGCCGGCCCTCGCGCTCCGCGATGGCGGCATACCCCGCGGGCTGGGCCAGCTCGCCGTGAAAGAACGACTCCGGCCACGGATCGGAAAACACCTGGCACTCGATGGCGGCCACAGCTGGCACGTCTCCGGCGGTGAGAAGCCGCAGCGAGACCGGGTGTCTGGCACTCGCGCGGTGCCGCACGCGCTCCTCGGCCTGCGCGGAGCGCACGTAGAGCGGCACGGGCGGCTCGCCCGGCCGCGGCAGGCCGGCGGCGGGCCCGGCCTGAGAGCGCGCCGCCCGCGCCAGATCGCGCGCCGAGAGGCCGTCGTGCCGCCACTCGTGCACCGTGCTGCCGGGGTGCCTCCGCTCCAGGGTCTCGCGCTCGCGTTTCGCCCCAGGACCCACGAACCACACCGTGGCACCGGGGATCAGCGCCAGCGCCTCGTCCACGTCGAGCAGCACCTGGTCCACGTGGCCGACGCGCGGCGCCGCGAGCAGCGTGACCGCACCGCGCGCGTCGGCGCGGAAGAAGCCGGCGTAGAGATCGCGCCGGCCGGCCGGCAGCAGCGGCACCACCAGTGCCCGCTGCGCGGGGGTCGAGAGCGCGAGTGCCGCGAGCGAGGAGGCGCCGCACAGGTCGGCGCCGGTGGCGAGCGCCAGCGCCTCAGCCGTCGCGAGCCCCACGCGCACGCCGGTGAAAGAGCCCGGACCGAGATCGGCGGCGACCCAGGCCAGCGTCCCCGGCGCCGCCCTCGCGCGCTCGAGCGCGCGCCGCACCAGCGGCGTGAGCCGCCGGGTGTGGCCGTGCGCCACCTCCTCGACCTCGCTCGCGAGCTCCGCGCCGTCCGGCCCCAACACCAGCAACTCGACCCGCGCGGTCGCGGCCTCGATGGCGAGCCCGGTCACGCGCCGCGGGCTCCGTGCGGCCGCAGCGCCCGCCACACCGCGAGCAGCGCCCGGCCGCGGTCGCCCGAGGCGAGGGCGGCGATCGCGCGCTCGCGCTCCGACAGGATCTCGAACTGGAGCGCCAGCGCGTCGGCCTGGAGGCGGGCCGGCAGCTTCTCGCCCCACTCGACCGCCAGCACGCCGCGCTCGAGCGGCTCGTCGAGCCCCAGCGCCTCGACCTCCGCGGGCTCCACGCGGTAGAGGTCGAGGTGGAAGAGCGGGACCGGGCCCCCGTACTCGTTGATCAGGGTGAACGAGGGACTGCGCACCCGCCGCGCGCAGCCGAGCCCGCGCGCGAGCCCCGCCACGAAGCGCGTCTTGCCCGCGCCCAGGGGACCCTTCAGCAGCACCAGGTCGGACACGGCGAGCCCCGCGGCGAGCGATTCGCCCAACCACTCGGTCTCCTCCACCGAGGCCGAGACGCGGCGGTCACAAGCCACCGCGGCCTCCTCGCGGGCGGCCATCACGTGCGACGGGGGGTCAGGGTCAGGAGCGGAAGGATCATCTCCTCGACCGAGATTCCGCCGTGCTGGAACGACCCGCGGTACTGGCGCTCGAACTCGTGGAAGCGCGTAGGATATACGAAGTAGTAGTCCTCGCGCGCCAGAATGTAGTTCTTGTTCACGCCGTCGTCCGGCAGCATGTAGTCCATCGGATGGCGCACGATCACGGCCTGCTTGGCGTCGCAGTTCAGGTTGATGCCGTACTTGTACCTCAGATTCGTGGACGTCTCGCGGTTGCCGTAGACCAGCGCCGCGCGCCGCCCCAGCACCGCGCCGTGATCGGTGGTGAGCACCACCGCGCAGTCCTGGGTGGAGAGCGCGCGGAAGATGTCGTAGAGCGGACTGTGGACGAACCACGCCTTCATCACCGCGCGGAACCCGGTTTCGTCGGGGGCCAGCTCTTGAAGGATCTCGCTCTCCGAGCGCCCGTGCGCCAGGATGTCGAGGAAGTTGAACACCATGCTCACCAGCGAGAGCCCGGCGAACGAGGCGATCTGCCGCCGGGTCTGGTGGGCCTCGTCGGCGTCGTAGATCTTGATGTACTTGGTGCCCTTCTCAGGCGTCACCTTGAGCCGCTCGAGCTGGAAGTCGAGCAGCTGACGCTCGAAGCGGTTCTTGGTGCGCTCGTCCTTGCTGGTCTCCTGCCACAGGTCGGGATGGCGCTGGTGGAGCTGCGCCGGGAGCAGGCCCGAGAAGATGGCGTTGCGCGAGTAGGGCGTCGCGGTGGGCAGGATCGAGCAGTAGTACTCGCGCTTGATGTCGAACAGCTCCTCGAGCAGCGACTCGAGCGTGAACCACTGGTCGAGCCGCATGCAGTCGATCACGATGAACAGCACGCGGCGCTTCTGCTGGAGGTGCGGCATCACCGCATGGCGCACGACGTCGGTCGAGAGCAGCGGGCGGGCGGCGGCCCCGTGGGACCACTGCGGGTAGTTCTGTTCGATGAAGCGCCCGAACTCGATGTTGAGGCCCCGGCGGAAGTCGCCGTGCGCCTGCTTGAGCCCCTCCTCCTGCACGGTGTCGAAGCGCACGTCCCAGCGCGCGATGTCCACCGCCAGGTCCACCCAGCCCGCCCAGTCGAGACGCTTGACGTCCAGCATCTGCCAGTGCTGCATCTCGGTGACGTAGTCCCGGGCGCGCTGCGAGTCCTGGATCTTCTGGGTGTCGAACACGCGCTTGCAGGCGAGGAACACCTGGGAGGGATTGACCGGCTTGATCAGGTAGTCCGCGATGTGCCGGCCGATCGCGTCGTTCATGAGCGACTCTTCCTCGCTCTTGGTCACGAGGATCACCGGCACCGAAAACTCGCGCGACTGCATGGCCTGGAGCGTGGCGAGGCCACCCTGCCCCGGCATCATCTCGTCGAGCAGCACGACGTCGTAGCGCGACTGCGCGAGCTCCTTCAGCACGTCCTCGCCGCTCGGCACCGCGGTGACGGCGAAGCCCTTCTGCTCCAGAAATCGAATGTGGGGTCGCAGCAGGTCGATCTCGTCGTCGGCCCACAGGATCTTGCGTCGGTTGTCTTCGGGCATCGGCAGGTCGAATCGCGGCGCCGGGTCGGTTGCGCCCGCGGCGGGGCACGTCGCGGTGGCCCGCCCCTCGTGGGCGGACCGCGGGCATCATAGCGCGGGGCACTACGGCAGAGAAGCGTGGGCGGCTCGGCCGCGAACTCCGGCACCTATCGAGCCGCTCCCGCTGGGGAGGGGCTCGGACCGCTCCGGGCCTTGAACGAGCTTAGCAATCTTGCTAAGCTGTCTTTGTCCTCGTGCCGATGACCATGATCGTCTTCTTCCGCGATGAGGATGGCAGCGCCCCGTTCCTGGACTGGTTCCATCGCCTGCCGGAGAGGGCGAAGGTCCAGTGCCGGGCGCGGCTCGAGCTGCTCGCGGACCAGGGCCACCAGCTCCGCCGGCCGGCCGCGGACTACCTCCGCGACGGGATCTACGAGCTGAGGGCCAAGGCCGGGCGGGTCCAGTACCGGATGCTGTACTTCTTCCAGGGGCGAGCGGCGGTAGTGATCTCGCACGGGATCACCAAGCAGCAGGCGGCCGTGCCACCGATCGAGATCGAGCGTGCGCGCAAGCGGAGGCAGGCCTTCGAAGCCGATCCGCATCGGCACACGCACAAGGAGACCCTATGAGAAAGCGCCACCGCACTACCTCCGACGGCCTCGCGATTTTGGACCGCCGCTACTTCCAGGGCCGACCGGTGCGCCTCCGCGCGCTCGCCGAGGCCAGGCTCAATGCCCAGATCGCGCAGGAGATCTACGCGCTCCGCACCAGGGCGGGCCTCACGCAGAAGCAGCTCGCGGAGCTGGTCGGGACCACCCATTCGGTCATCTCGCGCCTCGAGGACGCCGACTACGCCGGGCACTCGCTCAAGATGCTTCAGCGGATCAGCGCCGCGCTGAACCTGCGGCTCGAGATCCACTTCGTGCCGCTGCGCGCGCGGCGGAAGACGGCGTAGATCTCCACCCGCGGCGCACGCGGCCGCCTCGCCCGCCTGCTACCTCCACTCCCCCGCCGCCACGAACGCCGCCCAGTAGAACGGATGGGTGCTCGTGCCGCGCGCGCGGCGGGAGGCGAGCACGCGGCGGCTCGCGGCGCGCGTCGCGTCGCAGGTGGAGCGGCTGTCGAGCAGGCGCGCCCGATAGAGCGCATCCATCCAGTCGCGCGTCGCCTCGTCCTCCACCGACCACAGGCTCATGAACACGGTGCCGACCCCGGCGACGCGGAACGCGCGGTGGAATCCCTGGATGCTCTCCACGGCGCCGGCGTCGGCGGCGCCGGTCTCGCACGCCGAGAGCACCGCCCACTCGGCGCCGCTCAGGTCGAGCGCCGTGATCTCCTCGCAGGTCAGGAATCCATCCTCGCCGTTGGGCCCCTCGCCCTGCGGC
Source organism: uncultured bacterium (assembly GCA_964650245.1). Classification (GTDB taxonomy): domain Bacteria; phylum Eisenbacteria; class RBG-16-71-46; order RBG-16-71-46; family RBG-16-71-46; genus WS-2. The sequence continues at coordinate 255 of CAZYQK010000032.1, read as the reverse complement.
CGGTTGGCGCCGGCCAGGGCCAGGCCTTCCAGCGCGAGCGGCACGTCTTCGATGCGCCACACCGGAGGTGCCGCGGCGGCGCCGTCGGCTGCGAGCCCGGTGACGCCGCGCAATCCCGCGCCCGGGGCCGCGCGCCGGGAACCTTCGTCGAGCCGGAAGCTGTGGGTCGCGAGGTGCAGCACGCGGCGCCCGGGGGCCAGGCGCTTGAACGCGCCCTCGCTGGCGCCCGCGGCGGTGAGCGCAAGCGCCGCGTCG
>CAZYQK010000031.1:0-24784 GCA_964650245.1 uncultured bacterium | reverse complement strand
TCCGGTGGTGTGGGAGGGGAAGCGCGGGACGAACCCGCGCTCCCCTATCCCGATGTACGTGGTGTCCGGAGGCCCGGGACGCCGCGGCTACGTCATCAGCTTCGCCGCGCGCTCGAGCACCGTCTCGTAGCCCGAGGGCAGCTTGCCGAAGCGCCGGCGCATGGTCGCGCGGTCGCCGTCCGCGGCGCGCAGCACGTCGATGATCTTGGAGACGCGCGCCGCGACGCGCGGCACCAGGTCCTCGTCGCCCGCGATCGCGCGCGCCGCGGCGTCCGCGTCGCCGCCCGCGTCCACCAGCGCCTTCAGGATTTCCCCGGTCACGTAGTAGGAGAGCGCAGAGCGCTCGGTGAGCGGGGCGGGCTGCCCCGCGCGCTTCCGGCGCCGGAGCTGGCGCGAAGCCTCGATCAGGTTGAATCGCGACTCGCGCGCCCGCTCCAGCACCCAGTCGCCGAGCCGGCCGCGCGGCGCGCCGGTTCCACCCTGCCACGGCACGGGCTCGCCGGGATGCTGGCGCCGCCACACCACCTCGAGATCGTCGAGCCCGACCCGGCCGCGGTCCCCGGAGCGCACCGCGAGCGTGGCGCAGATGTTCGCCAGCTCCCGCACGTTCCCCGGCCAGGCATAGGACCGCAGCGCCGTGAGCGCCTCCTCCTCTATCGTCCACCCGGCGCCGCGCTCGAGCCGCGGCAGGAAGTGGCGCATCAGCGGCTCCAGGTCCTCGAGCCGCTCGCGCAGCGGCGGGAGCCGCACCGCGAACACGTTGAGGCGGTAGAACAGGTCCTCGCGGAAACGCTTGCCCGCCACTTCCGCGCGCAGGTCGCGGTTGGTGGCCGTCACCACCCTCACGTCGCTCTCGATCGGCTGCTCGTCGCCCACCCGGCGGAAGCGGCCCTCCTGGAGGAAGCGCAGCAACCGGGTCTGGAGCTGGAGCGGCATCTCGCCGATTTCGTCCAGGAACAGCGTCCCGCGGTGCGCCAGCTCGAAGGCGCCGCGCCGGTCGCGATGGGCGCCGGTGAACGATCCCCGCACGTGCCCGAACAGCTCGCTCTCGATCAGCTCGCGCGGGATCGAGCCGCAGTCCACCAGCTCGAACGGGCCGCTCGCGCGCTCCGACATCGTGTGGATCGCCTGCGCGGCGAGCTCCTTGCCCACCCCCGACTCGCCGCTCAGCAACACCGGGAAGCGCGTGCGCGCGACCGCGACCAGGTCCTCGCAGGCTTCGAGCAGCACCGGGCTGTCGCCCTTGAGCAGCTCGAGCGCGGGCTGCTGCGCGCGGAGCGCGCGGAACGAGCGTACAGCGCGGCGCGGCGCCTGCGCGCGCGAAGTCCCCGCGCGCTCGCGCGGCGAGCGGTTGCCGAGCGCCAGGGCCGCGAGCCCGGCCAGCGAGTCGAGCAGCGCGAGGTCGTCCGCGTCGTAGGCTTCAGCGTTCAGGCGGGGTCCCAGCACCAGCAGCCCTGCCAACCCGTGCGCGTCGGCGATCGCCACCCCCACCACCGCGCCGTAGCGCTGGTGCAGGCGCTCGGGTGCCGAGCCCAGCGCGCGCGGCGTCGCGGGACCGGCGAGCGCGAACACGCCCTCGCGCAGCATCCACTCGCGGGCCTCGCCGTCGAGCGGAAGCACCTCGCCGTACTCCACGTCGCCCGGCCCGTACGCGTAGACCAGCCGGAAGCGGCCGCGCTCGTCCACCATGAACATCGCGCCCGAGAGCGCGCCGAAGCTGCCCATGGTGGCCAGTACCGTGCGCGACGCGACCCGCTCGGGATCGCGCGCGCCGAGCAGCGAGCGCGCCACCTCGTGGAGGTTGCCCAGCTCGGCGAGCCGGCGCTGCAGCTCGGCCGGGCTGTCCGCAGTCGGGTCAGACGAATCGCGGCTCATGAGGGGGTCCTCGGCCACCGGCGGCGACTTAGGAAAGGCGAGACGGCGCGAAGGTAGCAAACGGGCGGGGGGTCGCGCTACGTAGGGGCCCTCGCTGCGGTCCGAGACCCGCTCGGCCTCGGCGCGCGCGGCGTCGTAACGCCACAGTGACTCGGCCACCGCAGCGCGCGCCCCGTACCGTGCCACCCGCAGCCGGCCGGCGCGATCCTCGATCCGCGGCCCCACGTGGGCCCCGAACCCCGAGTGCGGCCACGCGAGCATCCCCGCCGCCGCAGGGCGAGCGGGGCGGTCCGGAAACGCCGCCGGCCGCTCGCCGCCGAGGCGGAAATCCACTGCGGGCGTCCGTCAGACAGCCGGGAGCTTGCCAAGCGCCATCGCGACGATCTTGCACGCATGGATCAGATCGGCGACGAGGCGCTCGTCGACCGATTGGTCGCCTTCGTACTCGCCGCGGTTCCGAAGATCGTGGCATCGGGCAAGCACTCGCCAAACCTCGGGACCGAGACTGAGCGTGTGCGGAAGCACCTGGAACACGATGTATCGGTTTCGCGCGCGGTACCCCGAGCGCCGCAGCGCCGCGAGGCATAGCGCATGGGCGGCGTTGTAGGCGAGGTCGAACCGACTCTCCAGGGAATTCGCTTCCTTCTCCGCGTCGGCAAGTCGCCTGAGACCGGACCGCTCGAGTCCGGCGAACTCCGTCGCGTCCGGCGCCTCCTTGCTCAGGGACTTATCCGGCCCGCAAAGGTTCTCAAGCCGCGAGGTCACGATCGTCCCCAATCAGCCACAGCTTGGGTTGCGCCAGCACTCGCGTCACGAAGGCATTGTCCTGCTCCACACGTTGGGCCAGCTCCTGGGACGAATAGATCGTGGGAGCGACCTTGCGTCCCAGCCTTGCGGACGCTTCCTCCAGAGCAGCGAACAAGTCGGCATAGGTCAGGCTGTCGGCGATGATCATAAGATCGATGTCGCTCGCGGCGGTGTCTTCGCCCTTCGCGATCGACCCGTAGACGAACGCCGCCCGGATCACTGACGAGATCGGCGCCAGCGCCGCGCGAAGCGCGTCGGCCAGCGCGAACGTCTTGAGCGCCAGCCCTCGCAGCTCCTCGAACACCGGTGACCGAGGATTTGCCTGGTAGTGCTTCTGCTTGCCGACGCGGGTGGTGGTGACGAGGCCGGAGGCCTCGAGCCGGGCGAGCTCTCGCTGCACCGCGCCGGTGCCGGAGCGCGCCAGGCCGATGATCTCCTTCGCGTAGAAGCTCCGGCCGGGATTGCCGAAGAGCACGGCCAGCACCCGCTGCTGGACCTTGGCGAACAGGGCGTCGGCCAGGCCCTGAGCGGGGGCCTTCGGTGGCTTCTTCTGATGAATGGCGCGCTTCGTACCCACGGCGGGCACGATAGACCCCGTTCTGGGTACGGTCAATGCCAGCTTGAGCTTCCCGGGTCAATCCGCTCGGAAAACATTCATCACCTCGTCGCCCGGGTGGTTGATCACCTTCACCGCGACGCGCCTGGACCGTCCACGAAGTCAGTGGAAAGGTCGCTCTACTTCGCCCCGCACCCCGCACACAGCAGCCTCGCCTGCGCCGACACGTGCACCCGTGTGGTCTCCGCGTGGCAGGCCTCGCAGACCGGCGGCTCCAGCCGCCCCAGCAACGAATCGTACGCCAGCGTCAGCGTGCGAGTGGTCGCTCCGCGGTCGATCAGGAGACGGAAGAACGTCTTGGGCTGAGCCAGCAACCGTGCACTGGTCAGCCGGGCGTGCAGGCGCAGGCGATACTTCTCGCCCAGCTCACGCAGCTTGCGTTCGCGTTCGGCCCGCGCCGCCTCGAGCTTCCCCTCCAGGGCGCGCGTGAACCGCGCCGGATTTCCCGGAGGCTCCATTCCTTGAGAGGATGGGGTCATGGTGACACGCGCGAGGCTTTCCCCAGAAGTTGGGGAGCGAGCGGAGGGCTGATGCGGCACCAGCCGCCTGCCTATTACCTGGCTCAGTTGCGGACGATGGCGCGCGCGCGGGGCGGAGCGCTCCTTTCGCGAGCCTACCTCGGAAACGCCACGAAGCTTCGCTTCCGCTGCGCCGAAGGTCACGAGTGGCCGGCGACTCCATCCACGGTCAAGCAGGGCCGTTGGTGCCCGGCGTGCTGGATCCCTCGAGCCGCCCAGAAGAACAGGGCCCGCGGCTTGGCGCGGCTCCGGAGCGCCGTCGCGCGGCACGGCGGGAGCATGCTCTCGCGGCGCTACCTGGGAACCAAGTCCCAGCTGCGCTTTCGGTGCCGGCAGGGCCACGAGTGGAGAGCGGCTCCGGGCAACATCCTGAGCGGCTGCTGGTGCCCGGGCTGTGACCTTGAGCGCCGTGTGAAGCAAGGCGCGAAGCAGAGGGAGCGGGTGTTCCGCAGGCTCCGGGGGATCGTAACGCGGCGCGGCGGAGAGATCCTGTCCCCAGGCTACACCAACTACCAGGTGCCGCTTCTCGTCCGGTGTGCTCGCGGCCATACCTGGACGCCGTGGACCAAGAGCCTCATCGAGGGCGCGTGGTGCCCGACCTGCGTGGAGGAGGATCTGCTCACTGAGCTGCGCGCCCTTGCCGAGCGGCGGGGAGGCGAATGCCTGGCTCGGTCATGCCGCAGTGGCCATGAGCGGCTGACCTGGCGTTGCGTGCAGGGCCATTGCTTCGCGTCGACGGGCAATCAGATCAAGGCTGGCAAGTGGTGCGGGAAGTGCCGCGGCACTGTGCGGGGAGACATCGACGGGATGCGGCGGATGGCCCAGGCGCTGGGCGGCGATTGCCTGTCAAGGAAGTACCTCGGTGTCTCGACAAAGCTCCGTTGGCGCTGCCGCGAGGGTCACGAGTGGAGCGCGGTGCCGGGGTCCATCACCCAGGGTACGTGGTGTCGGATATGCCGGACGCGTGGCGGTCACAGCCTCGCGCCCTTGAGCATCGGCATGATGCGTCACATGGCGGCCGAGCGAGGTGGAGCCTGCCTGTCGGCGACTTACTACGGGACCAGGGTCTCGCTCCGCTGGCGCTGTGCGCGGGGCCACAAATGGATGGCCCGCCCGGGCCAGATGAGTAGGGGCCAGTGGTGCCCTGTGTGTGCCCGCGCAATCCGCGGCACGCTCGAGAGCATGCGTGAGCTGGCCATGCAGCGCGGCGGCCGCTGCGTGTCCAGGAGTTGGAACAACCATCGCGCGCCGCTGGCGTTCGAGTGTGCCCGGGGCCACCGGTTCCGCGCGCTTGCGAGTGTGCTCAAGACCGGCGTGTGGTGCCGGACCTGCCGCCCGTAGCCGGCGCACGAACCCGGCCTGAGGGCCGCTCAGTGCGCGACCTTGATACCTAAGGCGCGCACTCGCTCCACCGCGCCCTCGGAGGCCCACGCGCCCGCTCACCCTCGGCATCTCCCGCCCTGCCCACCGCCCCTCCACGCGCCCGCGCGCGTCACCCGGGCGCCGCCACCGCACACGCCCACGGCCCGGCCCGCGCGTCGTGGCCGCGCCGCGCGAGATGCCCGAGGATGCGCCGAACACCGCCGGGCTCGGTCACGAAACCCTGCGTTCCGCGCCTCGCCCCCGCAGCACGCGCACCCCGCGACCGCGACCGCGAACACGCAACAGGAGTTCGGCCCAGAGGGGGTGAGCGGCGAGCGCACGCCGCAGCGCGGGAGTGGAGGTCGGGGCGGGGACCCGCCGGGGCGCCGCACGCGCCCTCCCCCGGCGATGCCATCACGATCGGTGCCGCAGACCGGCACCGTTCCCCTCATGACGACCAGGACCCCCCATGCCCCGTTCGCCGCGCACACCGGCTCGGCCCCGCGGGCACGTGCCCTCCCGGTCCATCGCCGACGACGTGGCCAACCTGGAATCAGGTGCGACTGCTCGGCGCCAGAAGGCGATCGAGTCGGCGCGGCCCTGACGAGCGACGACACCGACCACGCAATCTGGGGAAGCTCGATCTACTTCGCCCCGCACCCCGCACACAGCCACCTCGCCTGCGCCGACACGTGCACCCGCGTCGTCTCCGCGTGGCAGGCCTCGCACACCGGCGGCTCCAGCCGCCCGAGCAGCGAATCGTACGCCAGCGTCAGCGTGCGGGTGGTCGCTCCGCGGTCGATCAGGAGCCGGAAGAACGTCTTGGGCTGGGCCAGCAGCCGCGCGCTGGTCAGCCGGGCGTGCAGGCGCAGGCGATACTTCTCGCCCAGCTCGCGCAGCTTGCGCTGGCACTCGGCCCGCGCCGCCTCGAGCTTCCCCTCCCGGGCGCGCGCCCGGTCTTCGTCACCGTCGCGGCGCCGGCTCTGGAGCTCCCGGCTGACCTGTTCGTAGTAGTCCGAGATTCGGAGATATTCCACGCTGAACCGCTTCCGGCTGCGGTCCTGGTGTCGCGCGATCTCCTCGCCCACCCGCCGCCGCAGGGCGAGCTGTGCGGTCGCGTAGGCTGCGGAGACGGGCACCGAGGGGGCGTCCGGAAACGCCGCCGGCCGCTCGGCGGCCGCCGCCGCCGCGAGATGCTCGACCAGCGGCAGGTTGACCTGGTTCGACCACAGGTTCACCGGGATCACGTAGCACCGCTCGCGGCGCTCGTCGGAAAGGAACGAGACCTTGAAGTTGAACTGCACCGAATACGAGCACCGCACGTCCGGGTCGCTCTCCTCGTAGCGGACGCGGCCGTTGGAAAAGAGCAGGGTGCGCTCCACCTCCTCGCGGAGGTTCTTCTTCCGCAGCCGTTCGGGCACGAGGTGACCGGCCGCGGCGGTGCCGCGGGCGGCGGCATGGGTGATCAGCGAATCCAGCAAGGGGCTGCCGATCGTCGCCAGCTCCGCCGAAGATTCCTGGCCGAGCGCCACGGGGTCGAGTGCCAAGACCACCTCCCGCTCGCGACCCCCGGGATCGAGTGCGGCGGGAAGCAGCGCGTCGATTCGGTCCGATCCACGCGGTTCGGCGGCTCCGCCGGCGCGTTCGATGCAGCCTACGATGAACTCCGCCACCTGCACGTGAGGGTCACCTCTCCGGCACGAATTCCTGACCGAACAACTCGTCGTCATAGGCCTTGGCGTCGGCGTATCTGCCGCGCGCCTCCACCAGCGCCTCGCCGAGACGGTGGAACGATTCGCGCGCCGACTCGGCCGACTCGGCCGCGGTCCACAGGTCGAGGACGATGTCCTCGAACTCCCGCTCGTCTTCGAGGTTGCCGAGGATCTCGCCGACCTCGCCGACCACCAGCTCGAACATGTTGATCTTCTCGTCCAGCACCTCGAGGATGTAGTCCTCGATGGTGTCACGGGCGGCCAGGTTGAAGATCCGCACCGGCTCGGTCTGGCCGATGCGGTGCACGCGGCCCACCCGCTGCTCGATCTTCATCGGGTTCCACGGCAGGTCGTAGTTGAGGATGGTGTGGCAGAACTGGAGGTTTCGCCCCTCGCTGCCGACGTCGGTCGAGACCAGCACCTTGCGGTCGCGGGCGAACGCGGCGACCTGCTGGTCCTTCTCGGGCGGGCTGAGCTCGCCGCTGAACCGGGCGCTCGGAACGCCGTTCTGCTCGAGTAGCTCGAGCAGAAGGTGCTGCGTCTCGCGATACTGGGTGAACACCAGCACCTTGTCCGGACACTCGCGCAGGATCTTGAGCAGGGCGTCCGCCTTGGCGGCCGAGGAGACGGCGCCGGCCAGCTCGCACAACTCATCGAGCGCCGGGCCCCGGTGCGTCTCGCGCCGGCGCATCGACTCGAGCGTGGCGCGCAACGCGGCAGTACTGCTTCCCGCCTCCGCCTGAAGGGTGCGGGCGATGAGTCGCGCACTTCCGCCGCCGCGATACTGCTCCCGCACGAACCGCGTCGTGGCCTCGTAGAGGGCGTGCTCGGCCTGCGTCTGTGTCATGCGGACCGTGACGGCGCGCCGCGGCGGCAGCACGACCTGCACCTGGCTGCGCGTGTTGCGCACCATGACGTCCATGAGCAGCTCGCGCAGCTTGATCCGGTTCTTGGGCCGGCGGGGATCACCCCGCTCCAAGAATTCACGGCGGAAGGCCGCCGGCGTCTTGAGCTGGCCCGGGCTCAAGAGCGTGATGAGGTTGAAGAGCTCGTCCAGGTCGTTCTGCGCCGGCGTGGCGGTCAGGAGCAACAGGTACTTGCTCTTCAGCCCGTTCACGAACTTCCAGCTCAGCGTGCCGCGATTCTTGAGGTGGTGCGCCTCGTCGACGATGATCAGGTCGTAGGCCTGCCGCTGGATCACCGCGCTGTGGGCCGCCTGCTTCGCGGTATGGAGCGAGGCGATCACGCGGTCGCAGCGCTCCCAGGCCGCGGTCCCGAGCGCGCGGAAAGCGGCGTCCTCGTGGGTCACGAAGTCGACGTCGAACTTGACCGCCATCTCCTCGCGCCACTGACTGACCAACGCCGGCGGGACGAGGACGAGCACGCTGCGCACCAGGCCGCGCACCAGGTACTCCTTCAGCACCAGGCCGGCTTCGATGGTCTTGCCGAGGCCCACCTCGTCGCAGAGCAGCGCCCGCCCCCGCATGGCGCGGAGCACCTGTCGCGCCGTGTCGATCTGGAAGGGGAAGTGCTCGACCTCGCGGAGCAGCGGAAGGCAGAGCAGGGCCTCGAAACCGCCCACCAGCGAGAGGTGGGCGGCGGCCAGGTTGAGCCGGTAGTCCCGCTCGTCGTCGAGCCGACCCTGGGCGAGCCGCGCGACGATCTCGGCGTCGGCCGGGTCGAATTCTAGCTCCGCCGCGGGCGGGAGGTACTCGTCAAACGCCACCGGCGCGGGCGCCGACTCGCGCAGGTCATCCCGGATCTCCGGTGCCGCCGGAGCCGGACCGAAGGTCGCGATGGTCTCGAGGATCTTCAGTCGCCTGGCGGCCTCGTACACGGCGCGGCGATCGGACGCGATGAGCAGCAGGCTCGAGGGCATGAGGGTCGCGACCAGAAGCCCGAGCTGTTCGCGCTCGCCCGGCAGGCGCCGGCACTTCTTGAGGGCCTGCTCGATCCGCCGGGCCGTCTCAGCCCAGCCCCGGTTGCGCTCGTGGGCCGGCTGCACCAGCACCTCCACCTGGCGGCGGAGCGTGCGGCGCATGTCCTTGGCCACCGCCAGCCGCCTGCCCTCCTCGAAGGTGAGGAATCCCTGCGCGGCCTTCATCTCCCGGATGAAAGCCTCGACCTGCTCGAGCTCCATCCGGAGCCCGCGGGGAGCCACCTCGGGTTGTGGCTGTGCCGCTCGCTCGCGGGCCGCAGCGAGGACCCGCTCCGCCACCGAGACGAGGCGGCCGATGAGATCCGGAGTGCCGATGTCGGCGGCACGCTGTCCCTGCTTGGTGGTGGCTTCCATTCCCTGGCTGGAGGTGGCTGGCACGGAGGACTGGGGTTTGCCGCGCGCCGGCCACGCAGACATTCATCCGACGCCCGATGCTCGGCTTCGCGGTTCGGGCAGGCCGTGCGCGCTGCCCGCGACCCATGCGCGCCATCTGCGCTGCTTGATGCCGGCGAGCCCCGGCAGGCCTCCCGACGAATCAGAAGCGCCAGCGAAGCTCGGCCGGGATACTCCCATGCCGCCTCGGGCTCGTGTCAAGGTTTCGCCGCCAGCGCCCGGGCCAGCTTCGGCAGGCTCACATCGTAACGGTATGTGATGTTCATGTGCCCGTCCGGAAACTCCTCGTACTCGTGCGCGATCTCGAGCGCCGCGAGCCGCCGGGTGAAGAGGCGCGCGCCGTGGTGCAGGTGGAACTCGTCCTTCGTGCCGCAGTCGAGGTACAGCAGCCGCATCGAGCCGAGTGCTTCGGCGTGTCGCTCGAGCAGCGTGAGCGGGTCGTGCTCGAGCCAGCGCCGCCACACCTCTTCGCGGAAGGCGCCGGTCTCGAGGTCGCAGGGCAGATCGATCCCGAACGGCGGGTTCGCGGGGTTGGGCGAGTACGCCGCTGCCATCCCCAGGATGTTGAGGATGGCCAGGTCCTCGTGCTTCTTCTGGGGCCGGGCCTCGAACGCTTCCAGCCACTGCTTGATCCCGCCCGCCTCCTGGACCGCCGAGCAGAACCTGGGGACGTCGCCGCGATAGACGTAGTCGAAGTAGACGTCGCCGCTGTGGCAGACCGTGGCCCCGAACACCTCGGGGTGGCGCATGCCGTGCACCAGCGCCCCGTACCCGCCGGAGGACTTGCCCATCACGCCGCGGTGCGCGCGGTCCGCGAGCGTGCGGTAACGCAGGTCCACGTGCGGCACCAACTCGGCGATCACGTGGTCCTCGTAGCGCCCGGTCGCGCTCGAGTTGACGTACTGCGAGCCGCCGAAGCGCGTGAAGCAGTCGGGCATGACCAGGATCATCTCGGCGCACGCGCCGCGCTCGATCAGGCGGTCCATGCGATCCGGGAGCGACGGCGCCCAGGGATTGTCGTTGAGGAGCATGCGGCCGCGGCCGGTGAAGCCGGTGAGGACGAACGTGACCGGATAGCGACGGCCGGTATCCTCCGCGTAGGAGGGCGGGAGGTAGACCGGGATCCGGCGCAGGTGCGGGTCGCCCGCGGCGTTGCCGCGCAGAACCTCGCTCTCGAACTCCTCGATCAACACCTGTCCGCGCTTCATCGCGTGCTCCGGCCCCGGGGTCGAACGAAGGGGAGGGTAAGCGACCTACTTTTCGTCACAGCCGCGCAGCCGGTCGAGGATCGAGCGCGGTGTCGGGATGTCGGGCTGTCCGATGTTGAGCGCGTAGATCGTGCGCCCTGCCATCTCGGCATGACCCGCCAGGGGCGCGGGGCGCCGGATCGGCGACGCCGGCATCGCTCGTCCCGGGCGCGAAAGCAGGGGTGGTTCAGTCATAGGTGGGTCTCCGGTTCGAGCGGCCGACTTGGCGTATCGGAAGCGTGTGGGGCGAACGGCCTGCGTGGTCTGCCACGCACGCGGGCGCCGCCGAGCGCCGCTCGAGCGAGCAACAGGTGGCTGAATCCGTGCGCTGCGAATCAGACGCCGCGTCGCCACGTGCGCGCCGCAGTGCCTCAGACCAGACGGATGCGCGACCCGGGCGGTTCAGCTCGGCATCGGTCGCCGCCGCCGAACAACGTACGAACCGATTCCGAGCAGTGCCGCCGCCAGGCCCACCATCCCAATGATGCCAAAACCGGGGATACCAAGCGGACCTCCATCATGGCACACCGACTCGATCCAGACTCCTCCGGCCCCGTGCGTGCTTGTGGTGAGCCGCACCCTGGCGATCGCGATGCTGGGGCTCGACACCGTGATCGTCGCTGGCGTGAGAGTTCCATTCGTCACTCCCGTGAAGGTGATCGTGGAACTCGCGCCCGGGATCGGCACGTTGTTGAGATCGAACGCGTCCATCGTCACGGTCGACAAGACGTTGTTGTTGAGGGGGGTCGGGACAACCGTCAGCTCCACGGCGACCGCCCTCTGCAATCCGACCGCCGGGGATCCCGCCATGAAGTCGATGGTCAGCGTTTCGCCCGTGCTCAAACCTTGGTCGGCTTCAGAGTAATTTGGCTCGGCGAATCCGATGACAATTCCCGTTGCACCGATCGAGCCGGTGATCAAGGTCGACCAGACCAGCCCGGCAGGGGCACCGGTGATGTCGAATCCCTTCGAGAGCAGCCAATTCTGGTGGGCCGGCACACCCGTGATGTCGGAGCCGCTGGCAGGATCGTCCTCGAAGTCCGCCGTGATTCCCAGGCAGGCGCAGCCCGGGTTGATGGCCAAATTGTCCAAGCCAACCCCGTTGTAATCGATTAACGGAATCGGATCGATGTGCTCGAAGTGGAATGTCACCGCAGTTGTCGTGGGTGTGAAGTTGAGGGTTCTGTTGACCCAGGTGTCCCATAGTCCCGGGCCCCGGCCCGCTGCGGAAAAGACAACCGGCCCGGTCTTGGTGGCGCCGGTGAGCGTCACGGCGATGCGACTGATAGCCTGCGAGGGGAAACCGCTGGCTTCAGAAGAAATGGAAAAGCTCAGTTGGTAGGGCAGTCCCACCACGAAGCCGGAAACGGTCTGCTCGACGTACGCATCGCCCAGTCGGCAAGAGGGATTGGCGGCAGTGGTGCCGCCGTCCAGCAAGATGAACTGATCTCCGAAGGGAGTAGGCCCGTAGTTGGGACTCCCATTGTGGACGTGGCCGCCGTAGCCGCCGTTCTTGTTGTAGGTCCACTGACTCACGGTGATGGGGGGGGCCACGCAGTCGCTGACAAAACCCACAGGCCAGGCGTCGGTCTCAAAGCTGGGGTTGTTGAAGGATTGCGCGAGGCTGGAACCGGAGGCGGCTGTCAGCCCGCAAAGGGCCAAGAGCAGGCCCAAGCATGCGCGTTTTCCAATTCCGCCCATGGCGTCCTGCTCCAGAACAGGCGCGGCAGCCGTTGGTCGGAGCCCGCGTCGCCGCTGGAGAATCGTCCCCACTGTAAGCAACGAAGCAAGCGAGAGCAGAATCAACGCTACATTCCTCCGTAGTGCCGGGATGGGCCGTCCGAATAAAGGCACACACCGGCTTCATGGTTGGACAGCCTTACGCGCCTTTGCTCATACGCCCGCGCGCCCAAGCCTTCAACTGTTTTATTCGACCAGATTCCGTCTGACATGGACGCCTGCGTCAAGAAAGCGCCGGAAGTCAGCCCGCACTTGAGCCGCGTGCTTCAAAACTCGGCCACACCCGAACGCGTTCCGGCGCGGCGCTCGAGCGCCGCGCGCGCCGCGGCGAGACGCGGGTCGAAGCGCGCGCCGGGATCCACGCGATCGAGCGATTCGAGCTCCGCCCGCGCGCGGTCGTCGAGCCGCGCCGCGACGAGCTGGCGCACCAGCTCGCGGCGCGCCAGCCAGTCGTCGGGCTTGAGCCACACCGCGATCTTGGTTTCGAGCGCCGCGTACTTGGGGCGCTCGCGCTCGAGCAGCGCCCCCAGCACCGCGTGGGCCTCGGGCCGGCCGATCCCGGAGCGGATGGCGGAGAGCAGCAGGCGCCGGGTGGCGAGCGTGTCGCGCTGCTCGTCGAGCGCGGTTTCGGCCATCCTCAGATTTCTCCACCAGAGCAGCGAGTCGTCGGTAGCGCCCCATGCCCGCCACGCGGCCTCGGCGGCATCGCGGTTCCCGCGCCACAGCTCGGCCCAGCCCAGCCAGTAGAGATGGTCGAGCGGATCGCCGCCCGCCGCGAGCCCGAGCCGGAACGCGTGCGCGGCTCCCGCCGGCCGGTCGAGCAGCAGCAGATCGGTCCCGACCTGGAACAGCGGCTCGGCGGCGCGCGGGTAGAGGTGCTCGAGCCGCGCACCGTCCCAGTAGAGCAGGCGCACCGGCCGGTCGGCGGCGGTGGACTCGGAGTACGAGGAGTAGAAGTAGGAGCCGAGTGAGGGGTCGCGGTAGAGCGCGCGCAGGAGCGGCCCGTTGCCGGTCTGAAATCCCGCCCACGGCGGAAGGGTGGCGAAGAAGAAGCGCGTGCCGCGGGGCGGCGCGGGTTCGAGGCGCTTGAGCTCGCGCCCGAGCGTGTCGGCCAGCGCGGCGGCGCGCTCGAAGTAGAAGCTGGTGAAGTGCGAGGTCCACACCCACGGCCGCTCGACGATGGCGAAGGCGCGCATTTCCGCGCCCGCGGCGTGCAGCCACAGCAGTCCGGCGCTGAGGGCGAGCCACAGCCAGCGGTCGATGCGAACGCACAGGCGCGACACCAGCAGCGCCGCTCCCACGGCGGCAAGCGTGTAGTAGTAGGCGCTCCACTGGTGCGCGACCGGACCCGTGATGAGGCCGAAGGCGATGAGCCACACCAGGGCGAAGCGCACGAGCGCGCGGGGGTCGGGGCGCGCGCCCACGCTCGCATGCACAGCGGCTGCGATCGCCGATGCAGCGCCCGCGGCCGCCGCGCGCGGCACGGGATGAACCCACCACGCCAGCGCGCCGAGCAGAACGAGCGGGAGCGGAGCGGGCCCGCGCTCCGAGAGCCCCCGTGCCAGGCCCTGCGGATGATCCAGCCACAGCAGGCTCTGCAGCTCGTGCGCGAGCGCCGCGAGAAACTGATCGGGCCCGAATCGAAGCGGCGCCGCCGCGGCGGGATGAAGGGCGCGCATCACGAGCAGCACGCCGGTCCACGCCGCGACCACCGCCGCCGCGGGCCATACGCGCGCCAGCGTGGCCCGCGGGGGCCGGCCGGCGATGAGACGATCCCACGCGGCAAGCGCCACCGGCAGCGGAAGCGCCACCTCCTTGCTCGCGACCGCGGCGAGCGTGGCGAGCGCGGCCAGGCCGCACCGCCCGCGCCGATACAACGCGAGCGCCGCGAGCGATCCAACCAGTGCCATGAGATCCTGGACGCACGAAGCCCAGGTCAGGTTGACGCGCTGGAATGGCAGCAGCGCGAAGTAGGCGGCACCCGCCATCGCGGCCGCGGCCGGGACTAGAGCCAGCAGCAGGTCGAGCAGCAGCGCCACGGCGGCGAGCAGGAGCCCGGCGTTCACGAGATGAAACGCCAGCGGCTGCCCGTCCGCGATCGGGGTCATCAGTGCGAAGTAGACCTGGCGCGCGAGCGGGCGGTAGTAGTTGCCCAGGGGCCCAGGCCGGGTGAGCGATTCCAGCAGCGGCCGGGTGCGGGCCTCCTCCAGGAACACGTAGTCGTCGTTGAGGAACCCGACGCGGAGCGCTCCCGCGTAGAGCGCCAGCAGCGCCGCGCCCGCGAGGATGAACGCGGGCCACCAGGGAGGCTTTCGCGGGCGGGTCACGGCGGCCCAATCTAGCAGGACCTCAGGACCGCCGGCAGGAGTCCCTTCCCGGCTAATCCCCCCGCCTGGATCCGCCGATAACCCGGACGGCAACTCGGAAGATTCGTGGCCTGGGCCATCATGGTGGGGGGAGGGCCATTCCTTTGGAGACGAAGCCGAATCCCAAGCAGGATCGCATCGCGCGACGCAGCTGGTGGCTGTGGGCCTCCACTTTCGCCGTCGTGATCTCGCTGGCGGCCGCGGTGCCGATGCTCTACCTGCCGTTGATCCGCATCATCGAGCAGAACGAAGGGCGGGCCTCGCTCGAGGGCTACTACGCCATCATCGGGCTCGCCGGGCTGGTCGTCATCTTCTGCCTCTACACCGCCCTCATGCAGCGCGAGCTGATCAAGATGCGGGACGCGCTCGTGCACGAAGAGCGCGAGAAGGAGGAGACCTCGAACCGACTTTCCGAGCTCTCCGCCCTGTTCCAGGTCTCGACCACGCTCAACCTCCAGCTCGAGCTCGGGGTCATCCTCGAGATCATCGTGCGGCGCGTGGTCTCGACCATGCGCGCCCAGCAGGCTTCGATCATGATCTACAACCCCGAAGACGGCATGCTCGAGACACGCGCCTCCTACGGGCTCGAATCCGAGTTCGCGCGCCACGCGCGCAGGCGGCTGGGCGAGGGCATCGCCGGCTGGGTGGCGGAGCGCAAGGAGGCGGTGCTGCTCACCAACAAGGCCGCGAATCCCATGCTCGGCCAGCACTTCAAGCCCGACCGCAACATCACCTCCTCGCTCTCGCTGCCGCTGCGCGTCGGCGAGCGCTGCGTGGGCGTGCTCAACGTCAACCGGATCAACCATCCCGACACCTTCCAGGATCACCACCGCGAGATGCTGCGCATGTTCGCGGAGCACGTCGGCGCCGTGATCGACCGCGCCGAGAGCATGGAGCGGCTCAGCAGCCGCACGCGCCAGCTCGAAGCGGCCAATCTCAAGCTGAGCGAGATGAACCAGATGAAGGACGTGTTCCTCTCGACCGCGAGCCACGAGCTCAAGACGCCGCTCTCCTCGGTGATCGCCTACGCCGAGCTGCTCGAGGACAACGACGAGAGGCTGGGCCCCGCGCAGCGCTCGGAGTTCCTGCGAAGGCTGCGCGGCGAGGCGGGCCGGCTCCTCAACCTGGTCGAGGACATCCTCGACCTGTCGCGGATCGAGAGCGGAAAACTGGCGCTGCGCCGCGTGCCGCTGGGGGTGAACGAGGTGGTGCGCGCCGCGATCGAGACCACCCGCACTATGGCCGAAAAGCACGGAGTCGAGGTGATGGAGATGACCGATCCGGAGCTGCCGCCCCTGATGCTCGACGAGGTCAAGATGCGGCAGGTCGTGGTGAACCTGATCGTCAACGCGATCAAGTTCAGTCCCGCCCGCGGCACCGTGAAGGTCCAGACCCGGCGTGAGAGCGAGTACGCCCTGATCGAGGTCATGGACCAGGGCCCCGGCATCCTTCCCGAAGAGACGGTGCACATCTTCGAGCTGTTCGGGCAGGGAGTGCGCAGGCTCGACGCCAATGACGGCGGCCTCGGCATCGGACTTCACCTGGTGAAGCGCATCAGCGAGCTGCATGGCGCCCACGTCGGGGTCAACAGCCAGCCCGGCAACGGCAGCGCGTTCTGGGTGCGGTTGCCGCTGGCGCTCGCCGAAGAGGCCGAGCACGTGTCCGGGGCGCGCGAGGCGCGGGTGGAGGACGCCGCCGCCTAGCGGCATCGGCGCCCCGCTCCGGGTCCATCACCGAGCGCTACGTGCGGCCGGAGGCGTCCACCGCCTCCGGCCGCGCGCTGTGCGATACTCCCGCCTCTGACCGTTCGCCCGCCCCCCGGCCGAAACCGCGGGGCCGGGCACGCCCCACCCGCGCGTTTCACTCCGAGGAGCGCTCGATGGTCCCCCCGCCCGGCCCGACACAGAAACCTGCCACGTCCGTAGGGGGTGGTGTGGGCGCCGCGGAGCCGGCCTCGGCACAGCCCGGCCCTGCCGCCGGGGGGCCGGGTGCGGCCCCGGTGGCCCCGGGGCGCCCGCCGCTGCCGCGCGAGGTGCTGGAGCGCGTGCGCGCGAAGGACCCGGAAGCGCTGGCGGCCTTTTTCGAGCGCTATTTTGACCAGGTCTACGGACTGGTCCATCACCTGTTGGGCAATCGCGCCGCCGCGGAGGACGTCACGCAGGACGTGTTTTTCAAAGTGCATCGCGCCGCGGCGCAGCTCGACGCCGCGCGGGATCCCGCGCCGTGGCTCGCGGCTATCGCGACCAACGCCTGCCGCGACCTCTGGCGCTCTGGCGCCTATCGGATAGGCAGGCGGAGCGCCTCGATCGAGCAGGACACGGCGGTGACGATGCGGCTCGCGAGCCGCGGCGGGGACCCCGAGCACGCGACTCTTTCCGCCGAGCGGGAGCGGCTGGTGCGCGAGGCGATCGCGCAGCTGCCCGAGCCGCTTCGGATCGCGGTGCTGATGTACGACTACCGGGGAATGAGCCACCAGGAGATCGCGGAGGCGATGGGCCTGAACCACGCCGCGGCGCGCAAGCGTTACTCGCGCGCTCTCGCCGCGCTCGCGAAGCTGTTGAAGGAGTCGCTGGGATGACCGGGCTCGAACGGCTGACGCCGGAGCAGACGCGAGCGCGTGAAGCTGTGCGCCAGTTCGAGGCGCCGCCGGCCGACGCCGCGTTCCGCGCCCGGCTCGAGCACGACTTCACGAGCGGGCGGATCGCGGCCGGCGCGGCCACCACGCGGGTGAGAAGCGGGCATCCGATGGTCCTGCTTCGCCGGGCGGCGGTCCCGCTCGCGGCCGCGGCGGCCCTGCTCGCGGTCAGCCTGCTCAACCGGGGGCCGGCGTTCACGCTCGGCGCCGCGCGCGGCGACGGCATCGTGGTGGTGGACGGCGTGCCGGTGCCCATGACCCACCGCGAGGAGTTGGCGCGGCGCATGCGGGCCGGCGCGCGAGCGCGGGTCCCCGACGGCGTCGAGCTCGAGATCGCTAGCCCTGGCTATGCGGCGATCCAGCTCACGGGCGGCACCGACGTCGCGCTGCCCGCATCCCCCGGCCGCTGGTTCGGGCGAACCGCGCGCCTCGAGGTGCGATCCGGCGAGCTGCGCATCACCACCGGCCCGCGCTTCCACGGCGCCCGGCTCGAGATCGAGACCCCGGAGGCCGCGGTCACGGTGACCGGCACCACGCTCGCCGTCATCTGCGAGCCAGCCGGCACCTGCGTGTGCGTTCTGGACGGGCGCGTCGCGGTCGGGCGCAAGGGCGAGAGCGGGGCCATGATCGACGCGGGTCACCTGCGCTACGTCTTCAACGACAGCCGCCCGCCCGCGAGCGAAGCCATGCGGCCCACCGAGCGCGTAACGCTCGCGATGTTCCGGGACGCGAAGCGGACGGAGATGGAGGCCGGCGCGAAGTAGCGGGTGCCAGGGTTTACGCCGCCGCTTCGTTCTCCGGATCCTCCGGGTACTCCTCGGCCCGCAGCGCGCGCCCGACGGCGATCTCGGGCGGGATCGGCCGATGCTCGCTCGGCTCTTCGGGCGTGAGGCGCCGCCGGTCGGCGCGCGCGATCACCTTCACGTGCGGGCGCTCGAGATCGTTCGCGTTGGGCGAGAGCACGAGCGCGATGTAGCCGTTGTCGAGCAGGACCACCTGTCCCGGCGGATAGAGCCCCACCGACTGGACCAGCGCCCACAGCATCACCGGATCGAAGCTCGCGCGCATGGGACCGAGCATCATCCCCAGCGCCTGGTAGGGCGTCACGTTCGCCCCATGCTTGCTGCGGTAGGTCTGGAGGCAGACGTAGCAGTCGGCGACCGCGACGACCCGCGAGAGCAAGCTGGTGGCCCAGCCCCTGGGCGGCTCGGGGTAGCCCTCGCCCGCGGGATAGATGTGGTGCTCGAGCGCGACACGGATGCAGCGCAGCGTCGTCGGATTGAGCACGGTCGAGCGGGCCAGCAGCTTGGCGCCCTCGACCGGATGACGCTCGGCGGCGGCCCGCTCGTCGTCGGTGAACTCGTCGAACGGGTGGTGGATGAGATGGGCCACCGCGTTCTTTCCGACGTCGTGGAGCAGCGCCGCCACGCCGAGGTCGGCGAGCGCCCGGCGATCGAGGCCCAGGTAATGGGCCATGGTCACCGCGACCATGCAGACGTTGACGCTGTGCGCGTAGGTGTATTCGTCGTGGTGCCCGAGCGTGGTGAGCCCCACCACCACCGGCTCGTCGTCGAACGCGCCATCCACCAGCGGCTGAACCACCCGCTTGGCGTGACGCAGCTCGAGTCCCTGGTTGAGCGAGGTGGTGGCGAGCAACGAACGGGTGCCCATCATCGCGATGCGATAGCTCTTGCGCGCCGCGCCGCGCGGCACGCGCGACCGGGTCTCGGGCTCGGGCGCTTGGCTCGGCGCGCCCCAGGCATCGGCCGGGTCCTCGGGCGCGGTGTCCTCCTCGTCGGGGCCGCCCTCGAAGAATTCGCTCTCGGGAGCCTCGGTGCTGGCGTGAATCGCGGGCAGGATGGTGTCGAGTCCGGCCGCGAGGCACACCTCGAGCAGGCTGGCTCCGTGATAGACGTCGGGCTGCATGAAGAACGCGAAGAAGTTCTCGAGCTCCTGCGGCTCGATCCCACGCTCGATCTTGATGCCCGCGATCTTCCGGCGCCTGAACTCCTCCAGAACCGTCTGGTGGAAGCGCAGGTTCGCGGAACGGATCGGGATGCGGAAGCCGTTGAGGTAGAGGTCGGTGTCGAGCGAGACCAGCACCACCTCGTCGGTCTCGGCCAGGACGGCGCGCGCGGCCGCGATGAAGCCCTCGACCTGCTGGGTGAAGACCTGGTTGCCGACCTGGTAGGCCTTGCCGACCCGGATCAGCGCCGAGAGCCGCATGATGAGCTTGAGCCCCAGCTCGCGGATGTGCTGGTCGGGCCGCTTCGGATCGGGCGTGACCGGGACTTCAGGGCTCCGGCTCACAGGCTGCTCCGCGTGCTCAGGGCGTCGAGGCAGGCGCTGCGCACCGCCTCGTTCTTCGCGCGCAGGCCGGCTTCCAGCACGGCGAGCGCCTTCTCGCTCCCGATCCGGCGCAACGTGCGCGCGGCACCGATCCGCACGAGAGAGGGCCGCGAGAGCCAGCCTCCTCGATTCAGGAGCTTCTCGAGATCGGGAATCAGGTCGTCGTCCGCCACCTCGGAGAGCGTGTTCAAGAGCGTACGCTGGATTTCCTCGGGGAGATCCTCGAACTCGGGCGTCGCGACGCGGTCGAGGAGGGTTCGAACCACGCGCGGGCTTCTTTCGCGCGTCAGCATGCTGAGGGTGGCGGCGAGGAGCTGTGGATCCTGGGTGGTGAGCTGGCTCATCAGCACCGGCGTGCGCTCGGCGCGCGAGACGCTGCCGAGCGCCATCACTACCTGGCGCCGAACGCGAGGCTCGGGATGCTGGGCCGCGAGCCGCAGCAGGTCCAGCACGGCGGAGCCGCCGATCTGGCCCAGCACGAACACCACGTTTCGCACCACGAACCAGCGCGGGTCGGCGACGTAAGGCGCGAGCAGCATGGGATCGTCGCTGCACAGGTAGGTGAGCGCCGTGCTGGCAGCGGCGCGGGCGCGGGCGCGGGCGCACAGGCCGAGCACGGTGCAGATGAGCTCCACCGCGGGCGGACCGATCGCCACCATAAGCGACGCGAACCGGGCCTGTAGCTGGGGCTCCGCCTCGTCGAGCTGCTCCGCGATCTCCTCCGCGTGGAGCTCCTTCAGCAACGCCTCGAGCGAGCCACCGGTTTGCGAGCGGTCGGGATCGAACTCGGCCAGCAGCGCGAGCGCCTGCGACGCCTCCTCCCACGAGGCGCGCTGGATCGCGGCCGCCACCCAGGTCATGGCCGCGTGGGACACGCACTGCCGGGTGTCGTCGGCGGGATCGAAGGCGATCAGCTGGCGCAACACCACCGGCGCCTGCGCGGTCCAATCCTGACCGCGTTCCTCCTCCCACGCCGACAGCGTTCCGGCGCGCAGCGCCTCCATTGCCGGCAGCAGCGCGCGATAGGCCTGCGGAGTCTGGGCGTGGACCTCGGGCAGCGGCCAGTCGTCGAAGGTGTCGCGATGGAGTCCCTGCGCGCCCGCCGCCAGGCCGAGCTCGCCACGAATCTCCGCGCCCGCCGGGGACCAGTCGTAGGTCTGGCCGCGGAAGCCGGGGTCGGATTTCGAGCGCATGCGGCGCGACGAGAGGTAGATGGTCTGTTCGAGGGGCACCGACTCGATCTGGACGTAGGTCAGGTTGGCTTGCCACAGCAGCGTCACCAGATCGTCGTGGGTAAGTGCGCTCGCGCCCGCCAGGCGCACCGCGTCGAACAGCGCGTCCATCTCGCGGCGCGGCATCGCTGGCTGCAGCGTGAGCCCGCGAATGCCGTCGCGATAGAACATGAACGGCAGTTGCTCTTCGGGCGCAATCCCGGGGTTCTCGGCGGTCAGCGTCCGCCCGCTCGGCTTCACGATCACCTCGTCATCGAGCTGGATCTCGTTCGTGCTGAAGCGCAGTTTCCACGCGCCGTACTTGGAAAGATGCTCGGTCAGCGCCTCCGCGACCTGGTCGCGGACCTGCTGGACGAGCAGGTTCTCGGTGCGGTAAAGGCGCGCCGTCTTGAGGGCGCGCGCGAGCTGCCGGAACCATGTCGCGGCGGCCTGGGCCGCGGGGGAAAGCTCCCGGCCGACGGGGTTGTGAGAGAGGGAGCTGTCCGGAAGAGTGCCCATCCGCTCCTCAAGTTCGTCCGTGGTCGGCGGCCGGGCCGCGCGGCCCGCGCACGCAAATCGCATTGCACCTCGGCGGCCAACGCCGCGGCGGCATGCTCCCCCGCGCCTGCCCGGTGCTGGGTCCCGGGTGTTATCGGCCGGTGGGAGGCCAACTTAAACCCATCCTTGCTTGACGCGGCTTCGCCCCCTCACGTAATCTGCCGCGTCTTTCCTCACCCCAACCCTTTGCCCTTCCGAGGCCACTGGACCCATGCAGCGCACGTATCGACCTCGCAACCGCCACCGCAAGAAAACCCACGGCTTTCGGGCGCGCATGAGCACCAAGGGCGGCCGCAAAGTGCTGGCAGCCCGCCGCGCGCGGGGCCGCAAGCGGCTGTCCGTTTCGTCCCCCTAGCCGCGGGCCGCGGCTTCCATTTGCGGTTGAATCCCATCGGCGCCACACCCGTTCCGGGTGATCGAGTCCGTGCCCTGGATGCCGGGGCGGTTGCCGTCCCGGCATGGAGCACCATGAGCATCGAGCACCCCGAGCGCTTGCCGTCCGAGCACCGGATGCGCCGCGCACGGGAATACGCGGCGGTCAAGGCCGGAGGCACGGCGTTCCGTGGCCGCTGCTCCCTGCTGCTCGTGCTGCCCCGACCTGGCGAGCCCACCCGCCTCGGTTTCGTCGCGAGCCGGAAGAGCGTGGGTGGGGCCGTTCAGCGCAACCGCGCGCGACGGCGGCTGCGCGAGATCGTGCGGCAGCGCTGGCCGCGCGTGGTGCGGCACGGCTATTGGATGATGTTCATCGCCCTGCGCGGGTCGCTGGCCGCCTCGCACCAGTCGCTCGCGACCGAGGTCGAGCACCAGCTGGCGAGCGCCGGCGCGCTCCGGCCGATCGAGAGCCCGCGGCACTGACGTCATGCGCGCGCCCGCTCTGCTCCTGATCCGCCTCTATCAGCGGCTGCTCTCGCCGCTGTTTCGCGGCAGTTGCCGGCATCTCCCCTCCTGCTCCGAGTACGCGCACGAGGCGGTCGAACGCCACGGCTGGCGCGGCGTGCTCCTCGCCGCGCGTCGTCTCGCGCGCTGCCATCCGCTCGGGACGAGCGGCCTCGATCCCGTCCCATGAAGATGGACCGCAAGACCCTCGTCCTGGTCGCACTGTGCGTCCTGTTTCTTCTGTTCTACTACCCGCTGCTCAAGCTGGTGGGACTCGGACGCTACCTCGAGCCGCGGCCGAGACCGGCGCCGACCGCCGTGGTGGACAGTGCCGCGCGCGATACCGCGCCCGGGCCGGGCGGCGTGCAGGCGCCCGCGCCCACCGGCCCCGGCGCCGCGCCCTCCGCAGCACCCGCAGCACCCATCCGGCCCGTCGCGCCGGTGCTCGAGCGCGGGCTCCGGATCGAGACGCCGCTCTATTCCGCGGTGTTCTCCAGCCGCGGCGCGCGGCTGGTCTCGGTCGAGCTCAAGCGCTACGCCACCGCCCACGCGTTCAGCCGCGGCCGGAATCCGCGCCGCGTCGGGCGCGAGGGCGTGCTGCCGGAAAGCGCGCGCGTGGTCCTGAACGGCGAGCCTGTGTTCGGCGTCGATCTCGGCTCGGGCCCGGGGCTGCGCTCGCTCGCCGAGGTGGTGTTCGCCGCGAACGAAGTCCGCGATGCGGCGGGCGATACGCGCGCTCTCACCTTCACTGCGCGCGACAGCGCGGGGCTGCTGGTGCGCCAGACCTATCGCGTGCGGCCCCAGGACTACGCGCTCGATCTCGAAGTCGAGATCCGCGATGCGCCGCCCGAATGGCGGCTCGCCGACTACTCGCTCACCACGCGCTCGTGGCCGCTCCTCACCGAGGCCGACCAGCAGGGCGACGAGCGGATGCTGCGCGCCACCGGCCTGGTGGGGACCAACATCCATCGTGAGGCCGCGGGCGGGCTGCTCAAGGGCCCGCGAGTGCTGGACGGGAGCGCCCAGTGGGCCGCGGTCCAGACCCGCTACTTCCTGGGCGCGGTGGCGGTCACCGAGGGGGTGGCGCGCGGCGTTCGCTCGGGCGCCGAGCGCCGCGTGCTTTCAGCCGACCAGCTCGCCCTGCTCGGACCGCGTGCCCGGCCCGAGCAGGCGGTGGCGGTCAACTCGCTCGTGATGGGCCTGCCCGCGGCGGACCATTCGGTCCAGCGCTTCCTGCTCTACTTCGGTCCCAGCGAGTACTTCATTCTGGCGGCCTACAAGCATCAGCTCGAGCGCGCCGTGGACCTGGGCTGGAACTGGATCCTGCCGTTCAGCCGCGCCCTGCTGCAGCTGCTGAACTGGCTCTTTGGCCTGCTGCGCAACTACGGGGTGGCGATCATCGTGCTCGCCACCCTGGTGCGGGTCGTGCTCCACCCGCTCAACATGCAGAGCATGAAGAGCATGAGGGCGATGCAGAAGCTCCAGCCCGAGCTCGACCGCCTGCGCCAGAAGTACAAGAATGACGCGAAGGCCATGAACGCCGCGATCATGGCGCTCTACAAGGAGAACAAGGTGAATCCGGCGGGCGGCTGCCTGCCGATGCTGATGCAGATGCCGCTCTTCCTCGCGCTCTACCAGGTGCTGTTCAACGCCATCGAGCTGCGCCAGGCCGGCTTCGTCGCGTGGATGACCGATCTCTCCGCCCCCGACCTCCTGTTCAGCGTGTCCGGCTTCCCGGTGCGCCTGCTGCCAATTCTCATGGCGGGCTCGGGCCTGCTCCAGCAGAAGCTCTCGCCTACCGATCCGCGCCAACAGACCACCATGTACATGATGAACGCCGTGATGGTCGTGTTCTTCTACAACCTGCCCTCGGGCCTGGTGCTCTACTGGACGGTGATGAATCTCCTGACCGCGCTCCAACAGTGGCTGGTGCTGCGGCACGACGGCGGGCCGGCGCTCGTGGCCGCGCCGGTGGCGGAGGAGGCGCGAGCGGGCGGGAAGCGCCGGGGTTAGGCATGAGCCGTAGCCACGACGGCCGCGGCGAAGTAAGCTAGGTACTTCACAGTGGGCGTAAGCCGCGGAATGCGGGCCGAGCCGGATGCCGAGTCGCTGCTCGCACCGGTCTCAAGAGCCGCTCGCCCCTCGCGCCTCCCCACACTCATTCACGGTTCGCATGACGCGGGGCTGGAGCTCACGCTCGAACGCTTCTCCAGCCGCGCCACTCCAAAGAGGTGCAACATGGGGCCATCGGGCTCGATCTTCGAAGGCAAGACGCTGGACGACGCGGTGCGCAAGGGACTCGAGGCGCTGGGGCTCTCCCGCGCCGAAGTGATGATCACCATGCTCGACGAGGGCTCGGGCGGCTTCCTGGGGATCGGGGCGCGGCCGTACCGGGTGCGCATCATGCCGAGGCCGGGCGGTCCGCCGCCGGAGCCCTCCGGGACGGGCGAGCGTGAAGGCCGCGGTCGGCGCGACCGCGGTCGCGACCGGGGCGACCGCGGTCCGCGCACCGGGCGGGATGGGGGGCGCGGGCGCGGCGATCGGGGCGACGCCGCGGTCCAGGGTGCGGAGCGCGGCGGC
>CAZYQK010000030.1:0-24946 GCA_964650245.1 uncultured bacterium | reverse complement strand
ACGTTGCGCTCCATGACCAGCAGCGCGCCGTGCCGCCGCTCGGCCAGCGTCTCGACGCCACGCACCACCTCGCCCAGCACGCCGTAGTTGTCGCCGCGCAGGAACGAGCGGAAGTAGCGGGTGCGGCCGAACTGGGCCAGCGCGTGGCGCAGCTCGGGCTGGAACAGGATCACGAACGCGATCAGCCACACCGTCTTCAGGCTGTCCACGATCCACTTGACCGCGATCAGGTCGAACACGCGCGCGACCAGGCCCACCAGCACGATCACCAGCAGCCCGACGTACATCTGCGCAGAGCGCGTGCCCTTGACCAGGATGAGCAGGCGGTAGAACAACACCGCGACCAGGAAAATGTCGAGGAGGTCGAGGAACCAGAATTCGTGGACGGGCGTCATGGTGGCAGGGGGCGCGAACGCGCGGGCGCGAATCTATCAGAACGTCCCATGGCTCTCCACGGCTTCCCGCCTCGCCGCTCGCAGCGCATCGGCGATGCGCACGGCGCGGCCGGTGGCGGCGACGTCGTGGGTGCGCACGATGCGCGCGCCCAGGAACACCGCGATCGCGGTGGCGGCGAGCCCGCCCTCGAGGCGCTGATCCACCGGGAGCCCCAGCGTCGTCCCCAGGAAGCTCTTGCGCGAGACTCCGACCAGCAAGGGCCGTCCGTGGCGGGCGAGCTCCTCGAGCCGGGCGATCAGCTCGAAGTTGTGGCGCGCGGACTTGCCGAAGCCGATCCCGGGATCGAGCGCCACGCGCTCGGCCTCGACGCCGGCGCGCCGCGCGAGCTCGAGCCGCTCGCCGAGCCAGTCGGCGACCTCGCGCGCCGCGTCGTCGTAGCGCGGGTCCTGCTGCATGGTGCGGGGCGTGCCGCGCATGTGCATGAGCACGAGCCCCGCCCCGGAGGCCGCGACCACGCGGGCCATGCCGGGGTCCGCGAGCGCGGTGACGTCGTTCACCACGTGGGCGCCGGCCTCGAGCGCCTTCGCGGCGACTTCGGCGCTCGCGGTATCCACCGAGAGGCAGGCCTCGGTCTCGCCCGCGAGCCGCTCCAGCACCGGACGCAGGCGGGCGAGCTGCTCTTCCGCCGGCACCGGCTCGGCGCCCGGCCGCGTGCTCTCGGCGCCGAGGTCGACGATCGAAGCACCCGCCGCGATCAGGCGCCGGGCGTGCGCCACCGCGGCCGCGGGGTCGAGGAAGCGCCCGCCATCCGAGAACGAGTCGGGCGTGACGTTGACCACCCCCATCACCAGGGTGCGCTCGGCGAACTCGAAGACCAGGTCGCGGCAGCGCCAGAGCATGCGGGGCCTACTTCGCCAGCGCTTCGCGCAGCCGCGCGATCTGCGCGGCGTGGTTGTGCGCGTGCACGGCGTAGATCCGGAGCCAGGTCTCGGCGGTGTAGAGCCCGGACTCGCTGTGCCAGCCTGCGCGCTTCCAGTCCTCGTCGGTCATCTCGTGCAGCAGCTGGGCTGTGGTCGCGCGCGCCGCGCGGAACAACTCGAGCGCCGGGGCGTGCTCGCGCAGGTTGTAGCGCAGCAGCACGGCGTAGGCTTCCTGCTCGTAGCCCTGGATCACCGGGTGCTCCTCGCTCAGGAGCTTGCGCAGCCGCAGCGCAGAAGTGCTCTCGCTGTCGGCCAGGTGATGGACGATCTCACGCGCGCTCCACTTGCCCGGGAACGGATGCGCGACCATGGCGGCCGCGGGAAAGCCGTGCAGGCTCTTCGCCACTTCGTCGTAGCCCGCGGCGTACTGGGAGATCAGCTTGTGTCTCTCGTCGGACGTCATGCTCTGCGTTCCTTTCCCGGGTGCTTCGGCCCGCGGGGCGCCGGGCTGTGGTCGGCTGAGCGCGCGGCGCGCGATCCGCGGCGCCCGCGGGCGCCACGCCCGCACGCGCCGTGCCCGTCGTCGTTGACCTTCCGAGTGACGGATGGTAGCACTTACCGGTCTGTTTGCCCGCGTGCGGGGCGCGCTTCCGGTCGCAGCCGCCTCGCCGGTCTTTCGTGAGAGGAAGAGGTCCGGGAGGAGGTCTCGCCGCATGTCCTGGTTGAAGCGTGCGCTGTGGTCTGTCGCCGCCGCTGTCTTGCTCGCCGCTCCCGCGGCGGCGCAGATCGGCGGGCGGCCCATCGAGGTGTCGGGCGGGGCCGGCCTGTTCAGCCCGGACGCGCGCGCGCGGATGAAGTCGGGACCCGCTTACGACGCCGCGCTCGGCTGGCGCGTGACGCCGGGGCTGACCGCCGAAGCCCAGGCCACGTGGGGACCGAGCGAGGCCGACACCGTGCCGAACCAGAAGCACAATTTCTCCATGATGGGCTTGGATCTGCGCTGGAATCTGCTCCCGGCGCACGGTCGCGCGGTGCCTTTCATGCTGTTCGGCGCCGGCTACGGGCTCAGCCACACGTCCGGCCGGCTGCCGAACGGGCTCGAGCGCGGTGCCGCGACGCTCGGGCTCGGACTGCTCCAGAACGCCTTCGACCAGCGCTGCTACGTGCGGCTCGAGGCGCGCGACATGATGTTTCGCGAGCGCAACGCCAGCGAGTTCAGCCACCACTTCGCGGTGACCGCGGGGCTGCAGTGGAACCTGCTCGGCAAGGTGCGCGACCAGGATCTCGATCGCGTGCGCGACTGGCTCGACCGCTGCCCCGACACCCCGATCGGCGCGAGAGTGGACGCGCGCGGCTGCCCGATCGACAGCGACGGCGACGGCGTGTTCGACGGGCTCGACAAGTGCGAGGGCACCGCCCGCGGTTGCAAGGTGGACAAGAGCGGCTGCCCGATCGACGGAGACGGCGACGGAGTCTGCGACGGCGTGGACGTGTGCCTCGACACCCCGAAGGGTGCGGTGGCGGACGCGAGAGGCTGCGGGATCGACTCCGACGGCGACGGCGTGCTGGACGGGCTCGACCGTTGCGTGACCACCCTGAAGGGCTGCGTCGTGGACTCGAGCGGCTGCGGGCTGGACGCGGACGGCGACGGCGTGTGCGACGGGCTCGACCAGTGCCCGAACACTCCGGTGGGCTTGAGGGTGGACGAGAAGGGCTGCCCGATCGAGGTGAGCGAGAAGGAGGTCCAGCTGCTCGACACCGGATCCATCCGGCTCCAGAACATCAACTTCGATGTCCGCAAGGCCACCATCAAGCCGGAATCGTTCGCGGTGATCGACACGGTCGGCACGATCCTCATGCAGTACCCGACGCTCCTGATCGAGATCGGCGGGCACACCGACAACCGGGGGAGCAAGGCGCTCAACGACACGCTGTCGCAGTCGCGGGCGAACGCCGTGCTCGGCTACTTCAGGCAGAAATTTCCGCAGCTCGAGGCCTCGCAGTACAGCGCGAAGGGCTACGGGTTCTCGGCGCCGATCGCGCCCAACACCAGCGACCTTGGCCGCGCCAAGAACCGGCGCGTGGAGTTCAGGGTCCTGAACACCGAGGCGCTCAGGATCGAGCGCGAGAAGCGGCGGTTCCTGATGAAGGAGGAGGTGGCGCCGCCTCCGCCGGAGCCCGCACCGGCGGACACGACGCGGCGCTAGGAGGCGCGGCGGACAGGGTTGCGTGGCGAGCGGGGCGTCGAGGGGCGCCCCGCTCGCGTTAGGGCGCGCCGCACGGCCGGGAGGAGGCGAGCGATGGCGGAATGGCGTCAGGGCGAATACCTCATCACCACGGACCCCGCACGCGTGGACTTAGGGGTAGTCCACGGCTTCCTGCGCGACTGCTACTGGGCGAAGGACATTCCGTTCGACGTGGCGCGCCGCTCGATCGAGCACGCCCTCAACTTTAGCCTGTGGCACGAGCCGGGGGCCGGGCCCGAGGCCCGGCAGGTGGGCTTCGCCCGCGTCATTACCGACCATGCCACGTTCGCCTATCTCGGCGACGTGTTCGTGCTGGAGGCGCACCGGGGGCGCGGACTCTCGAAGTGGCTGATGCGGGTGATCGTCGAGCACCCGGAGCTGCAGGGCTTCCGCCGCTGGGTGCTGCTCACCCGCAACGGGCACGGGCTCTACTCGCAGTTCGGGTTCACGCCGCTCTCCGCCCCCGAACGCTACATGGAGCGGTGGGATCCGGACGCGTATCGGCGCGACGCGGGGCGTGCGCAGGGCCCGGACGAGGCCTGAGGGCCCGCCCCCGGCCGGCACCTACGGCCGCGACCTTCGCTCGGCGAGGAATTCCAGGGAACGCTCGGCGATGAGCCTGTGGCCCAGGGCATTGGCATGCGCATCGTCTTCGGCCACCCACAGCCGCCTGGGATCCGTTTGATCCCCGAACGACGGGGCGAGGTCGAGAACCGGGACGTTGTGGCCGCGCAGGAAATCGGCGACCGATTCGTGCTGCTTCGCGAACGGGTAGTCCCGCAGCTCGTGCAGCTCTGGAATCAGTACCACCTGGAGCTCGATTCCCTTCCCGGCACAGACTTCCTTCAACCGCAGCAGCGAGACCCGGGCGCGCTCCCAGCCCGGCGCGCTCGTTCGATAGAGATTCGTGTAGTAGCCCTCGAACCCCTGACTCCCCTCACCGGCATGGATCGTGACCGCGCGGAGGCGTGACCAGATAAACGTCATGAAGTCAGAGTGGTAGAGGAACGAAAAGCGAGTCCTCTGTCGCAGCGGCTCCGCATCGTTTATGAAATAGAACACCACCACTTTGTCCGGGTTGTACTTCAGCCCCTTCTGCAGAAACAGGTTGACCTCCTGTTCGGTGTTGTAGTTGCCGGTGCCGAAGTTGATGATCTCGGTCGGGTAGCGTCGATTGAGCAATGACTCGAGCCGGCTCTTGAAGGTCTCCGCTTCGGTCACTCCCCAGCCGAACGTGAACGAGTCGCCGAGGAGGATGATGCGGTAGCCGTCGCCGTGGGCAATGGCATGCTCGGTGTCGCGCAGCCCGTCCGAGTTGATGCGCACCGGCACGTTCATCAGTGTCGCGCGGCAGTTCGGCCTGTGGACGTGGCCGATGAGCGGGTTCGGAGAGTTGGTTTTCAGCCGCAGCGCATAGTGCGTCATCTCGACGTCGTAGATGGTGTGAGTACTCACGTAGCGGCGGACGAGCAATTCACCGATGGCGGCCGCGGCGATCACGCCGAACAGCGCGAGGAGGACATTCGCGAGCGCCGACCTGAGGGAGGTGTGACCGTGACTCATCGAACGGTCACTCGGAGTCGGGCTTCCGGCCCGCGTTTCGCGGTGCTGCGCCGTCCAGGTGCGCCGCGATGCGCTCCGCGATGAGACGCGCCGCAAGCCCGTTTCCCCTCGAGTTCCAGTGCCCGGTCCATCCGCTGTGAAGCGGCTCGGCGGCTCGCTCCTGCTCCGCGCGAAACCCGAGCTCGAGTGCGACCAGGAGAACGGCGAGGGAAAGTCCCGTGTGACCCACAGCCCGGCAAGGACGCGGCACAGCCAAGGGGAGCGGCCCTCAGCGCTTGCGGACCAGAACGTTGCCGACCGCGAGCAGATCCATGTCCGACTTGACGAAGGTGTTGTGCGCGTTGGCCGGCGTGTTCACGATCGGCTCGCCCTTCAGATTGAACGAGGTGTTGAGCACGACCGGAACGCCGGTGGCTTGGCCGAAGCGCTCGATCAGGGAATAGTAAAGCGGGCTCGAGTCGCGGAAGACGGTCTGCAGGCGCCCCGAACCGTCCACGTGGGTGATCGCCGGCAGCGTGGCGTGGTGCTCGGGCCTGACCGGCACCACGTACAGCATGAAGCGCGCGGGATAATGCTGGCAGGCGTTCGGCAACTCGAAGTAGCGCTCCGCCGCCTCCGCCAGCACCGAGGGCGCGAACGGCCGGTACGGCTCGCGGAACTTGATCTTGGTGTTGACGATGTCCTTCATGTCCGCACGTCGCGCGTCGGCGAGGATGCTGCGGCATCCGAGCGCGCGCGGGCCCCACTCGAAGCGGCCCTGGTGCCAGCCCACGACCTGGCCCTTCGTGAGGGATTCCACCACGCGATCGAGCAGCGCGTCTTCGCTGTCCAGCACCTCGTGAGCGATGCCCTGGGCACGCAGCCAGTCCACCGTCTCGCCCTGCCCATAGGATTTGCCCCAGAACGCGTGGTCCATCACGAACGCGCGCGGCCTGCCGAGCAGGTGATGGTGGACGTAGAGCGCGGCGCCGAGCGCCCCGCCGCCGTCTCCGGCCGCGGGCTGGACGTAGAGCTCTTCGAAGGGCGTCTCGCGCAGGATGCGGCTGTTCGCGACCGAGTTGAGCGCCACTCCGCCCGCCATGCACAGCCGCTTCTTCCCGGTCTCGCGATGGAGCGCGCGCGCCATGTGGAGCAGCACCTCCTCGGTGACGCGCTGGATGGAAGCGGCGACGTCGGCGTAGTGCTGGTTCCGGCGTGCCACCTCCTCGTAGTCGGCGGGCTTCGGCCCGAAGTAGGAGGGATAGCCCGACGCCGCGGTGAAGAAGTGCATGGCGGGAGGGCGCTCCGGGCCGAACAGCTCGACGAACTTGCGGTTGTAGGTGTGCCGGGCCGAGTAATGGAAGCTGAAGTACTCCATGTTGAGGCGGAACGACCCGTCGTCTCCGAGCGTGATCAGCTTCCAGACCTGGTCGGTGTAGCGCGGCCGACCGTAGGGCGCCATGCCCATCACCTTGTACTCGCCCTCATTGACCTCGAAGCCGAGGTACGCGGTGAAGGCGCTGTAGAGCAGGCCGATCGAGTGCGGGAAGCGAATCTCCCGGCTCAGGGTCAGGCGGTTCCCGCTGCCGGAGCCGAAGGCGGCGGTCGCCCATTCACCCACGCCGTCCACGGTGAGGATCGCGGCGTCCTCGAACGGGGACGGAAAGAAGGCGCTCGCGGCATGCGAGGCGTGGTGGTCGACGGCCAGCACCTTCGCGGCGGGCACCTCGAGCCGGTCGGCGATCAGGTTCTGCACCCAGAGCTTCTCGGACAGCCACGCGATCATGCCCTCGCGGAACACCTCGTAGCTGCGCGGAAAGGTCTGCACGGCGCTCGACAGGATGCGCTCGAACTTGAGGAACGGCTTCTCGTAGTAGACCACGTGGTCGAGATCGCCCACGGTGAGGCCGGCCTGCTCCAGGCAGAACGCGATCGCCAACTTCGGGAAGCCGAAGTCGTGCTTGATGCGCGAGAAGCGCTCTTCCTCGGCGGCGGCGATCAGCGCGCCGTCGCGAATCAATGCGGCGGCCGAGTCGTGATAGAAGCAGGAGATTCCGAGGATGTTCACGGGGGCGGGAGGGGGCTCGGGTCTAGAACCCGCGACGGGCCTCGTCGAGAGTCGACGGGGCCGGCGGGAGCGGGGTCCAGCGCGCGGGGCGGGGCTTCAAGCCGAGCGGGTCGGCGAAGAGCCTGACGCCGAGCGCGAAGATCGGCAGCACGACGATGTACGCGAAACTGGTAACGACGCGGGACAGCAAGTTGCCGATCACGCGGGCGACGCGCTGCCAGGCCCGCCACAGCTTCTTGTAGAAGGGCGCGTCCGCCGCCAGCGGGGCTTCGCGCCGCGTCGAGCCCAGCTGAACGGCCGGGGAGCTGAGGCTCATGGGCTAGAAGATGGTGTAGATGAACGCGCTGATCGCGGACGACTGGCCGAAGATCACCAACACCCCCAGCACCAGAAGCACCACGACCAGGGGGATCATCCACCACACCTTCCGGTGCCAGAGGAATGCCAGAAGCCCGCCGGCGATGCCGAGGCGGGCGACGAGGTTGCGGAAGAAGCGGCGGACCGGCTTCATTGGGGATACTCCGATGTGGACAGGTCTCGAGCCGAATCGAGGACGAAGATTCTACGCGCTCCAATCCCGGCCGGTCAACTGGTCCATCCACGGAGGCACGCCGGTCTCGTGCTAGTCTGACCCGTCGGACGCCCTGTCGGGACCGGCTCTCGCGCCGGCCGGATTCCGGCCCGGCCGTCCATGATCCCCCGGATGCATCGCGCTTCTCGCTCGATCCGCCCTGCCGGCGACCGCCGCGCGGAGGAGTCGTGAAACGGTGGTTGGGCAACCTGCTCGCACTGAGCGCCGGCCTCGTCGGAGGGCTTCTGGCCCTCGAGCTCTCCCTGCGGCTGGCCGGGTACGGCTCCGCCACCACCGTGCCCGACCCCGTGATCGGATTCCGCCACATCGCGCACGCCCGGTATCGCTGGACCGGCGAGGGCGGTTCGGTGGGGCGCTTCAACGGAGCCGGCTGGCGCGACGTCGAGCACGCCGAAGCCAGGCTCGCCGGCACCACCCGCATCCTGGTTCTGGGGGATTCCTACGTGGCGGCGTTCCAGGTGCCGCTCGACAGCGCCTTCTCCCGGCGCCTGGAGCGCGCGCTCAACGCGCGAGCCCGGCCCGGGCACCGTTTCGAGGTCATCGCGCTCGGACAGAACGGCAACGGCACCGCGGTCGAGTACCTGACCTACAAGAACTGGGGCGTGCGCTACGATCCGGACGTGGTGGCGGTGCTCTTCATTCCCAACGACCAGGCCGACAACTGGAAGCCGGTCGCGCTGGACCAGGCGCGCCCGTTCTTCGTCGAGGAGGGCGATTCGCTGCGGCTCGATCGTTCGTTCGCGGCG
Source organism: uncultured bacterium (assembly GCA_964650245.1). GTDB lineage: Bacteria > Eisenbacteria > RBG-16-71-46 > RBG-16-71-46 > RBG-16-71-46 > WS-2. The sequence goes on along the minus strand of CAZYQK010000030.1, from coordinate 16,436 downwards.
GCGACCTCCGCTCGCGGGTGGGAAGGCTGGGTGTGGCTCAAGTCACACTCGGCCGCATGGACGCAGGTGCGCCGCGCGATGGACACGCTTCGCACCCGGCAGCGTCCGCCGCGGCGGCCGACCGGCGAGGTCGAGGACGGGTACTATCGAGCGTGGAACTTCGACGCGCGGCTGCCGGCGGACTCGATTCCCGCCTTTCGACTCACCGGCCGGATCCTCGAGCGATTCGCGCGTCACGTCGCGAGCGATGGCCGGCGCTTCGTGGTCTTCGCCGCCGGGTTTCCGCAGCAGGAGGATCCCGCGCTCCTGGCCGAGAACCGCGCGGCTCCCTTCTTCGACTCCGACAAGACGCCGCGGTGGCTGCTCTCGGTGGGGGCGCGACACGGCTTCGATGTCGTGCCGCTGAGCCCCGCGTTCCGGTCGGCGATGGAGACGCTGGGCCGGCCGCTCTGGTTCCGCAATCCGGCCGGTTACGGACACTGGAACTCCAGCGGACACGCGGTCGCGGCCGGCGCGATGGCCGAGTACTTCGCGCGCGCCCTGCCCGGCCTCGACGCGGGCTCATCGCCGGTCGTCGTCGTCGCGCCCGCCCCCGGTCGTCGCTGAATCGCGGCCCGGCGCGAGCCGGGTCGCAGCACCACGCCGCCTAGGTGCGCTGCTTCTTCTTCTCCGCCGCGGGGAACAGCACGTTGTTGAGGATGAGCCGGTAGCCGGGCGAGTGCTTGTAGCGCGACAGCTCGGTCGGCGGGTCGCCCACCATGTGCTGGTAGTCCTCGGGGTCGTGGCCGCCGAGGAAGGTGAAGGTGCCGCGCCCGAACTGGCCGTGGAGGTACTTGACCTCGTCGCTGCCTTCCACCTCGGCCAGCGCCAGCACGCCGCTCTTGATGCGCGGGCGGCGGAAACCCGTGCTCTGGCCGAGAAATTCCGGAACGGCGTTGACGTGGTTCTGGACCAGCATGCTGGGCACGGGGTCGTTCTTCGCGGAGAAGTCGAACAGCGTGAAGTAGGCGGCCGGCCCGCGGATTCCCGCTTCCTGCGTCACGTCGATGTCGGAGAAGCGGTAGAGGAGCGGATCGGGCTCGAGCCGGAAATCCCGGAAGGCCAGGCAGCGCGAGAAGTCGAGCTTCCTTTGTGCGAGCGCGTCGGGTGGATCGCCGTCGTAGAAGGAGTCCACGATGTCCACCCCGTCGGCCGCCAGCGCGATGTCGTAGGTGTCGGTCGCCGAGCACATCCCGAACATGAATCCGCCGTGCCCGATGTAATCCTTGATCGCTCCCGCCACGGCGGCCTTCAGCTGCGTCACCTTGGCGAAGCCGAGCTTGCGCGCCATCGCGGTCTGCACCGCCTCCTCCTCCCTGTACCAGGGGAAGGCGTGGTAGGCGACGTAGAACTTTCCGTGCTGGCCGGTGAAGTCCTCGTGGTGAAGGTGGAGCCAGTCGTACTTCGTCAGCTCGCCGCGCAGCACCTCCTCGTCCCACACCGTGGCGTAAGGAATGTCGGCGTACTTGAGCGCGAGCGTGACCGCGTCGTCCCAGGGCGGCGTGTTGGGTGGAATGTAGACCGCCACCTTCGGCGCCTTCTCGAGAACCACCGCCTCCATGTTGTTGTCGGCGATCTCGGCGCGCAGGGTGGCCTCGCCGGCCCCGCCGACCAGCTGGAGCGTCACGCCCTTCAGATTCGCCTCGCGCTCGGTGAGCGCATCGTCCGGGAGCAGGAACGAGCCGCCCCGATAGTTGAGCAACCATTCGCATTTCTGGCCGCGGCCGAGCGCCCAGTAGGTCAGGCCGTAGGCCCGCAGGTGATCGGTCTGGCGCTCGTCCATCGGCACCAGCCATTTCGCGTGCGCTAAGGGCGGCGCGGCCACGCCCGCCAGCGAGAGCCCGAGCGAGAGAACCATGGCCACCGGCCACACCTCGATCACCTCGGCGAAGGACTTGTCGCGGTGCGGTGCCGCGCCGTCGTCTGCCGCGCCGTCCGCGCCATCCGGCGCGGGGGGCACGCGCGCGCCCGCGGCGCCCGGGGCAACGCCGGACTTGCGGCGCGGACGGAACAGCATGACGAGCCCGAGCGTGAGGGCCGCGAGTGCGCCGAGCGCGAGCAGGCCGAGCATCGCGCCCCCGGCTCCGAGCGGTCCCCGGCGCCCCACCCGCATGCGGGGCGGCCGGCTGAACGGGCCCACGGGGCTGAACAACTTCATCGCTCTAGACTCCTCGACGTACTGCCGGCGGAGCGCACCGGCGCGGCGACCGGGTCAAGCATACCGCGCGCGGGGCAGCGCCGTCACAGGCGCGGCTGCGCGCGTGCGTCCCGCTCGCCCGGCGCGCGCGCCGGGCCGCGGCCCGAGGTCAGAAGCGCCGCTCGCGGCGGAGCTGCTCGAGCTTGCGGCGCACCTCGGGGGCGTTCCAGGCCTTCGGGTAGCGGGCCAGGCACTCCTCCCACTGGGCGGCCGCGCGCGCTTCGTCCTTGAGCCTGGTGAGATAGAGATCCCCGGCCCGCTCCCGCGCGAGCGGGGCCAGGCGGTCTCCCGGCAGGGAGTCGGCCACGGCCAGCAGCGGCTCGAGCGCGTCTTCGTCGGCGCCCAGCGCGGCGCGCTGGCCCGCGAGCATGAGCGCAGCCTGGGCCCACAGGGGCCCGCGCGGCAGGGTGCGCACCAGCGAGTCGGAGAGCGCTCCCGCGCGCCGGGTCTCGCCGCGCCATTCCTCGTATGCGATGCGCCCGAACACCGGGAGTGCCTCACGCGGCGACCCCTCCTCGATCAGGTACAGGCGCTCGAGCGCGGCGCCGGCGAATGGGGCGCGGGGGTCCGCGGACGCGCGCACGAACCACCCGTGCGCCGAGTCGATCTCGCCCGCGAAGAACAGCGCCTCGGCGTATCGGAATGCCAGGCCGGGCGAGCGCTCGACCGCGCTCCTGAGCTGCGGCAGGGCGCGCGCCGGCGGGCCGTCGCGCAGATCGGCCAGCGAGCGCTCGAGCGCGAACCCGGGGAGCGGCTCGAGCTGGCCGTCGTCGGGCTCGAGCAGCGCGCGCGCCTCGCCGGTGCGGGCGGCTTCGCGCAGGCCGCGGGCCACGCCCAGCCTCAAGTCCGGGCTCCAGCGCGCGGGCGGCAGGTCGGCGAGCGCCTTCCGGACCCGGGACGCGAGCTCCCGCTCGGCGGCGCGCGCCTCGACCACGTCCCACGCGCGCCGCGCGGCCGCGGTGCGGTAGGCGGGATCGTAGGCCGCATCCGCGGCCAGATCGAGCAGGGTCTCGAACGCGCCGGTGGAATCGCGCGTCGACTGATTGCGCATCAGCTCCTCTGCGAAGGTCCAGCGCAGCCGCGACCGCGCGTCGGAGCGCTCGGCGGTGGCGAGCACCCGGAGCGCGGTGCGGAGGTCGCCGGCCCGCCATTCGAGCCGCGCCAGCGCGCGGGAGAGATCGAGGCGCTCAGGCAGCCAGAGCGCGGCCCGCCGCATCAGATCGCGCACCCCGCGCGCGTCCACGCCCGCCATGCGCTCCACCACGTCCGCGGCCCACTCGACCTCGTCCGGGGCGGCGGCCCACACTTCGATCGCGATCTGCGCGGCCTCGCGCGGCCGCCCCAGGCGCTCGAGCGCCAGCGCCAGATCGTGGCCCAGCAGCAGCGAGTCGCGCTGGGCGATGCGCTCCGACCGGCCCAGCCGTTCGACCGCGCCGTAGTTCTCGAGCGCGTTCTCGACCCGCGCGAGCTCGGTGAGCACCAGCGGGTGATGCGGCACTTCGGCGAGCAGGGTCCCGAGCTCGGCCCGCGCGCGCTCGTAGAGCCCGGTCGCGCCCCACACCTGGACCTGTCGCAGGCGCGCGAGCTGCGGCGCCGCGAGCGGCGTAACGGGATGCGCGGCGAGGTTTCGGGCCAGGGGCTCGCGCACCAGCAGCGGCCCGGCCTCGAGCGCGCGGAGCGGCCCCCGGAGCGCCTCGCGCTGGGCCCAGGCGGCCGGCGCCGTCGAGAGCCCGAGCAGCAGCGCCAGGCCCGCGATCGCGCGCGGCGTCACCGGCGGCTTCCGTTAAGGGCCCGAAGGTAGGTTTCGACGAACGCCCGGTAGCGCGCCGGATAGCGGTCGGCTTCCGCCTTGAGCAGATCGAGCCGCAGGCGGTCGGTCTCGCGCAGCAGCTCGGCCGGAAGCTCGCCCGGCGACCGGTGCGCGATGTCCACGCCGGAGCGCGACTCGCGCTCCGGGTCGAACTCGCGCCGGTTGACCGAACGCTGGGCGTCCAGCATGCGCGAGAGGATGCGCTGCTGCTTCTGCTGCACCTCGTCCCCGGTGAGCCCGTCGCGCAGCGACTCCTCGACCTCCTTCATCTCGCGCTGCGCCTGATCGAGCTTCCCGAGCAGCTTTTGCTTCTCCTGCTCGTCGCGCTGGACCTGCTCGATCTGCTGGCGGATGCGCTGCTGCTCCTCGGCCAGCCGCTGGAGCTCCTGCTGGTCGCCGGTTCCCATCCGCAGCTGTTCGCTCAGTCGCTGGGCGATGCGCCGCGTCTCCTGGTTGAGCTGGCCCTGACGCTGCCCCAGCCTGCCCATCTTCTCCGCGGCGCTCTCGGGGCGCTGGCCGGCGCCATCGCCCGGCATGTTGCACATGCTTTGCTCGCTGGCTCGCAGCTCGAGCACCGCCTCGTTGAGCGCGTCGCTGCCCTCGCGGCCGGTTTCCTCACCGCGCTGGCGGTTGCCGGAGCCCAGCTCGCGGCCCGCGGCCGAAAGGGACTGCATGGCGCGACCCAGCGCCTGGCCCAGTTTCGGCGTGATGAAGGGCGTTCTCTTCGCCAGTGTGTAGAGCGAGTCGGCGACCCTCGATACGCCCTCGGAGAGATCGGTCTGCCGGTCGGCGCGCGCCGCCGGGGGCGCGCTCGAGGAGAGGTTCTGGTCTGCCGCGCGCTGGAGCGACACCAGATCCTGCGCCGCACGGCGCACCGCGGCGAGATCGGCGCCCTCGCGCGACGACTGGCGCTGGGAGAGCAACTGGGTCATGCGCTCGCCCGCCCGCCGCAGGCTCTCGCTCGCGCTCCGGCCGGAGCGGGCGGCGCGCGGACTTTCCGACCGCGCGGCGGATTGAGCGGCCTCGCGCTGCTCGGGCGCCGCCTCATGCTCCAGCTCCTCGGCCGACTGGTCGAGGGTCTGCTGTTCGCCCGCGGAATCGAGCTCCCCGCCCAGGTCGCGCGTGTCCTTCGCCAGCGATTCGCTCTGTTGCGCTGCGCGCTCCTGCCGTTCGGCCAGCGACCGGGCTTCCTTCTTCTCGGGATTCGAGTCGCGTGACTCCGCCGGGCGGGACTCGTGCTCGTGGTTCATGGCATCCTGCTGTTCCCGGAGTTCGTCCGCGCGCGCCGCCAGCGATTCGAGCTTTTCCTCCTGACGGAGCTGTCTCAGCAGCTCGAGCGTGCGCTCCAGGTTGGTCAGCATCTCGCGGTTGCGCTCGCGCCACTGCGGGAGCTGGCGCTCCAGCGGGCGGCGGTCGAGCCGCTCGAGCGCCTCGCGCATGCGCGCCAGGGCCTGCTTGAACTCGGGCGACTCGATCTGCTCCATGAGCTCGGCCAGCTCACGCAGCTTGGCCGTGAGCTGCTGATTGAAAGCCTCGCGCTCCGCGGCCCGCTCCACGCTTTCGCGCAGCTGCCGCGCGGCCTGATCGATCTGCCGGCTCAGGTCCTGCTGTCGCTCGAACGCGCTCTTGAGCTCTTCGCTGCGCTCGTAGGCCGGAGGCGGGTCGGGCGACTCGCGGGGCGGAAGCTGGCGCACCAGCCGGTCGAGGGCCTTCTGCAACTCGCGGGATTTCTCCGCCGCCTTCTCGAGCGTGTTCTCGACCCCGAGCTGACGGTCCTCCACGTGCCGGTAGAGCTCGGCGAGCGACGGGAAGCGCAGCTCGAAGGTGGGCGAGACCGCGCGGCCGCGCCCGCCGGCCGGGTTGTTGTCGAACAGCTCGAAGCGGAAAGTGGCGGTCTCCCCCGGGAGCAGCGCGAGCGGGGATGCGTCCCAGCGCGTCTCGACCCGTGCCTCACGCGGGCGCTGCGCGAAGCGCGCGAGCGGCAGGTCGGTCCAGGGCGCGGCGGGATCCTTGCGGAACTGGAGCCTCAGCTCCGAGAGCCCGAGATCGTCCTGACCCACGATCGCGAGCGGCACCTCCTGCCCGGCGGGAAGGTCGAGATCACCCTCGGGCGTCTCGACCGCGATCACCGGCGGCGCGTCGGGCAGCGGCGTGACGCGGTAGCGGAATCGCCCGGCGCCACCGGCGGCGCGCGCCTCGAGCTCGTACTCGCCCTCTCGCTCGATCGGAATCTCGCCGCGCCAGCGCCGCGGGCCGAGCGGGGTGAATTTCGCGCCGGCACCTCCCGGCAGCGTGACCGCGAGCGATTCCAGGTCGCGATCGAACGTGATCTCGACGCGCGCGCGGGCGCCCCTCAGGGCCACCAGGTCGCCGCGCGTCGCGGCGCCGCGCTGAACCGGCAGCCGCGCGTAGCCCGGCGGGACGATCTCCATCTCGAAGCTGAGCGGCGAGGGCTCGCCGGCCATGGTGATGTGGTAGCGCGGGCTCTCGACCGCGGCGACCCTCACCCGGTACTCCTGATCGCGGGTGAGCTGCGTGAGGTCGAAGCGCCAGCGCCGCTCGCCGCCTTCGCCTGCGCCCTCCGCCACCGCCTCGGGGGCGGGTGCGCCGTCGCGCAGCAGCCGGGGGCGCTGGGTACTGCCCCGGACGCGCGCCCGCACCGCGAGCGCAGCACCAGGGGTGAGGCGCACCGAGCCCGGCTCGACCACGAGGTGCACCGGGGGTGAGGCGAGCGCGGGATTCCAGAGCGCCGCCCACGAGCGCTGAACCCGCGCCGGGGCGATCGCCGCCAGCAGGAGGATGGCGGCGAGCGCGCCGCCCAGCGCCCAGGCCGGGCGGCGGGGCTCGATGCGCGGCGTGAGGCTCGCGATCGGTAGTTTCGCGAGCCGGCGCGCGGTCTCGGCCGCGAGCGCCGCGGCCAGCTCCTCCGATGTGTGCGGCGGCCGCGCACGCTCGAAGTCGATCGCGTTTCGGAGCCAGGAGTGCACCTCGGGGAAGCGCTCCTCGACCCGCTCGAGCCAGCGCTCGAAGGTCAGCGACGCGCGCCACGTGTCGCGCGCCGCCCGGAGCAGGGCGAGTGATGCGAGCGCGAGCAAGGCGACGAGGCGGGCCCACGCGTAGCCCGACCCGGCCGGAAGCGTCAGCCCCAGGGCGACCACCAGGGCCAGGGCCAGCGCGGCGGCGGCCGCGGCGCGCAGCGCATGGCGCAGCACCAGCGCCCGGCTGCGGGCGTCGTGGTGCCGCGCGAGCAAGCGGCCCAGGGAGGTGGAACGCAGGCGGCTCATCATGGCCTCTTCCAGGCGCCGCCGCGGCTCGAGGCGCCGTCAGTGCGTGAGGGCGTAGTGCACGATGTTGATAGACATGCGCAGCGCCGATTCACGCTTCTCCGGGGGGTCGTGGTGGATTTGTTCGTCTTCCAGCCCGTCTCCCAGGTCGCAATCGTGCGAATAGAATACAACCAGCCTTCCGTCCCGGACAATGCCGTAGGCGCGGGCCGGCCCGCCGTCGTGCTCGTGGATTTTCGGCAGGCCCGAAGGGAAATCGTAGGGCTCACGAAAGATCGGGTGGGAAAAGGGAAGCTCGATCAGCGGGGCGTCGGGGAACACCCGCTTCAACTCCCGGCGCAGCGAGGGGTCGATCCCGAAGTCGTCGTCCACCCAGAGGAACCCACCCGAGGTCAGGTAGCGCCGCAGGTTCAAGACCTCGGTCGCGGTGAGCTTGATGTTGCCGTGGCCGCAGGCGAACACGAAGGGGTACTGGAACAGCACGGCCGCGCCCGGCTCCACCACCGCCTCGCGCTCGCCCGCGACCGGGATCGCGCCGCGTTCGCGCAAGGCGCGCAGCAGGTTGACGAGCGAGGTGCGGTCCTCGTACCAGTCGCCACCTCCGCCGTACTTGAGACGCGCGATCGAGAATTCGCGCGCCCCGGGCGGCGGCATCTGGGCCTGGCCACCCGCGGCGAGGCACAGGAGCACGAGGCCCAGGAGCAGCGTCGAGCCGCGCGCGCTAGGCGGCGATCGAAGCGGCATGGTGCGGAGCACTCAGCGCGATGGCACCACCGTGATCGCTCCCAGCCGATAGAGCGCGTACTGCCCCGAGAGCAGCGTGCCGCCGTCCGGAAGATCGGCCGTGATCGGAAGCCCGTACGAGCCGTAGGTGAAGGCGATCATGCGTCCCAGGGCGTCCACCGCAGCGACCCGCACCCGGTACTCTTGCCCGTAATTCGTCCCTCGCACGGTCATGAAGTGGGCGCCCGGTCTTGGAGGGCTTGCGCCCGGCCGCGGCACGCGCAACGAGACCCTGGCAGTCGGCGGACTGGGTTCGGGCAGGTAGGCCAGCAGGATATCGCGCGACTTGCCCACGAACAGCGGCGCCGGCATGCCGCTCATGACCTGCTCCCCGTTGGTCGTGAGGTTGAAGCTCGGCTGGTAGACCTGGACGTAGTAGCCCGCGGCCCCCGGCACCGCGGTCCACTCCATCAGGAACAGCGAGTCGAGCGGCACCGGGTTGCCGTCCCGGTCGAAGCCGGTCGAGCCGGTGTAGTTGACGTTCGCCACCACCCGGCTCGTATCACGCGCCTCGTTGGTGAGCGGCGACGTCAGGGTGACCGCGCCGCCGATCACGCCCCGTCCGATGTAGGTGCGCAGGGCGTGCGCGGTGTCGTCGTCGGTGAACACATAGGACTCCCAGTGGAGGTCGAGCCAGCGGCGGGTCGGGATGGTCAGGTAGTCTTTGAGCTCGGCGTACCCGCCCGCGGGATCGCGGCGCAGGATCTGATACGAGCCGGCCGCGGTGCTGTCCAGCACCAGGCCGCGGATCCGCCCCGGCAGATCGGTGCCGAACGGGATGGTACTGAGCCGGCGGTCATTGTCGTCCCGGCCCATCGGGAGGTTGTCCTGCCAGATTTCGATGATGGCCGGAGCCTCGCGCCAGAGCACCAGCTGGGCCGCGCCCGCGGCGGCCGGCGCGCCCTCCGGCCGGGAGAAGCTCGGCTCGACCGTGGTCTTCTGCTTCGAGCAACCGGCCAGACCGAGTGCGGCGAGTGCCAGGGCCGCGGCCAGCCCCAGACGCCACGCGGTGGGCAACTGCCTCATGGTGTGCCTTTCCTTCTATTCGGCCTGAATGCCCTTGCGGCGGTCCAGGCCGATCCAGATGTCGAGCGCGAGCGCGCTCGCCACGTAGACGGACGAGTAGGTTCCGAACGCGACCCCCACCACCATGGCGAACGAGAAGTCGCGCAGCACCTCGCCGCCCCAGACCAGCAGGGCGACGGCGGTCAGGAACACCGTGAAGGCGGTGATGACGGTTCGCGACAGCGTCTCGTTCACGGCGATGTCCATGACTCGCGAATGCTTCTCCTTGCGCAGGGCGCGGGAGCGCTCGCGGATACGATCGAACACGACGATGGTGTCGTTGATGGAGTAGCCGGCGATGGTGAGGAGGGCCGCGAGGACCGTGAGGGATACCTCTCGCCCGGTGAAGCACAGCACCCCGAGGGTCACGAAGACGTCGTGGAACAGCGCGACCACGGCGCCCAGCGCGAATTTGAACTCATAACGGATGCCCACGTAAAGCAGAATTCCCACGAGGCTCCCGAGCACCGCCCAGATCGCCTTCTGGCGAAGCTCCTTGCCGACCTTGGGGCCCACCGCCTCGGTGCGCCGCAATTCGACCGAGACGTCCGGCATTCCGCCCTGGATCGCAGCCTGCACCCGGGCGAAGAGGTCGCCCTTGCCGGACTCCTCCAGCTTGATCCGGAGCATGAACTCGCTCCGGCTCTCGCCGGTCATCTGCTGGAGCTCGAGTCCGTGCAGGCCGGCGGCGTCCAACGCGTGCCGCACCTGGTCGGCCGGGAGCACGCGGCCGAGCCGGATCTGGAGCAGCGTTCCGCCCGTGAAATCCACGCTGTACCTGGGCCCGCCGTGGGCGACCAGCCACACCACGGTGGCGAGCGCGAGCGCGCTCGAGAAGAAGTAGGCGACCCGCCGGTACTGCATGAACGGGAAGTTGGTTCCGATCAGAAGCTGGAGCATGAATGTGGCCTCGCGTTCTCTAGATGCTCAGCCGCTCGAGCTTGCCGCGGCCCAGAATGAAGTCGAAGATCATCCGGGTGAACAGCACCGCCGTGAACATGTTGGCGATCAGCCCGATGCTGAGCGTCACCGCGAATCCCTTGATCGGACCGGTGCCGAACTGGAACAGGAACAGCGCGCTGATGAGGGTCGTGAGATTGGCGTCGAGGATGGTGCGGAACGCGCGGCTGTAGCCCAGCTCGACCGACTGCCGCACCGTCTTCTGGTGGCGGAGCTCCTCGCGGATGCGCTCGAAGATGAGGACGTTGGCGTCCACCGCCATGCCTACCGTCAGCACCAGCCCCGCGATGCCCGGCAGCGTCAGGGTGGCGCCGAACCCCGCCAGGCACGCCACGACGTAGACCGTGTTGAGGATCATCGCCACGATCGCGATCAGGCCCGACAGCTGGTAGTAGGCCGCCATGAACACCACGACCAGCACGGTGCCGATCAGGCCGGCCATGAGGCCCTGCTGGATCGAGTCGCTGCCGAGCGACGGCCCCACCGAGCGTTCCTCGATGATCTTGACCGGGGCCGGCAGGGCGCCCGCGCGCAGCACGATCGCGAGGTCCTTGGACCGCGCCGCGTCGAAGCTGCCGGTGATCGAGGCGTCGCCGGACGGGATGCGCTCGCGGATCACCGGGGCCGAGCTCACGACGCCGTCCAACACGATGGCGAGCTGGCGCCCGACGTTGTTCCCGGTGACGCGGGCGAAATCGGCCCGGCCGCGGGGCGTCATCTTCATGCTCACGCCCCAGCCCCCGGGGTCCGTCTGCTCGAGGCCCACCTGCGCGTTGGCGCTGGCGATCGAGCCGCCCGTCATCTCGGGCTCGCGCTTGACCAGGTAGAGCGCGCGCCCGCTCGCGCCCTGGTAGCTCTCGTCGGCGTCGCCCCACAGCAGCTGCGAGTCGCTCGGAACCACCGAATCGACGCCCGCGGTCGCCAGCATGCGCTGGACCGTCGGCAGGTCCTCATTGCGGATGAAGGCGAAGCTCTCGAGCCCGAGAAAGTGCCCGGTCAGCGGGGTCCGGCGCAGCGTCGTGTCGAGGCTCGCGCCCGCGCCCCGCGTGGCGAGGAAGGCGTCGAGCCGGTCGAAGGCGGTCTTCACCTCCTCGGCCGGACGCAGGAGCTTGAACTCGAGCAGCGCGGTCTTGCCGATCAGCTCGATGGCGCGCTGCCGGTCGGTGAGGCCGGGCAGCTGGATCGTGATCCGGTCCTCGCCCTCGCGTTGGATCACCGGCTCGGCGACGCCGAACTGATCGACGCGGTTGCGGATGATCTCCATCGCGCGGTCGGGCGCGTCCTTGGCCTCGGCCGCGCTCAGGCGGGAGCGATCCACTTCGAGCACCAGGTGCATGCCGCCCTGGAGGTCGAGCCCCAGGTGGATCGCCTTGCGGCGCAGCTCGGAAAGCTCCTTCGCCGGGAGGGCCTGACGACGGTCGGGAGTCATCGTGTAATAGCGGTAGGACGGCAGCAGGTACCAGACGCTGAGGCCCGTCGCGACCAGCACACCCGCGAGCTTCCATTGATCGGTGCGGGTCATCGGGTTCTCCCGGACGCAGTCAATCGCCGGGACACCCTCGGGGCAGCCCCGGCGTGGATGGGCAAAATGAGGGCGGCAGTCTACGGGCGGGCCTTTGGGGTGTCAACGATTGCCGCATGCAGCCGTCGCATGGATGGCGTACCCGGTGTCGGGGCGCAGAGTGCCTCGGGCGGGTGCGGGAGCGTGGCGCCCCTCATAGCGCAGACCGGGACTGGGGCCGGTTGGCGGCCGGCCCCGTTGAGGCCATCTTTCGTCCTGGGTGGGTTCGGGGTGAGGTGATGAAAGCGAGGAGGTCTGCGGGATCCCGGTTTTCGGGTGCCTCGGTCCGGCCCTCCGCAAGCCCCGTTCCAGCTGCGTGGACGCGCCAAGCTCTGCGATCCCAATGCGCCGTCCGCGCGGCCCCGACGCGCGGGCGACACCCGCGACCACGGCCTGTCACCACAGTATGCGGGCTTCGCCCCCCCGAACCCGGCGCGGGCGCGAATTCGTTGACACTCCCGGAGGCGGTTCCTATACTGCCGCGCTCATCGCACCGGGCCTGCCTTCGACCTCCCGTACCGGTCAGGAGCCTCCATCGCATGATATCCAGCGTTTGCCGGGTGAGCAGCGCGACCCTGGCGCTGCTCACGGTCGCCTCGGCGTGTCTCGCGGCGGAAACCGGCTACGCGCCGCGCCGCGGAGCGCTCGGCGGCCTGATCGGCGGCTCCTGGGTGCTCGCGGACGCGGACTACGCGAAGGAGCGTGACGCCCGCGGCGAATTCGGGGGGCTCGACTCGCGGCCCCGGTTCGCGTTCGCCGGCAACTTCCGTTACGTGGTGAACAACCGGTGGCGGTGGCAGGTGAGTCCTGGCTTCCTGTGGGCCGGCTACAAGCAAGAATCCCCGCTGCCGTTCATCGACCCCAACTTCCCGGCGGCCAGGACCAAGGAAAAGGTACTCACGCTGGTCCTGCCGGTTTCGGCGCAGGTCCAGGTCACGCAGCGGCACGGGCCCTGGATCTACCATCTGGGAGCCGGGCCCGGGGTGTATCGAGTCTGGGTCGAGAACCGGCGCAAGGTCCTCAAGGACCCGGTGAGCAAGCGGCTTCACCAGGGTTTCTACCCGGGGGCGAGCGCGCAGGTCGGCCTCGAGCGGTTCCTCACCTCGCTGCCCTCGACCGCGGTCGAGGTCTCGGTCGCGGGGCACCTGGTCTGGACGGAGCGCGCGGGACGCGATCGGACCCTGCCCTCCATCATGTCCTTCGGCGTTCCGGACGACCGGAACCAGTTCCCGTCGGGGTTCAACAGCGACCTGTTCGCGGTCGAAGCCCGCGTCGGGGCGAACTACTACTTCGATCTGTCCCGCTTCCAGAAGTCCAAGCGCCCCGGGGTTCCACCCGCCCGGCGCTGACCCGCGCGGTCTCGGGCGCACCCGCTCGCGGCCGGGCGGTTTCAGGGAGGTCCGACAGGCGGTGAGCGAGCGCGAGGTGTGGAGCCGAAAGGTGGGCCCCGAAGCCCTGACCTTCGACGACGTGCTGCTCGTGCCGCGCCTGTCCGAGATTCACCCGCGCGAGGTGGAGGTCCGCACCCGCTTCTCGCGCGGCATCGCGCTCAACATTCCGATCGTGAGCGCGGCGATGGACACCGTGACCGAGTTCGAGCTCGCGATTGCGCTGGCGCGCGAGGGCGGGATCGGCGTCATCCACAAGAACCTCTCGATCGCCGAGCAGGCCTCGCAAGTCGACCGCGTCAAGCGCTCCGAGAGCGGCATGATCGTGGACCCCGTGACGCTGCCGCCGAACGCCACGCTCGGGCAGGCGCACGAGATCATGTCGCGCTTCCACATCTCGGGCGTGCCCATCACCGAGAACGGCCGGCTCAAGGGCATCCTCACCAACCGCGACCTGCGCTTCGAGGAGCGCATGACCCGCAAGGTGTCGGAGGTCATGACGCACGAGCGTCTGATCACCGCCCCGGTCGGCACCACGCTCGAGCAGGCGCAGGCGATTCTCGCGAAGCACAAGATCGAGAAGCTGCCGGTGGTGGACGCCCAGGGCGGCTTGAAGGGGCTCATCACCGTCAAGGACATCGAGAAGCGGATCAAGCATCCTCATGCCTGCAAGGACTCATTGGGCCGCCTCCGGGTCGCGGGTGCGGTGGGCGGGGCGGGCGACTTCCTGGAGCGGGCCGCCGAGCTGGTGAAGGCCGGCGTGGACGCGCTGGTCGTGGACAGCGCGCACGCCCACTCGCGCGGCGTGCTGGAAGCGACGAAGGCGGTGCGCGGCCGCTTCGCCGGGGTGGAGCTGGTGGTGGGCAACGTCGGCACCGGGGAAGGGGCCGCGGCGGTCGCCGCCGAAGGCGCGGACGCGGTCAAGGTCGGGATGGGCCCGGGCGCCATCTGCACCACGCGCGTCGTGACCGGGGCCGGCATGGCGCAGATCACCGCCATACTCGAGGTGGCGAAGGCGCTCGAGGGCACTGATCTCCCGATCGTCGCCGACGGCGGGATCAAGTACTCGGGCGACGTGGTGAAGGCGATCGCGGCCGGGGCGCATTCGGTGATGATCGGGAGCCTGTTCGCCGGCACCGAGGAGAGCCCGGGCGAGGTGGTGCTGCTCGAGGGCCGCTCGTACAAGGTCTACCGTGGAATGGGCTCGCTCTCGGCGATGGCGGCCGCAAAGGGGAGCCGCGAGCGCTACTTCCAGGACAACGCCGACGAGCTGTCCAAGCTGGTGCCCGAGGGTATCGAGGGCCGGGTGCCGTTCAAGGGCCCACTAAGCCAGTCGGTGTTCCAGATGGTGGGTGGCCTTCGCGCCGGGATGGGCTATTGCGGGGTCAAGAACATCAAGGAGCTGCGCACGCTCACCCGCTTCGTGCGCATCAGCGGCGCCGGGCTGCGCGAGAGCCACCCGCACGACGTGACCATCACCAAGGAAGCGCCCAACTACGAGATCAGGTAGGCGGGCGGCCGAGAAGGAACCGCGGATCGCGGAGATCGTAGCGAGTTTCTGAGAGTGGTTGCCGGGGAGACGATAGAGTAAGTATCCTCGATTCTTGTTACGCGCAGGTCGCGACACGGTCCCCCGACCCGCCCCCGGGAGGATCGATGCATGACTTCCCTTCGTCGCACCGCCGATTCCCGGTATCCCGTCCTCGTTAGCGATCTCACCGCCCTGCTCGAATCCGCTCGCCGGGCCTCGGCTCGCGCCGTCAACACGCTCATGACCGCCACGTACTGGGAGATCGGGCGCCGCATCGTCGAGTTCGAGCAGGGGGGAGCGCAGCGAGCCGAGTATGGCGAGGGGCTCCTCGAAAAGCTGGCGGCAGATCTGACTGGGCGATTTGGGCGGGGGTTCTCACGTCCCAACCTGCAGCGCTTCCGCGACTTCTACCTCCAGTTTCCGCTGAAGGAGATTCGCTCGACACTGTCGAGCGAATCAGCGGACCGAGAGCCGCCGGAATCCTCTGAAGTCGCCGTAGCACCAACGCGCATGTCCGCCCTGGAGAGCCCCGCCACCGTTTTCCCCCTCCCCTGGTCGCACTACGTGCGGCTGCTCTCCGTACGCAATCCGCAAGCACGAGAATTCTACGAATCCGAGACCTTTCGCGGCGGCTGGTCGGTGCGGCAACTTGACCGGCAGATCGCCTCTCAGTTCTACGAGCGCACCGCCCTGTCGAAAAACAAGGCCGCCATGCTCACGAAGGGAGCGAAGTCGCAACCCGGCGACACGCTGACCGCCAACGAAGAAGTGCGCGATCCGCTCGTGCTGGAGTTCCTCGGCCTCAAGGACGAGTACTCCGAGAGCGGCCTGGAGGCAGCGCTCGTCCGTCACATCGAGGCCTTTTTCCTCGAGCTCGGCGGCGAGTTCGCCTTCATCGGCCGCCAGCGTCGGCTGCGGATCGGCGACGAGTGGTATCGCATCGATCTGCTGTTCTTCCATCGCAGGCTCCGCTGCCTCGTGGTGATCGACCTCAAGGTGGGTAAGTTCACGCACGCCGACGCCGGGCAGATGCACGTCTACCTCAACTACGCCCGAGAACACTGGATCCAGCCCGGCGAGAATCCGCCCGTCGGTCTCATCCTCTGCTCCGAGAAGAACGTCGCGCTCGCCCGCTACGCGCTCGAAGGGCTGCGGAGCAAAGTGCTGGCTCGCGAATACCGCCTGGCCCTGCCTGCCGAGAGGCGCCTCGCCGCCGAGATCGAGAAGACCCGCGAGCGGCTGGAGGCGGGACGCGCAGACCCACGCGGGAAGAAGCGAGGCGAATAGAGGGTGACTGGCCGAAGGCTCTTCTGCGGCGACGCAGGACGATTCGGCCTCGAAGCTCCCGCTCCCCGGGTCGCCCCGCGAGAATGAAACGGCCCCCGACGCTTCGCCGGGGGCCTCCGCCTTCCGCGACTGGACTATCGCTTCGGCAGCTGGAACTTGAAGTCGGGATTGATCTGGCGGATCTCGCTCACCACGCGCTCCAGGCTCTCCTCGGCTTCACGGGTGGGCTCCGTCTTCCACGCCGAGTAGAGCTCGAGCAGCTCGTCCTGCTTGACCCGCAGCAGCTCGTTCCGCGAGTGCTCATCGATCGAGCGCTCGAGATGGTAGACCTCGCCCTGCGAGAAGCGCTTGAGCAGGTCCAGGTATTCGCCGCGCATGTGCGAGAGGATGCGGATGTACTTCTCGAAGCCGACCGAGAGCTTCTCCAGGACCTCCGAGACGCCCGCGTTCTTGCGGTGCATCTGCTGACTGTACGAGTAGGCGAAGTGGTAGTAGGTCTTGCCGCGCCCGATGTAGGCCTCCTCGCTGGGA
>CAZYQK010000029.1:0-25232 GCA_964650245.1 uncultured bacterium | reverse complement strand
GGCCCTCGGGCCTGACCCGCATCACCAGCAGCACGCCGGGATCGCACGCCACCGCGACGGCCAGCGGCCGCTGCGGCGCGGGCTCTGGTCGTAGATCGGGCGCGAGCGGTTGACCGCACCCGCCTGCCCGCGCGGCGCGTCGCCGGGGCCGGGCGCGGGGCCGCGGGCGCGACCGCCACCGCCGCCCACTCCCGGACTTCGCCGGCGCGGCCCCTTTCCTCGTGGACCTGCGGGTGTCACGCGTGCGCCTCCGCTTCCATCGCCAGTTGCTCGCCGGGCTCGATGCGCGCGCCGCGCGCCCAGTCGGCCGCGCTCATCTCGCCGCGGCCCTCGGGCCTGACCCGCATCACCAGCAGCACGCCGGGATCGCACGCCACCGCAACGCTCTCACCCACCACCGCGAGCACCGTGCCCGGCCGCTCCGCGACCGGCAGCAGGTGATGCGGCCAGGCCCGGGTCACGGTGAGTCGGCGCCCGCGGTGCGCGGTGGCGGCGCCCGGCCACGGCGTCACCGCGCGCTGGCGGTTCCACACCGTCACGGCGTCGCGTGCCCAGCCGATGTTCCCGTCCTGCTTCTTGAGCCGCGGCGCGTAGGAGCCGGCCGCGCTCTCCTGGCGCCGGCGCGGCGCGGTTCCCGCGTGGGCGAGCAGCAGGCTCTCCGCGAGCAGCGGCGCGCCGAGCTCGGCGAGCCGGTCGCCCAGGCTCTCCGCGTTATCGGCCGGTTCGATCCCGACCCATCGCTGCAACACGCAGTCGCCGGTGTCCACCCCCTCGTCCATCCACAGCGTGGTCACGCCGGTGCCGGCGCAGCCGTCCCACAGCGCGCGCTGCACCGGCGAGGCCCCGCGGTAGCGCGGCAACAGCGAGCCGTGCAGGTTGATGCAGCCGAGGCGCGGCAGCTCGAGCAGCGTGCGCGGCAGGATCGCTCCGAACGCCACCACCGCGAACAGATCCGCGGCGCAGGCGGCGAGCTGCTCGCGCGTCGCGTCGTCGTCCACGCGCTCCGGCTTCAAGACCGGCACGCCGAGTAGTTCCGCCGCCGCCGCCACCGCGGAAGGGGCACTGCGCTGGCCGCGTCCGCGCGGGCGGTCGGGCCGCGTCACCACCGCGGCCAGCTCGCAGGCGCGCGCCACCGCCTGGAGCGACGGCACCGCGAATTCCGGCGTGCCCATGAACACCACGCGCGGGCGGGTCAGGAACCACCCCCGGGGCCCACCGGCGGGGCGAAACCCTCGGGCATCTCGCCGCGCGCCAGTGCCTCCAGCGAGCGCCGCAGGAACTGGCGCTTGAGCGGCGATAGCCGGTCCACGAACAGCACGCCGTCCAGGTGGTCGATCTCGTGCTGGATCGCGCGCGCGAGGAAGCCCTCGGCCTCGAGCTCCGCCGCGGCGCCGCGCTCGTCCCGGTAACGCACCCGGACCCGCAACGAGCGCGACACGTCTTCGTAGATCCCGGGAACCGAGAGACAGCCCTCCTCCGTCGTCTGCGAGCCGGCGCGCTCAAGGCACTCAGGATTCACCAGGGTGTAGGCGGCGCCGGTCGCGCCCTCGTCGTCGAGTGGCACATCCACCACCAGGACGCGCTGCAGCACCCCCACCTGGTTCCCGGCGAGCCCGACGCCGTGATAGGCCTTCATGGTCTCGCGCATGTCGGCGGCCAGTGCGCGCAGCGAGTCGTCGAACTCCACGACCTCGCGGGCGCGCTGGCGCAGCACCGGGTCGCCGTAGATCCGCACCGGGCGCAACGGCATTACTTGGCGTCCCCCGTGATGACCTGGACGATCGAGCTCTTGGTGAATTCGACCTTCACCTCGTCGGCGATCTTCAGCACCGCCTTGGCGTCGTCCACTCCGACCACGGTGCCCATGATGCCCCCGGTGGTCAGCACGCGGTCGCCCTTCTTGAGCGCAGCGATCAGCTGCTGTTGCTTCTTCTTCTGCTGCTGCTGGGGCCGGATGATGAGCAGGTAGAAGATGGCGAAGATGACGACGAAGTACGGGAGCTGGAGCAGCAGCGACGCGTTGGGATTGCCGGACGGCGCGCCGCCCGGGCTCTGCGCGAAGGCATCAGTCCACATGAAGGTCTCCTCAGGGTCGTGTTCGGCGCCGCACCCGCGCGGCCACCATCATCCGATCGGCGCCAGCGCCTCGCCGCCGTGGTACCTGGTCAGGAACTCCTCGCGGAACGCCCGGTAGCGACCCGCGGTGATCGCCTCCCGCGCGCGCCGCGCCAGCTGGATCATGTGATGCACCGCGTGCAGCGAGGCGAGCCGCATCGCCAGCAGCTCGCCGGCCGCGAACAGGTGTCGCAAGTACGCCCGCGAGAACTTCCGGCAGGTGTAGCAATCGCACTCCGGATCGAGCGGCCGCGGGTCGCGCGCGTACGCCGCGTTCTTGACCACCAGCCGCCCGCCCGAGGTGAACACCGTTCCGCGGCGCGCGTTGCGCGTCGGGAGCACGCAGTCGAACATGTCCACCCCGCGCGCCACCGCCTCGATCAGATCCACCGGGTGGCCCACGCCCATGAGATATCGCGGCCGGTCCGCCGGAAACGCGGAGCAGTCGCGCTCCACCAGCTCCAGCCCCAGCGAACGCCCCTCACCCACCCACAACCCTCCGATCGCGAGCCCGTCGAACGGCAGCGCGCCCAGTCGCTCGAAGCAGCGCGCGCGCTCCGCGGCGTCGGCTCCGCCCTGGTTGATGCCGAACAGCGCCATGCCCCCGCCGCCGTCCCCGCGCAGGCGCTCGCGCTCCGCGAGCCCGCGCTGCGCCCAGTCGAGCGTGCGGTTCACCGCGGTCCGCACCGTCTCGGGTGGCGCCGGCAGCTCGACCAGCTCGTCGAGCGACATCGCGATGTCGGTCCCTAGTGAATCCTGGATCCGGATCGCCACTTCCGGGGTCAGCAGCCGGAGGCTGCCGTCCAGATGCGACCGGAACTCCACTCCCTCGTCGCTCACCTTGCGCAGCGGCGAGAGGCTCATGACCTGGAACCCGCCGCTGTCGGTCAGGATCGCCCCCGACCAACTCATCAGCCGGTGCAGCCCGCCCATCCGGGCCACCGTCTCCACCCCGGGCCGCAGCGAGAGGTGGTAGGTATTCGCCAGCAGGATGTCGGCGCCCGCCCCGGTCAGCTCGTCGGGCGTGAGCGTCTTCACCGAACCGGCGGTCCCGACCGGCATGAACGCCGGGGTCAGAACCTCGCCGTGAGCGGTGGTGATGCGTCCGGCACGGGCCGCGGTATGTGTGTCCTGCGCTTCGAGCGTGAACGAGAAGGCCATCAAGGGCCAGGCGGGCCTGCCGGGACTGGTAACGTTCGGGTGCAAACATTAGGGGAGCCGGCCCGCGAGCGTCAAGGCGGCCGCCTACGCGAACGGCCCCGCTCCTCTCGGGAGCGGGGCCGCCGCATTCATCTCCGGCGCCGCGCGCCGGAGTCTCGATTCGCTACTTCAGGTACATGATCCGCGTGCCGATGAGCTGGCCGCCGATCGAGCCGCGGATGAAGTACATCCCGGCGCGCGCGCGCGTGCCGTCTTCCGCGGTTCCGTCCCAGCCGGTCTCGTGACGGCCAGCGGGCATGAAGCCGTTCGCCAGACCCTTCACCATGCGGCCGGCGATGTCGTAGACGCCGATCCTCACATTGGCGCCGCCCGCGGCCACCGCGAAGAACATCCTCGTGGTGCCGGTGAACGGGTTGGGATAGGGCCGGTAAAGCTCGACCGCGCCGACTTCGACCGATGGCATCGAACCCAGCGTTTCCTCGCGCGAGTCACCGAGGTGGCCGGTGGGGGCGATCGGGATCAGGATCTCGGGGCACACCGGGCCGATGCCGATGCCGTTGTTGATCCGGTCGAGGCACTGGATGATCTGGTTGTACGCCGCCTTGACCGCGGGATTGTTGAGATTCGCCAGCTGGAGATCGATCAGGCGCTGATCCACGTCCTCGACCAGCTCGCCGATGGTGCGCTCGACGCCGCTGCAGGTCACGCGGGTGTCGAGGGAGAGAATGATCTCATTGCCGTTGTTGGCGATCAGGTTGAGCTGGTCGGTGCAGATGTTCGCGAGCAGCGACGCGAAGTGGCGGCGGGCCTGCTTGCGCTCGTCCATCTTGCTGACATTGATCGTGCCGCAGAACTGCTTGAATGGATTGGTCCAGGTGAACAGGTCGCTGCGGGCGTCCACGCACTGGGCGATCTGCGTCACCTGGGCCACCGTGAACTTGGTGCTGCCGTTCTGCTTCTGCAGGCACTGCTCGCCCCAGAAGCCGGGCGTGCGCGGGCAGTTGGTGATGCACTGCACGGTCTCGAGCTTGTGGCTGCACTGGGAGGTGCACTTGGTGCCGGGCGCCGTCACGGTCAGCGTGTAGGTTCCGCCCGCCGAGACGCGCACGCACTTGGTGGTGTCGGTGAAGCCGCCGGGCCCGCTCCACGCGTACTCCATGCTGTCCGGACCGCACAATTCGACCGGAACGCCCTCACACGTGGTCTCGGGACCCTTGATGAAGCACTCGGGTGAGGTCTGAATCTCGAACTTGGTGAAACAGGGTTCGCTGCCGAAGCCGGACGCGTCGAACACGCGCAGCGAGTAGATGCCGCTCTCGGTCGCGGTGATGCAGCGGGTGGTCTGCACGCCCCCGTTCGGCGGCGCCCAGTAATAGGTGTATGGCCCTTCGGGTGCGCACAGCTCCTGCGTTCCGCAGGCAGTCTCGCCTCCGGAGATGATGCAGACGGGCGGCTCCTGCGCGCCCGCGGCTCGCGGCAGCGCGAGCGCGCCCAGCGCGAACAGCAGGAGCGGAATGAAGCGGTGACGACGACACGAGGTGCTCGACATCTCAGGCCTCCGACAACGGGTTCGGCATCACGCGCGCGACGGCGTGGGTGCCGAGGGGGATGCTCCGGATCTGCCGGAGCGGATGTCGTCCCCGGGTCGCGGGGACGTGTGGCCAAACGGGGCGACGATGGTTCACCGTCCGTGGCGGGGGCGGCCTGCGCTTCAGCGCTCGCTGCGCTGCCGGGCTCGGCGTGAACAAATGCTAGACGTGGAGCTGGCCCACGCCCTAGAGATTCCGTGACGAGTCGTGTACCGCGCACGCGCGGGCATTGCATCCTGCGCCGTCCGCGGGGGACCCGGGTGGCGCCACCCGCCGGAGGAAGCGCGTATCGGCGCGCCGGCCACGGCGAAACGGGCGCGTGGCGTTACGGGTTGACGCGCCGGGACGGCGGATGCAGATTGCACGCGCCGGCCGGGCGGTTTGTCGCCCGGCCGTCTCTCGTGCGCGACCCGCGACGGGCCCGACCGGGCTCCGGAGGACTGAATGGTCGTACCCGCGCTGATCCTGCTCGCCGCCGCGCTCCCGGCCACGGCCGGCGGCCCGCGGGCGCCCGAAGATTCCACCCGCGTGGTACTCCCGCGCATCGCGACCCGCCTCGAGGAATTTCTGGTGCGCGCGCCGCGGTTGCACGATCCGCGCTCGAGCGAGACCGTTCATCTCCTCACCCCGCGCATGCTGCGCGTCCTCCCGGTGGATGGGCTCGCCCAGGCGGTCGCGCTCCAGGCGGGCGTGGTGGCACAGGGCGAGGCGCTTCACGTGCGCGGCGGGCGCGCCGGCGAGCTGAGCGTGGTGCTCGACGGCGTGACGCTCAACGAGCCGCTGCGCGACCGCCCGCCCGCGCTGCCCCTGCTCGCGGTGGAGAGCGCGATGCTGGTGAGCGGCGCGCCGGACGCCGAGCACGGCGGATCGCTCGCCGGCGTGCTCGGCGTTCGCACCGTTGACCCGGGTGAAACGTGGAGCGGCGAGGCACTGTGGCGCACCGACGGCCGGCGCGACACGCACTACGACCGCGTGAGCGCGCGGCTCGGCGGGCCACTCGGCCTTCTCGGACTCGGCGCCATCGCCACCGCCGACGTCACGCTCGACGACACCTTTCTGCCCGCGCTCCGTTCACGGGGCCGCCAGCGCGTGCTCGGCGGATCCTTCGGCTGGCGGGCCGAGAACGAAATGCTCGGGCACTTGAAGCTCGCCCCGGTCGGCTCGCGTGGCGGGCTCTCGCTCCAGCTGCTCGCGAGTCGGCGCGTGGAGCAGCCCTACAACCCGATGTGGTCGCTCGACGGCTGGACCATTCCCTGCGACGACCCGTATTGCGTCCTGGGCCCCAGGTTCAGTCCCACCCCGCTGCCCGGCTACGAACGCTACCGGGCCGCCGACCACGCGGTGATGACCGAAGAGCGTCAGGTCACCGCCCTGCTCGCGCTCGCGCGCCTGGGCACCCGCGACCGCCTGAGCGGAGCGCTCGCCCTCACCCGCACGCGCGGCATCACCTCGCTCGGGGCCCGCGACGACGAGTCGTATCTCACCAAGGCGCGCTCCCCGTTCTTCGGCAACTACGAGTCGACCACCAGCGACCCGTTCCTGATCTACGGCGGCGACGAGCCCTACTTCCGCAAGAGCGCGAGCGACGCGTGGACGGCGCGCGCGGACTACGAGCGCTGGATGCCGTCGGGCAGCCGCGGCAAGGCGGGGCTGGGTGCCACCTACCACGCGGTGCGGCTGCGCGAGGTGGACGTGAACACCTTCAACAGCTACCTGGATTCGGTGCGGACCTACCGGGCCTTCGCGCCCGGCGCGTTCGCCTACGCGCAGGGGCGCTGGGTGTTCGAGGGGCTGGTGCTGAACGCCGGGCTGCGCGGCGAATACTTCACCGCCGGCCCGCAGGCCGAGCGCCAGAGCTTCGGCGCGGCGGCGCGGGGCATGTGGTCGTTTTCCCCGCGGCTCGGCGTCGCCTACCCGGTCTCGGTCCGCGACGTGTTCTCGCTGGCCTACGTGCGGGTCCAGCAGAACCCGGCGCGCGATTTCCTCTACGACAGCCGGGTGAAGCCCAACAACTACCGCCCGCTCGGGAACCCGCGCTTGGCACCCGCCACCGTGATCTCATACCAGGCGGCGCTCAAGCACCTCTTCGGAGCGGGCTGGTCGATGCAGGGCGCGGTCTTCTTCCGCGACCTGTTCGGGCAGGTCGGGGCGCGCAACTTCGTGCCGCGCGCCTCGGCCGCCGTCTTCCGCTACGCCGACGCCGACGAGGGGCACGCCACCGGCTACGAGCTGAGCGTGGTGCGCGAGAGCGTTTCGCGCGCGAACTTCGAGGCCCACTACACCTGGATGATCGCGCGCGGCTCGGAGTCGTTCGAGGAGGGCATTCCATACTACCTGCGCTCCGGACTGCGGCCGGTCCCGATCGCGGCGCGAGCGCTGCACTGGGACCGCCGCCACAGCTTGAGCCTCGCCGCGTGGTGGGATTCACCCGGGCGCTGGTCGCTCTCGTGGACCACGCTGCTGGGATCGGGCCTGCCATGGACGCCGGCCGCGCGGCGCCAGCTCGACGCCGATCTCTCGAACGTCAACACCCGCCGCTTCAAGTGGGAGGAATGGAGCGCCCTCTCCGCGCGCTGGACGCCGCCGCGGCTCGGGCACGCGAGCTTAGGGCTGGAGGTGCGCAACCTGTTCGACTACCGGAGCGACGCGCGCGCCACGGCCAGCGGCTACCCGCATTTCGAGATCAACACCATCTACGACGACTACGGCGCGTTTCGCACCGAGACCGGGCTGCCGGGCGGCGCCTACTGGGATGACCGCAACGGCGACGGTCTGCCGGGCTGGGTGCGGGTGCACGATCCGCGGCTCGCGAACCCGCCGCGGACGGTGCGGCTGAGCCTCGGCACGGCGTGGTGAGCGGGTTCTTGCGCGCCCGCCCGCGCTATCGCGAGGCGCGGGCCGCGCGCACCTCGGCCAGCGTCGCGCGATAGAGCGAGTCGCGCTCGCCATCGAGACGGACGGCGCGGGTTGCGAGCGACTCGGCCTCGATCAGGTCGCGCCCCTGCCGGAGCAGCGCGATCGCCAGGTTGTTGAGCGCGTCGGCGTCCGCGGGCTCGACCCGCAACGCCCGGCGGTAGGAGCGCTCGGCGTCGCGCCAGCGCCCGGCTCCGGCCTCGAGGTTGCCCAGGTTGACGCGCGCGCGGATGAATCGCGGATCCTTTCGAAGCGCGGCGCGGTATTCGCGCCGTGCGAGATCCGGCCTGGCTCCCGACTCGTAGGCAACCCCGAGATCGTTGTGCTCGGCGGCGGTGAGCGGGTCGTTGAGCACCACGATGTGCGAACACCCGCACACTGCGACCAGCGAAAGTGCCAGTGCCCAGCGCTTCATGGCTCGCGCTGCGTCACGATCAGGGCGAGCGAGCCGGCCGCCTTCCAGCGCCTGAGGAGATCGCCGCGGCGATAGCGCGCGGTGCGCTCGCCGCCCTCGTTCACCAGATATTCGCCGCGCGCCGGGTCCCAGCCCACCAGCACGCCGAAGTGGCCGCGTGTGAGCGGGCCGACGCCGCGCCGGTAGTGGAGCAGAGGCGGGAGCCCGGCCGCGAGGAAGACCGGCAGCGAGTCGGCGCCCGGGGTCGCGATCCGCGCCGCGAAGCCCACGCGCGACGCGCACTGCGCGAGATCGGTGATGAGGGCGCCGCGCAGCGCGGGCGAGTACGCGCGGTCGGCCTCGGCCACCGCCGCGTCGCCGGCGCCGTAGAAGCGGAGCACCATGGCGAGCGCGGCTGGCCCGCAGCGCTCGGGCGCCTGCGCGATCACCGGCACCGCGAGGCGCAGGGCCGCCGTCCCGGGATCGCCCGGCGTCGGGGTGGCCGCCGCCATCACCCCACCCGCCGCGCCCATCAACAGCGCCGCGCCCGCGAGCATCGCCCGCGCCGGCCGCGGGCACCGCGTCACTTGATGACGACTCTCTTGTCCAGGACCTTGAGTATCAGGACTACGAGCAGAACGATGATGAGGAGCGCGATGAGCGTGCCGAAATCGTCCGCGCCGCTCGGCAATCCCTTCGAGTAGCTCGCCAGCGTGTGCAGGTCGCGGTCGCTCATCGAGGCCAGCCGCGCCTGAACCTCTACCGGCTGGACGCCGTAGTCGCGCAGCTTCTGGGCCACCAGCTTGTGCTCGAGCGCGCGCTGCACCGCGATCAGGTCGGCGTCCCGGCTCGTAGCGATCGCGGTCACGCCCGAAACGCGCGAGGGCGCGAGCCCGGCGAACGCCGGGGCGACTTGCAGCGAGCACCACCACGAGAGCACGAAGAGCGCGGTCCAGAAGCCGAGCGAGCGTCGAAACGGTCGCATTGTCTTCCTCCTTGGCAGGTGTTTTCGATTGGGAGCGAAGCGGCGGCGCCCTCCCGGCACCGAGCGAGGCGCGAGACTAGCGGCGGCGCCCGGGTTGAGGCAAGCAGCGAGCTGCTGGGCGCCTACTGCTTGGGAGCGTGAAGAGTGCTGCGTGTAGTAGCGGGCTGAACTCCTCCGTGCGGGCGATCCGGTGACCAGCTCCGATTCGCTGAATCACTGCCTGGGGCTCAGCCCCACCTCTCCCCGCGTGCCCTGGACCAACCAACTGGCTTCCGACCTTTTCCTCAGAGCGCCCGGAGGTGGCCGTGGGCCGAGGTCTTGAACGCCTCTCGTTCTGTCTTCTTGGCCTTCGTTGGAGTGTAAAGCGCACGCTTGAGCGTCGCCTCAACTGAGGCAAGCGCACTACCCTCCACGGCGTAGCAGACGATCGAGAGCGTCGGCACGAAGCCCGACTCGGAGGTCAGGCCCGCTTCCGTCGGGGACGCATCGTCCCGGCTGCAATCGAACTCGCCCGACAGCGCGTCTTGAACTCGAGCGTGCTTCAGCGAGAGGAGTTCGTTGGTCGCGTCGCTCGGCATCAGGAAGACGATCGGGAGCACCTTCTTCTTGGCCATTCTGTTCCGGAAGTGGGGAGCCGTTGCGTCGAGCTGCTTGAGGATGCTCCTTGCGAGCAACGGCATTGCCGGATGGGGGCGCTCTTGGTCCAGCGAATCGATTTCGCCCTTCCAGAGCATGGTGTAGAGGCGGCCCTGAGTCGTCGTCACCACGCGCGTTGTCGCTGCGCGATGGTCTGTTAGTTCGAGGGTCACGCTCTGATGCCAATTGCCGGCGAAGATGGAATCGGCATCCTTCTCGGTCTTGCCGATCGGGCCCCGCGTTGGTGCCTTTATCTGAAGGCTCCATCCGACGTGTCCGACTGCATCACCCCACGTTCCTTCATAGGCTTTATCCGTGTCGTAGAGGATATCGCCCTGTTCAAACCGACACGCTCCAAGCGGCCCTGCGAAGGCGCGTGGCAGGGCCCAGCGGAACCCGGGGAAGAAGCCATCCGCATCAGATCGAGTCACGACGGCGGACACTCCAGAAAACGTGGTTCAACCGTTCAGAATGCGGGCCATCTTTTTCTTCATGGCCGACACGACACGTTGCGCATCTTCGACGCGCTTCTCGGCTTCGCCAAGCTCTGCGAGCACATGTTCCAGTTCGGAGCCCTTTAGCCAGTCCGCGAGGACGAGCACATCCGACTCGTTTCCGCCGACCAGCCCATCGACCTGCCCGTAGAGAAGCTGAATCCGATGCTTGCACTGCTGCCGCACTTGTCCAGCACGGCATGTGCAAGTCGCGGTGAGACTGTTTCCGGCTTTCGCGAAGACGACCTCGTAGGGATCCGGTTCCGATCCTTGGACCAAGAATCGCAGCACGCTCATCTCTGAGCCTAGCCTTTCCAATGCGATGGCTGCCAGTCTGCTGTGTTGCCGTGTTGCCGGTGGTGCCTCAGTTTGAATTCGCGCTCTCGCCATGCCCCGCCCGCCCCCTGTTATCCTCGCGCGCATGGCAAGGAAGAAACGTGACCTGAACGAGCGCGCCGCCTACGTGGTCCGCGTCACCACCGGCGAGGAACACCACCCCAATTTCGCGCGCATCCACAAGAGGCTGCGCGTCAGCCCGGCCATGGCGGCAGGTGTCACGAATCTCTTGTGGAGCGTGGAGGAAATTGCAGCGCTAATTCCATGAAATTACAAGACGTTGCGGCACAATGGGTTGAAAAAATCGGGCTTGACAGAGTAAAATCCTCGGTCCGAGGCGACGATAATTGACTCAGCCTTGGCCCCGTGAATTTCGCGGGTGCATCGAGAGGCCTACGCCAGGAGGCCGACTAACCATGTCAAAGCACGATGCCCTCGTCTCCATGACCCTTCGCGTCCTCGGTTGCCGAGAGGATAGTGGATGGGCCGCACATTGTCTCGAAACCGACCTCGTTGGACGCGGCAAGAACTTCGAGAGCGCGGTTAGGGACTTGCTCGAATTGACTGAGATGCAAGTCAGCTTCGCAATCCACAAGAATCAGCCGAACCTCCTCGATCACCCTGCCCCACAGGAGATTTTCGAGGCATACGCAAGGCTCGCGCGGGAACAGCTCACCAATTTTCAGCGGTCAGGCCCGAAGCCCAAGGACAGGGCGCTCGGCGCGCTTCCCTTCCCTACTCCCGTAGAGAAGGGAGGCATGGCCTGGTGCGGTGCCTAAGCCCTACCGGTATCGCGAGCTTGTCAGCGCGCTGAGAGACATAGACAAACGCTTTGAGTTTTTTGACCGCCGCGGCAAGGGAAGCCATCGGATGATTTACCACCCCGACATCCGCGGCAGGGCCGTGTCTTATCCCGTGAAATGCCATGGATCCGGAACCGAGCTATCGAAGGGCGTGATCGCTGACATCATTCGCCACTTCGAACTCCCCAGGGGCTCTCTCTAATCAAACTGATGCATCACCGAGTTGCCCCGCCCATTCACGGCTCCGCATGGGCGAGGCAACTCCCAGGCGCCACAAGTCACCGGCGGCAGATCCCATTGCTACATGTCGCCGCCCCCGCGCCGCTCGCGGATCTCGCGCCGGATCTTGATCTGCGGCCCCCCTTCGCGCATCTCTCGCATCTTCTTCTGCTGCTCGGGGGTGAGCGCGGCTCGCATCTCGAGCATGACCGCGACCCGCGACTTCTGGAGCCCGGCGCGGAGCGCCGCGATACGGTCGATCTGCGCGTCGATCGCGCGCGGGTCCGGCTTCTCCGCGCGCATCAGCTTGTGCAGGTCGAGTGCCGCGATCTGGATATCGGCGTGAGTCTGGATCGCCTTGCGCCGCTGGCGGTCGCCCACGTCCGCCATCTTCTGGCGCTGCGCGTCGGTGAGGTCGAGCCCGCGCATCATCATCGCCATGTGCATGCGCCTCCCGCCCATCCCGGGGCCGCCGTGCATCCCGGGGCCGCCGTGCATCCCGGGGCCGCCGCCCATGTGCCCGCCGCCGGGACCCATCGTCTCCCCGGGGCCCGCGTCGTCCTCAATCCCGGCCCACAGATCGTCGCCCTCTTCGGGCGCGGGGCCTCCCGGCACCTGGGCCCGGGCCACGCGCCCGAGCGGTACTGCCATCACCAGTCCGACCGCCAGCAGCATCAGCACGACTCGTCTCATCACGATTCCCCTCGCTGCGGGATCCGCCCGCTACGGTCGGTCCATGCGCCAGGGCGGACGCGGGCCGCGCCCGCGCCTCTCCCGCATGAGCCGCGTTTCCAGTTGCTTCCATTCCTCCCGCTGTTGCGGCGTGAGCTCTCGCGCGACCGCCGCCCGCGTGCTCTCGTGCGCGGCGGCGAACGCGACGCGCGAACTGTCGAGGATGCGCTCGATCCGCGTGCGCTGCTCCGGCGTAAGGTCGAGCCGCCGCTCCAGCATCGGGAGCAGCGCGGCGCGCGGCATCAGGTGCGCGGGGCCTCCGTCGCGCCACGCCCCCGGCGGATGCGATGGCATCAGGGCAAAGCGCGCGAACAGGATGCCGCCCACCATGCCGACCGAGCCCCCCACGATGAGCGAGGCAAGAACGGCGATCACGAGCCCGCGCGCGCCGTTCATCGCGCGTCCCCGCTGTCGCCAGGCGAGACCGCTTCGGGCGCGGGCGCGACGAGGCTCGCTCCTTCTTCGCCGCCGCGCTCGGCGAGCAGCGCGTCGATCAGGCTCTCGTCTTCGGCCGTCACCGTCATCGGCGCGCTCGCGACCAGCAGCAGCGAGAGGCCGGCGCACGCGACCAGCAGCGCGAGCGAGGCGCCGAGCGCCGCCGGCCGCATCGTCCAGCGCAGCAGCCGCGGGACGCGCTCGCGCGCCGCGATCCGCGCGCGCACCCGGGTCATGAGCGCGGGATCGGCGTCGGCGCTCGCAGCACCCAGCATGAGGCTCAGCCGCTCGTCCAGCTCGCGCTCATCGCGCATCGTCATGCCTCCGGCGGCGCACGCAGTCTCGACTTGAGCGTCTCGCGCGCGCGGAACAGCCGCGACTTGACCGCACCCACGTTGATGCCCAGCGTCTCCGCGACTTCTTCCTGCGACAGCCCGAGGCGGTCGCGCAGGATCACCGCCTCACGCTGCTCGAGCGGCAGTGCAGCGATCGCCCGCTCGAGGGCGGCGATCACCCTGGAGCGATCGAGCCGCTCGTCCCAGCCCGCGACCGGCTCCAGCCGCAGGCCGGCGTGCAGCAGCGGGTCCAGTTCCTCGGGCCGGCCGCCGCGAAACCGCCGGCGGCGGAGCACATCGCGGCTGAGATTCGCCACGATTCTCAAGACCCAGGTGCGAAGCCCGCGCTCGCCGCGGAAGCCCGACGCCTTGTCGCGGACCCGGAGCAGCGCATCCTCGACCACGTCGGCCGCCTCGTCCGCATCGTGGAGCAGGCTCGCCGCCAGCGTGGTCATGGCACCTCCCAGCGCGCGGTAGAGCTCGCCCAGCGCCTCGAGATCGCGCGCCCGCAGCCGGGCGATGAGATCCGCTTCATTCGAGATACCCAGGCTTCGGTTCCCCCGCGTGCGGTGAATGGACGATCGAGTGACACGGGAAGTTGCGCTTGACCCTCTCATCCCCCGTCCCTAGATTGCCAAGGCCAAATTTCTCAGGACCTTATCCCCGGGGGACGGGCGTGGCCATCCGCGGCATCGGCGTGGACGTGGTCAAGGTCGAACGGCTGGTCGAGTCGCTCGAGCGCTTCGGCGCGAAGATGGAGGCGCGGCTCTTCACCGCGGGCGAGCTCGAATACTGCCGCCGCCACAAGAATCCCCTGCCCCACCTCGCGGCGCGCTTCGCCGCCAAGGAGGCGGCGTCCAAGGCGCTCGGCACCGGCATGAGCGGCGGCGTGGGCTTCAAGCAGTTCGAGGTGGTGCAGCCCGGCGGGCAGCAGCCCACGCTGCTGTTCCACGGGGTCGCCCTTGAGCGCTTCCAGTCGCTGGGCTGCACCGCGTCGCACGTCTCGCTCACCCACGACGCCGGGCTCGCCATCGCCTGCGTGGTGGTCGAGGGCTGAGATGAAGAAGATCCGCCGGGTCCTGATCGCGAACCGCGGCGAGATCGCGGTGCGCGTGATCCGCACCCTGCGCGAGCTGGACGTCGCATCGATCGCGGTCTTCAGCGAGCCCGACCGCGGCGCGCTCCACGTGCTGATGGCGGACGAGGCCTACCCGATCGGGCCCGGCCCCTCGAACGAGAGCTACCTCCATCTCGCGCGGGTGATCGAGACCGCGGTGCGGGTGAAGGCCGACGCGATTCATCCCGGCTACGGCTTCTTCGCCGAGAACGCGGGCTTCGCGCGCGCGTGCGACGAAGCAGGCCTGGTCTTCATCGGGCCGAAGCCGCAGACCATCGAGGCGCTGGGCGACAAGCTCGCGGCGCGCGCGGCGGCCCGGGCCGCGGGCGTGCCGCTGGTGCCGGGCTCGGACGGGCCGGTCGCCTCGCTCGACGAGGCCCGCGCGACCGCGAAGCGCATCGGCTTCCCGCTCATGCTCAAGGCGGTGGCGGGCGGCGGCGGCAAGGGCATGCGCGTCGTCGCGAGCGCGGCCGAGCTGGAGTCGTCGTGGACGCTCACGCGCGGCGAGGCCGAGAGCGCGTTCGGCGACGCGCGGGTCTACATCGAGCGCGCGATTCCCCGTCCGCGCCACGTCGAGGCCCAGATCATGGCCGACGCGAGCGGCCGCGTGGTGTTTCTGGGCGAGCGCGAGTGCTCGATCCAGCGCCGCCACCAGAAGCTGCTCGAGGAGACCCCGTCGCCGGCCTTCGACGACGCGCGGCGCGCGCGCTTCGCGGAGGCCGCCTGCCGGGTGGCGACGCAGGTCGGCTACCTCAACGCCGGAACCGTCGAGTTCATCCTCGACCAAGACGGCGAGTTCTACTTCCTCGAGGTCAACACCCGGCTCCAGGTCGAGCACCCGGTGACCGAGATGGTGACGGGCCTGGACCTGGTGGCGGAGCAGGTCCGGATCGCAGAGGGCGCGCCGCTCTCGTTCGGCGACCGCCCACCGGCGCCGCGCGGCTGGTCCATGGAGGCGCGGGTGGTGGCCGAAGATCCGCTTGCCGGATTCATGCCCTCGGTGGGGCGCATCGAGCGCGTGCGTTTTCCGCAGGGCCCGGGCGTGCGCAACGACGCCGGAGTCTATCGCGGCTACCAGGTCCCGGTGTTCTACGACTCGCTGCTCGCCAAGCTGGTGGTGTGGGCCGAAGACCGCGAGCGGGCGCGGCGGCGCCTGTTGCGCGCGCTCGACGAGTACGTGCTCGAGGGCGTGCACCACAACCTGGCATTCCACCGCTGGCTGGTCGCGCATCCCGAGTTCGCGGCCGGGAACCTGAGCACGCGCTTCCTCGACGAGCACTTCACGCCCGCGGCACTCGACCCCGGCCGCGAGGCCGCCGAGGTCGCGCTGTTCGCCGCCGCGCTCCACGAGCGCGAGGAGCGCATGAAGGTGTTGCTGCCGCCGGGCAACGGCGCGGGCCGCTCGAGCTGGAAGTGGTCGGATCGCCGCCGCAGCGGCCCGAGAGCGCGGCGATGAAACTCTGGGTCACGCTCGAAGGCCGCGACACCGAGGTCGAGTTCCACACCGAGGGCGGGCGGCTGGTGGTCGAGATCGAGGGCCGCAGGCTGGACGCCGACTTCAAGCGCCTTCCCGACGGCGAGGTCTACTCGCTGCTGGTGAACGGCCGCTCGCACGAGGTGCGTGTGAGCCCGGCGCGCGGCGCGCCCGAGACCGGAGCCAACGGTCCGCTCGAGGTCACGGTGCGTGGGACCACGCTCCCGGTCGAGGTGCGACATCCGCTCGAGAAGGTGCTGCAGGCGACGCGGCGCGCGGTGAGCCCGGGCGGCGGCGAAACCATCGCCGCCCCGATGCCGGGGCTGATCGTGGCACTCCGGGTGAAACCGGGCGACGCGGTCGCCCCCGGCCAGTCGGTGGTGGTGGTGGAGGCGATGAAGATGCAGAACGAGCTGGCGGCCCGCCACGGCGGCGTGGTGAGCGAGGTGCTGGTCGCAGTGCGAGACGCGGTGAGCGCGGGCCAGGCGCTGGTGAAGCTCAAGCCGGGGGCCGCGTGAGCGCGCGTGCAAAGCCGCCGCGCCGCCGCGTGGCGAAAGCGAAGCGTTCCCGCGACGCGACAAGGCCCGGGCCCCGGGGCGCGGCCGCCGCGCCCCGCACCACACCGTCGTGGATCCCGGTCGCGCCGGTCTACACCCGCGCCAATCTGCCCGCCGATCTCGACCGCCGCACGCCACCCCCGGGGCGCCCGCCGTTCACGCGCGGCATTCATCCCGCGATGTACCGCGCGCGGCTCTGGACCATGCGCCAATACGCGGGCTTCGGGAGCGCGCGCCAGACCAACGAGCGCTTCCACTACCTGCTCGAGCATGGCCAGACCGGGCTCTCGGTGGCGTTCGACCTGCCGACCCAGATGGGCTACGACTCGGATCACGCGCTGGCGCGCGGCGAGGTCGGCAAGGTGGGGGTGGCGATCTCGTGCCTGGCCGACATGGAGGAGCTGCTCGAGGGCCTGCCGCTCGATCGCGTCACCACCTCGATGACCATCAACGCCACGGCGCCGCTGTTGCTCGCCTTCTACGTGGCGGTGGCCGATGCGCGCGGCGTGCCGCGCTCGAAGCTGGGCGGCACGCTGCAGAACGACGTGCTCAAGGAGTACATCGCGCGCGGCACATACATCTATCCCCCCGCGGCGTCGCTCCGTCTCATCACCGACGTGTTCGAGTTCGCAGCCGCGGAGGTGCCGCACTTGAACAGCATCTCGGTGAGCGGGTACCACATGCGCGAGGCGGGTGCCACGGCTGCGCAGGAGCTGGCCTTCACGCTCGCCAACGGCCTCGCCTATCTGGAGGCGGCGCGCGCGCGGGGGCTCGATCCCGGGCGGATCGCGAAGCGCATCTCGTTCTTCTTCAACGCGCACAACCACCTGTTCGAGGAGGTGGCCAAGTTCCGGGCCGCGCGCAAGCTGTGGGCCGAGCTGCTCGCCGCGCGCTTCGGGGTGAGCGACCGCGAGGCCCTGAAGCTCCGCTTCCACGCCCAGACCGCGGGCTCGATGCTCACCGCGCAGCAGCCGCTCAACAACGTGGTGCGCGTCACGCTCCAGGGACTGGCCGCGGTGCTGGGCGGCACGCAGTCGCTCCACACCAATTCCTACGACGAAGCGCTCGGCCTGCCCGGACCGGAAGCGGCGCGGCTGGCGCTCCGCACCCAGCAGGTGCTGGCGCACGAGAGCGGCGTCACCGACGCGGCCGACCCGCTCGCCGGCTCCTACTGGGTGGAGGCGATGACCGCCGAGCTCGAATCGCTCGCGCGCGGGCTGATCGCGCGCATCGACGCGATGGGCGGAATGCTGGCGGCGATCTCGACCGGCTGGGTGCAGCAGCAGATCCACGAGGCGGCCTACCGCTGGCAGCGCGAGGTGGAAGCGGTCGAGCGCGTGATCGTCGGCGTCAACCGGTTCGTCGAAGAGGCGCCTCCCGCCGCACCCCCTTTCCGGCCCGACGCGCGGGTCGAACGCGATCGCGCCGCGCGACTCGCCGCGTGGCGGTCGCAGCGCGACGCCAGGGCCTGCACGCGCTCGCTCGCCCGGCTCGAGCGCGGCGCGCGCGGGAAGGCAAACCTGATGCCGCTCATCCTGGACGCGCTCAAGGCGAGCGCCACGCTGGGCGAAGTGTGCGACGCGCTGCGCGGCGTGTTCGGCGTCTACAAGCCGGGGCAGACCAAGTGAGCGGCCGCCCACCGCTGTCGCCAGGGGGCGGTGCTCCCATGTCGGTCGCCGGGCTCTCGCACGTCGCGATCGCGACCGGCGACGCGGACGCGCTGGCCGCGCTCCTCATCGCCGCGCTCGGCGCCACGCGCGGCGCCGAGGAGCTGCTCGACGGCGGCGCGCTGCGCGTGGTGTTCATCCACCTGGGGCCCGTCACCTTCGAGCTGCTCGAGCCGCGCGCCGCGGATCACACCGTGGCCAGGTTCATCGCGAAGCGCGGCGCCGGGCTCCATCACGTGAGCCTCGAGGTGGGCGATCTCGCCGCGGCGCTCGCCCGCTGCCGTGAGGCGGGTATCGAGCCGATCGATGAGAGCCCTCGCGCGGGAGCCCACGGCAGCCGGGTCGCGTTCCTCCATCCGAGGAGCCTGGGCGGCGTGCTGATCGAGCTGTCCGAGCGGCGCGGCCCGGGCGAG
The DNA here is from genome assembly GCA_964650245.1 of uncultured bacterium. Lineage (GTDB taxonomy): Bacteria > Eisenbacteria > RBG-16-71-46 > RBG-16-71-46 > RBG-16-71-46 > WS-2. The sequence goes on along the minus strand of CAZYQK010000029.1, from coordinate 6,857 downwards.
ACCGGCGGTCGCTAGCCGGGAAGCCCGGCGGCGGCACACAACGCGAAGCGCCCCGGTCGCGAGAGCCGGGGCGCTGCTTCGTGCGACCGCATGCCGTGCGGTCTATGCCGCGCGCGCCCGAGACGGAGCGGCGTCCTGCCTGTCGGGGCTCACGTACTGCGCGTTGCCGAATGCGAGCATCAGCCAGAAGACGGGCGTGAGCAGCATCAGCCCGACCGCGAAACCCCCGCCCTTGCCGAACACGCGGGCGAGATCCATGCACACCATGATGGCCGGGACGATGTTGACGAGCGGAACGGCGAGCAGCAGCACCCACCACCACGGACGGCCCACGATGCGCAGCATCACGACCGCGCCGTAGATCGGGATCAGCGACTTCCAGCCCGCCTCGCCGGCTTTGGAGAAGATCGCCCACGACGAGGCGACCATGAGGGCCACCAGGCCCAGGACCAGCATCGGGAACAGCATCGGCATTCCTCCCGGCGGAGTTTTCCGCATCGGCGCCGCGGGAACGGCCATGAGGAGCGGATGAAGTGCGGGGATGAAGCGGCGACCGGACGGAAACGGTTATCGGCCGGGCGGGTCCCGTTCACGAGGGGGAAGTAGGGGGGTTGTCGCGGTGCGGCCGGCGGATGTAGCGTCGCGGCCGGATGGCTCCGGGCCTTCGCGCGGTGCTCGCGCGGACCCGGAGCGATCGGCGAGGAGAGGCCATGGTTCACCGCACCCGGTTCCTTCGTCACGCCATCGGCGCGCTGGCGCTGATCGCGGCGATCGCGCCCGCGGCCGGGAGCAAACCCCGCAGCCGTCACGTCGAGCGTGCGTGGACTCATCCGGAGTTCGCGCGGTTCGGCGTGCGCCGCATCGCGATCCTGCCGCCGGTCACGTACGACGGGGACCGGCGGGCCTCCAACATGGTCGCGGCCGTGTGGCAGCACGAGTTCTTCACCGCGGGCTACGACTGGGTCCCCGCCGACCAGGCCATGCTCATGATCCGCTCCGTGTCGCGCATGAGGGACTCACTGCTCGGCGCGATCAACGCGCAGGTCCTCGCGTCCGGGCGGGTGAACGGGCCGACCGCGCGAGCGCTGGGCCGGCTGCTCGACGCGCCCGCGCTGCTCTGCCTGCGCGTGGATCGCTGGCAGGCGATGAACAGCCCGAGCGCGCGGCATTCCGCGACCATCGAGCTCAGCGCCACGCTGGTGGACACCGCCGGTCGCGAACTCTGGAAGCTCGCGGGTCGCTCGATGCACGAGGGCCCGGTCGTGGCGAGGACCTTCTTCGAACAGGCCGAACCGCCGAGCGCGGAGATGGCGGTGGCCCTGCCCCGCAGCGGCGGCTCGAGCGGAAGCGGAAGCGGGAGCGGCAGCGGGAGCGGCAGCGGCACGGGCGGGGGTTCGGGTGGCGGCGGCTCGGATGGCGGCGGTGGCGGCGGCGGGAGCGGCGGTGGCGGCACCGGATCGGTCAGCGGTGGCTCCCAGACCGTCACGATCCGAGCGCACGAGACGCCCGGGGCCACGCGATTCATTCCCGACCTTTACGCGCCGGATGTCTCGGCGATCTACTTCGACGCGCTCGTGAAGCTGCTCGACGACTGGAAGCCGCTGTTGCCCGCGCCCGCGAAGCCGGGTACGCCGCAGTGATTCTCTCACCCGCCCGTGCCCACAGGGGTGCGTGGAGGATGACCCCGGCAGCATCGCTCCCTTGACAATCACAGAAAGCCGGGCATGATGCCGGCCGTCATTCTGACCAACAGGCTGGCGGCCCCCCTGCAAGGTGGCGGTCATTGCAGACCCCGCCCGATTCGCAGATGCGGACCTCTTGCATCGGTCCCGGCCGAGCCCTCACAGACCGGAGGAAGGGAGCCGTGATGCGCACAGCGCTTCGATGCGTTGTCGGACTGTCTCTGTTGGTAGCCTCGGCAGGCCTGGCCAGCGCACAGGCGTTCGAGAACGCACGCGTCATGACGCTGGGGGTCGGGATGTTGATCCCGGCCGGGGCCATGTCGGACTTCTACGACCCGGGCATCACGGGTCGCGCGAGCATCAGGATGCCGATCTCCCAGGGCACGAGTTTCGGAGTCGAGTCCGGGATCATGCTGCCCAACCACAAATCAGGCAGCCGGACTCTGTACCAGTTCCCCGTTCGTGCGCTGTTCTATTTCCCGCTTGCGGCGGAGGCCAGTTCCACTCCCTATGCCGCCCTCGGGCCCGGCGTGACATTCAACTCGACGGGTGACGGGGCGGGGGCCAGCGGCCCCAAGCAGCGAGACCCGTACTTCACATATGCCCTGAAGATCGGATGGGCCTTCAGGCCCGAGCAGATGACAAGCACGCTGTTCGAGCTCGGGGCCCGCTACGAGCAGCAATTCATCGGCGGCTCGTCGGAGTTCCAGACGGTCGAGATGGAAGCGTGCGTCGGCCGGACCTTCTAGGCAATTTGCTACCGCTGCTGGCCGGCGCCGAAAGCGCCTGAGCCCACCCGCCCTTCGGCGCACATGCTCGGTGAGCGGCAGCTTCAGCAGCCTGCGAGGACCAAACAGGGGTGAGTGCCATGTCGAGTCTGCGAGTCTGTCGTGCGTGCGTCATGCCGTCCGTCTTCATTGGGCTGCTCGCCCTAGCCGGGGCGGTCGATGCGAAGAGCAGCCCGAGCGCCGAACACAAGGTCGAGCCGGCCAGGGTCCAGCCGGCCAGGGATCAGGTGGCCGTTTACGCGATCGAGTTCGAGGGAAGCTGCGGGCCGCCCAAGTTCCCCGGCAAGCTCGGGGCGATCGTCGCCACGTCCGCCCCCAGGGACTGGATCCTGAGAGTGGGCGGGCCCCCACCGCTTGTCAGCCGAGAAGCGGTGGTCTACAGCGTCGTGGGGACCTCGGGGGCGATGTCCCTCCCGGCTGCCCGCATCTTCGCGGAAGTGGCGAGTGGCGGGGCGCTGAGCTTCACGAGCGACAAGGGCCAACACGTAGTCCTCCAGGCGGACGTCAAGTCCGTTTGCTGGGACGTGGACCAGGAGCGGGCCGTCGAGATCGCAAGGGCCCGCGGGTCGGGTCGGGCCGTGTTCGCCGTGCTGCACTCGGAGGACCTGACGGCCGACGTGAACCCCGGCGGCGAACTGGGCCACCAGAAGTCCGTCCACGTGACCCTCGATATGACGCTGCTCGACACCAGCTCCGGCACCGTGCTCGGCAGCTTTACGGACGAGGCTCGCCAGATGGACGTGAGCACGGTCGCCGCGGTCCGCCGCGGGGCCAGGGCACTCGTGGCGAAGGGATTCAAGTCACTGACGTCCGACAGCAAGTAACCGGCAGGAGGAATCGCCTATGCACAGCAAGCTCCGTCAGCGTCTCCTCGGTGCACTGGTCCTGGTGGGTTCGCTGTTCGTCTGCTCGTGCGCGGGGAAATCCGTCTACGTGGCGCCGGGTTCCACCACGCAGAGCGGCACGTACAGCGACACGGACATGCACATGATGGCCACCGCGATGTACAGCTCGCTCCAGAAAAGACTGGAGACGGTGGTGCCCGCCAGCGCCCCCAGGGCCATCGTCGCGCTCACGCACATCGACAACAAGACCTCGGAGCACATGGACACCGACGTCCTCGCCGACAAGCTCCAGATCGAGATGATCAAGGCCGGGTCGCTGCGCTTCGTCGACCGCAGCAAGATTCGCGATATCTCCAAGGAGTTCGATCTGGGCGGGAGCGGTCTCGTCAATCCGGACATGGTGAAGCGGGCGGGCAGCGTGCTGGGAGCCGACTTCCTGCTCGCCGGGGACATGACGAGCATCGCCAAGACCGAGGGGCGCACCCAACTCAACTTCTACCGATTGTCCATGCGCCTCGTGCAGGTCGAGACCGACGAGGTGGTCTGGGCCGACGACTTCGAGATCAAGAAATCGTCCACGAAGGGCATCCTGGACTGGTGAGCGGTCCCTCACGCCCATCCTAGGAGAGTTCCATGTCGGGTCGCAGGGTGCTGGCCGTGGCGATGGCGGGCCTGCTCCTCGCCGGCGGCGCCTCCGCGTCCGTGCTCGAGAAGGGCGAGAGCGGCTACCGCGCGGGTTTGGCTGCCGATGCCGAGGTGACGCTGAATCCCCTGATGCAGAAAATGAAGGACGAGGACTATCCCCTCGTCTTGCTCTCGCTCGCCACGGTCGAGCTTTCGCTGGGTGACTACATGAAGGCGGGGCAGTACCTCGGGGCCGCCGTCCAGAACCTCGGCGTCGAGCTGGGGGGCGCAGCCACCGGCATGGCGCTCATCAAGTCCGCGTCGGATCGCCCCTATCGCGGATTTCCACACGAGCGGGCCCTGGCCCACACCTATCTGGGTCTGGCGTACTTCGAGCAGAACAAGCTCGAGGACGCCCACATCGAGTTCAGGCAGGCGCGCGAGGCGGATCGCGGCCAGGCCGCGGGGCAGGAGGCTGACTTCACGACCGCCGAGTTCCTCGACGGGATCAATTCCATGCGCGTGGGCAAGTTCAACGACGCGCAGGTGTCCTTCCGCAAGGTGACGGAACTTCGGAAGGACTGGCCTCTCGGCTGGTACGCGCTGTGCCACGCGAGCGACCTGAACCACGACTCGCGCGAGGCTGACGAAGCCTGGGCGAAATACGAATCCGCGACCCCGGCCGAAGCGCGCCTCGCGCGCGATGGATCCACGCCGTGCGTGATCTTCCTCATCGACGCGGGCTGGGGCCCGCTCCGCTACGAGGATCCAAAGGTGAAAGGGCTGGGAAAGTGGAGGGCCGCGGAGTCCGTCGAAAAGGACGTGCGCCTCCAGGTCGTGGGCCAGCCCAGGCTGGATGCGGCGACGGTGGACGACTTCTACTTCCAGGCCTCCACGGCGGGCGGCCTCGCAGGCGAGGTCTCCCGCCAGCTCGCCGGCGAGGCCGCGAAGTCCCTCGCGAAGGAAGTCCCCATCCTGGGACTGTTCGTCGGGAATTCGAATGCTGACTTGCGGTCCTGGAAGATGAGTCCAGGGACCATGCACCTCGCCGCACTGCCGATTCCGGCCTCGCCGTCGACCGTGGAGATCACGTGCTCGGACAAGGCGGGCAAGGCCGTCGAGCCGAGCCGCCAGGTGCTGCACTACATCAGTGGCCGGCCGTTCGATCGGGCCCCGATCATCTACTCGCGCATCCTCCCGAACGCGAATGAGCGGGCTACCCTCCGCAACCGCAAGTCCTGACGAGGAGACGATCCGACATGCGAAGATTTCATGCTGCGCGTTCGCTCGCGCGGGTGGCCCTCTTCGTTCTGCTGCTGTTGGCGGTGGTGGGGTGTGGCGCCGGAGTCGCGCCGTCGCCCAAGCCGGAGCGTTCCCTTACTCCACCTCCCGTCGTGCACTGCAACGACGGCACCGGGCACATCGCCGGCGCCGTCCCGTGGATCGTTGGCGGCAAGTGCTGCTGTACGCCGACCCGGGCGATGTTCGAGCTGCATCAGGCGGAGAAGAACCTGCCCACCGAGATGACATACGAGTCGTATCTCAAGCTCTACGCCGACCGGGGCATCAAGACCGACCTGGATCACGCGGGCTGCAATAACCGGTGCGCGGACGGGCCCCACGTCGTCTTCGAAGGCAAGTGCATGGCGACACCGACACCGGGGACCGCGAACTACGAACAGGTCACCCGGGGCCAGCGCTGACGGACCAACTGAGTTCAACCCGTTACGAGGTGCATGATGCCAGCAATCTTCAAGTTTCCGAGGCTCTGGGCCGCAGTGCTGCTCCTCCTTGCCATCTCCGTGGGCTTGCCGGGGTGCGGTAGCACCTACCGCGCCTCCAAGCTCGCCCGCCCTCCGCTCGAGGAGACCGAAAAGATCGTCTACAAGGACATGAGCCTGAAGCACAACCTCGCGGTCATGGACATCATCCAGGACCAAGTCAACGGCATGCTGCGCGTCCGGGGCAAGGTTAAGAACCTAGGCCGCGGATTGCTCAGCGCCGAGGTCAAGGTCAAGTTCATCGACAAGGACGGAATGGAGATCGGGCAGGGCGCTCCCTGGACGCCTATGCCGATCGAGGGCGGGGAGATCCGCACCTTCGAGGGCCTCGCCTCCTCCAGCCAGGCCGTGGAATGGCGGATCCTGGTTCAGCTCGCTGGCAGCCACTGATCGAGGCGCTCCGGCGGCCGACGAGCCAGTGAAGGGGCCGGGCGCGGGGCCGGCCAGGCCCCAAAACGCGACGCCGTGGCGCTTCAGCCACGGCGTCAGTCGTTCTTCGAGGGTGTGCGCCTACGCCTTCTGCAGCGCTGCCCCGTTCCCGTACGCGCTGAACAGCTTTCCCCAGCCGGTCTTCATGATGGCCCGCACCCGCGGCATGCCGTTCACCGGGTACCAGTAGCCGTCGTGATAGAGCCGCGAGGCGAAGTAGCTCCACGGCACGATCGGCGAGCGCAGCAGCAGGTTCTCGAGCGGCTTCAACGGCCCCCAGTAGATGAGCTTCTGGCCCCACGAGGCGAAGGTGTTCTCGTTCAGGCTGCCACGGAAGCCGAAGTTCACGTTCCGGATGTCCTCTCCCACGATCTCGATTTCGGCCGGGTTCCCGACCCCGAGCCCGTTCTCGTGCGCGAGGCGGATGAACTTGAGGTCGGCCATGGGATCGAAGCCCATCATCTTGGCCGCGATCGCGTCGATGGCCACGCAATCGCTCGAGGCCAGGATGTAGTTCTTGACGTGCGGGCGCATGGCGCGCGGGCCCGGGCCTTCGCCCGCGATGGTGCCGTCCATCACCGCGAACACGCCGGGATGGACCTCCTTCTGGATTCGCAGCAGGTCGACCAGCGTCTCGTGGATCACAGAGTGTGTCCAGTGGCGGTTCAGATTGAGCAGGCCGCCGAAGGCGTTCTTCATCGCGCCGGT
>CAZYQK010000028.1:0-27247 GCA_964650245.1 uncultured bacterium | reverse complement strand
GTGGCGATCCTGAACATCGGGGCCGACATCACCAACATCAACATCACCCAGGCCGGGGTCCCGTTCTTCACCAAGGACCTCCAGGTCGGCGGCAACAGCTTCATCGAGGCGGCCCAGCGCAAGTTCAACCTGAGCCAGTCCGAGGCGGCCGCCGCGGTGCGCGGTGAATCCGGCGGCGGCCTCGAGATCTTCCCGGTCATCGAGCAGGCTTGCGAAGGACTCGCGACCGCGCTCGAGCGCGCGCAGGCCTACCTGCGGACCGCCGGCGAGGCGGGACCCGTGACGCGCATCATGCTGTGCGGCGGAAGCGCGCTGACGCCGGGCGTTCCGGAGTTTCTCAACCGGCGATTCGGCGTGCCGGCCGAGATCGCGAATCCCCTGACCCGCATCGCCTACGACCCCGCATTGTTCGCGGGGCAGGACGTCATGAAGGTGGCGCCCCTTCTGACCGTCGGCATCGGGCTCGCCCTGCGCCGCCTGGGAGACAAGAAATGATCCGGATCAATCTCCTCCCGCGGGAGGAAAAGGCACAGCGCCAGGTCGCGCTCAGCTTCAAGGCGGGCGACCTCGTGGTCCCCGCGGTGCTGATGGTGGCGGCCGCGCTGGTCGTCGCCGGCACGGCGCTCTCACAGCACTCGCGCGCCGGCTCGCTCTCGCGCTCGATCGCCGAGGTCGACGCGCAGTCGCGCGCGCTGGCGCCGCAGATCGAGCGCGTCAACCGACTGGCCCAGGAACGGGCCGAGCTCGACCTTCGGCTCGGCATCATCGCCAAACTCGAGAAGGGACGCACCCAGAGCGTACGGCTCATGGACGAGCTGGCGCGCTGCGTGCCGGACCACCTCTGGCTGACCGCGGCGACGCAGGATGCGGGTAGCGCTCTCAATCTGGAGGGGGTCACCTTCTCGAACCTCGTGGTCTCCGATTTCATCTCGCGCCTCGAGCGCTCGCCGCTGTTCGCCAACGTCGAGCTGGGCGTGGCGGAGCGCGGCGCCGTCGCCGAGCGCGAGGTCGTCAAGTTCCGCGTCACCTGCCAGGTGACGCCGGACGAGCCCGCCAACTAGGAGCACGACATGGCCAACCTGGATCTGAAGAACCCGACGGTTCAGAAGATCGTTCTGAGCGCCCTGGTCGTGAGTGGCGTGCTCGGAGTGTTCTTCTTCACCCACTTCCTGCCGTTCAGCTATCCGACCCAGCGCGACCGCATCGAGGGTCTCAAGGCCGACTTCGAGAAGAAGTCCACCGAGCTGGCGCGCGCGCGCGCCACGGTGGCGGACCTGCCGCGCTTCGAGGCGGAGTACGAGCAGCTGCACCAGCGCTGGTCGCTCGCCGCCGAGCTGCTGCCAGCCGATCGCCAGATCGCGGCCCTGCTGCGCAAGATCACGCTGGCCGCTCAGCAGACGGGTGTGCAGTTCGTCGCGTTCCGCCCGAGCGGTCCAAAGAACGAGCAGTACTACTCGGAGCTGCCCCTGCAGCTCTCGGTGACCGGTGGCTACCACCAGGTCGGCTCGTTCATGGCCGAGCTGGCGAACCTGCGCCGGATCATCACCGTGTCGAACGTTCACCTCAAGGCCAACACCAGCACCGACGCGTCGTACACGACCGCGGTCGACTTCACGGCCTCGGCCTACAGCCTCATCACCTCGCCCGCCGTTCCGGCTGTCGCGAACAAGAAGGAAGGAGACTCCAATGCTCGCAAAGCGTCCTGAGAATCCGGCCGAAGCGGGCACCGGCAACGTGCGCGCCGCGGTCTCCGTCATCGCGGTGGGCCTGTTGCTCGGGAGCGTGGCGACGCTGATGCTGCGCACCACCTCCGAGTGGATGGCGCCCGGTGACGCCCGCGCCGCGGCCACGCCGGCCACGAAACCCGCCCGGGCCGCTTCGGTCACGCCGGCCGTGAATCCGAGGGTGACTCCGGTCGCGGCGAAGCCGGTGCGGGTGGCGCCGGCGACGAAGAGCATCGCCGGCCCGTCGCTGCGCCCGGGCGGGGCGGCGCCGACCGGCGTCCAGTCCACGGCTCATCTCGACGACCAGCTCACCTACCAGTACAACGCGCTCGGCCGGCGCGATCCGTTCCAGGCCATGGTGGGCGGTGACTTCGTGGGTGCGGACCTCGGCGGAGACGCGCCGGTGGACATCGGCGGCATGAAGGTGGTCGGTGTGGTGTGGGGATCGGAAGACAAGTTCGCGCTGGTGGAGGACGGACGCGGCAACAGCCTCGTGCTCCGCCCCGGCGACAAGGTCATGAACGGCGTCGTCGAGGAGCTGAGGCGCGAGGCCGTCGTGGTGAAGCTCACGGTGGATGGTCAAACCCAGTCGGTAGTCGTTCCATTGACGCGGAAGGGAGATCACTCGAATGCGAACCGGTAGGGTCCTCTTGGGCCTCGCGCTCACGGCCGTCACGTGGCTGGCGGTGCTGGCGGCCACCCCCGCGACGGCGCAGCAGTCGTCGAGCGCCGTCCAGCAGGTCGGCCTGGAGCGGACGGGTGCGGGCACCTTCAGCGTCGACGTGGAAGGGGCCGACATCCGCACCGTGGTCCGCGCGATCGCGGAGTTCAGCGGGCGGAACATCGTGGTCGGCACCAACGTGAAGGCGACGGTCAAGGCATCGCTCAAGAACGTGGGCTGGCAGGACGCGCTGCGCCAGATCCTGCGCAGCAGCGGCCTCGACTACATCGAAGACGGCGGCATCCTGCGGGTGGACGAGGCCTCCAAGCTCCAGACCGAGGCGGTCGACCGCGAGCAGGCGAGGGCGAAGCAGATGGAGCTCGCGCCGCTCGAGACCCGCATCATCAAGCTCAACTACGCGAACGCCGCAGAGATGGCGACGTCGCTCCAGCCCTCGCTGACGCGGCGCGGCAGCGTTCAGGTCGAGCGGCGCACCAACTCGCTCATCATCAACGACCTGCCCAGCAGCGTCGAGCGGGTGGAACAGATGGCGATCTCGCTCGACTCGACCACTCCGCAGATCGAGATCACGGCCAAGCTGGTGGACGTGGATGCCGAAGCGCTGCGCGGGCTCGGCGTCGACTGGCGGGTCGGCGGCAAGTCGGAGCATTTCGTCTATCCCTTCGGCAACCCTCAGGCCGGCAAGCCGCTCGACCTGTTCCCGTTCAATCCGAACAACGACCCGAACAACGGCCTCTATCCCGACGTGAAGTCGACGATCGCGGATCCGGCGGCGACCATCACCTACGGCATCTTCAAGAACTGGGGCGACTTCGAAGCCCAGCTCCAGTTGCTGGAGCAGAACCGCAAGGCCAACATCATCTCCAACCCGCGCATCACCACCGTGGACAACCGCGAGGCCAAGATCCTGGTCGGGCAGAAGATCCCGCTCATCGTTCAGGACGTCGCGGGCAACCCGGTCTCGCAGCTGCAGACCATCGGCATCATGCTCAAAGTCACGCCTCACCTGACCTCGGACAGGAAGATCATCATGGACCTGCACCCCGAGGTGAGCGACCTCTCCACCCAGAGCACGGTGCAGGGCGGCGTAATCATCAACACCAGCGAGGCGGACACGCGCGTCATGGTGGACGATGGCCAGACCGCGGTGATCGGCGGGCTGATCCGCACCAACGACTCGTCGATCCGGCGCGGCGTGCCGATGCTCAAGGACATCCCCCTGCTGGGCATGTTCTTCCGCTCGGACAACACCGTGCGCCAGAACCGCGAGCTCATCATCTTCGTGACGCCGCGACTGATCGAGAACATGGCGAGCAAGTAGCACCGCATCTCGTACGAGGCGAGGCCGCCGGTCCTGAGGGTCCGGCGGCTTTCGCGTTTCGAGCGCCGGCGACATGGCGGGCGACGCCGCGCCGGCCCGCGGGCCGGACCCGCGCCCGGGCTGTGCTAGTCTCGGCCGGTGGAATTCGAGCTCGATCGCCCGATCGCCCTGATCGGGCTCATGGGTGCCGGCAAGAGCGCGGTGGCGCGCATTCTCGGCGAGCGGCTCGGCACGGTGGTCGCCGACCTCGACGCCATGCTGGAGGCGGAGGAGGGGTGCACCATCGCCGAGCTGTTCGAGCGCTCCGGCGAGCCGTGGTTCCGGCGCCGTGAGAGCGTTCTTCTGGAGCAGGCGCTTGCGGCCGGTGCCAGAGTGCTCGCGTGCGGCGGCGGAATCGTGCTCGACCCGGCGCGACGCGTCACGCTCCGCGCGCGCTGCCACGTGGTCTGGCTCGAGGTCCCGCCCGCCGAGTCGGCGCGGCGCATCGGCGTCGACGGCCTCGCCCGGCCGCTCCTGCGCGGCGCCGTGCCGGAGCGCGAGCTCGAACGCCTGCTCGAGGCGCGCGCCCCGCTCTACGCCGAGGCGTCCGAGTTCCGCGTGCCCACCGACGGGCGGACTCCCGCGCAGGTGGCGGACGCGGTGCTCGACGCGGTGCGCGCGGCGGCGCGGCGACCCGGGCCATGAGGCGCAGCACCCCGCGCGCGCTGCGGCGCCTGATCCCGCTCCTGCTGGCCGCCGCCGCCGCATCGTGCGCGCCCCACCGGCTGGCGCCGCCCGCGCTCGATATGGGCGCTACGGCCGCGCGCTTCGCGATTTCACTGGCGCGGCGCGAGGCGCTGGGTGCGGCGGTCGACGCCGAGGTCAGCGCGTGGGTGAAGGGTGAAGCGGTCGGGGATCTGCCCGGCATGCACGCCACGCTGGCGCTCTCCGCCCCGGACGCCTTCCGGCTGCGGGTCGAGTCGCTGTTCGGCGTCGCCCTCGATCTCGGGGCGCACGGCGACACGCTGGTGGCATACGTTCCAGCCCAGCGACTGGGGCTCACGCTGGACGCGGTGAGCGACACGCTGGGAGTGCGAGCGCCGGGTGCCCTCGGTTACCGGGTCTTGAGCGCGGGCTTCACTCCGCCCCCGGATGCGTTCCAGGCGGCGGCGATGTCGGACTCGCTGCTCGCCGTCTCGTGGGAGGAAGGGGGCGATTCGCTGCGGCTCGAGGTCGGATCGAATGGGCTTCCACGCCGGGCGTGCATCGAGACGCCGGGCCGGAGCCGGGTGGTGGCGAACTATCGCGCCTGGAGCGCGGTGGATGGTGTGGCTTGGCCGTCGCTGGTCGAAGTCGAGGACGGGGCCGGAAAGCTCAGGCTCACGCTGCGCATGACCCGGGTGTGGCGCAATCTCCGCCCGGTCCCGGGGCGGCTCGTGGTGCGGATCCCCGACGGCGCCAATCGCCTCGAGTGGTCGGGCGTGCGACGCGCGCTCGAGCGGGCGAAGGGCCTGTGAGATGAGGCGCGCGCGCGCCGCATCGCGCCGGACGGTGGCGGTGGCGCTCGCCACGCTCGCGCTGGCCGTGCCCGGCATGCATCGGACCGCGCGCGCGGCCGGCGCCGCAGCACGCGATGCCGCGGCTTCGCTCTCCTCCGCGCGCGTCATCGCGCTCAGACTGCGCGCCAGCGGTCGCGCGGTCGCGAGCCTCGAGCGGCGGGCGGAGGATCCGGTCAGCGGGCGAACGCGGGTGATCCGCGGCCGCCTGGCGCTGGAGCCGCCGGATCGCGCGCTGCTCGAGTTCCCCGACACCGGCGAGCGCATCGCGCTGCGCGGCGACGGCGGCGAGTGGCTGCAGCCTGCGCTCTCGCAGTTGCTGAGACTCGGGCCGCGCAACGCCGCCGCCGGCATGCGGTGGTGGGCGCTGCTGCTGCCGGGCGGGGCCGCGCGCTTCGGCGAGCGCGCGATCTCGGCGCGGCGCTACGCCGTGATCTCGCCCGCCGGCGGCGAGTTCGGCGCCGACACCGCGTGGGTGAGCCTCGACCCCCGCGGGCTGCCCTCGCGGCTGGAATTCGGGGACGCGACCGGCGGCCGGGTCACCTACCGCTTCTCGGGCTGGCGCTTCGAGCGCCCCCTCGGGCGCATGGGATTCGTGCTCGAGGCGCCGAAGGATTGCTCGATCGTGGACCTGCCTTGACGGTCGAAGTGTTCTCAAGCGCGGCCCGTAACGTGCTAGCGCGACACGACATCGCGTTGGCGGCCGGCTTGACGCCGCGCCCCGCCAGGGCAACACTGCGGCGCGTCGCGTGCGCGTGATCGCAGGTGAGCTCAGAGGCCGGCGCCTCGAGGCGCCGCGCGGGCGCGCGACGCGGCCCACGTCGGACCGGGTGCGGGAGGCCATGATCATGGCGCTTGAGCCGCTGGCCGGGCAGCGCGTGGTCGATCTCTACGCCGGCAGCGGCGCGCTCGGAATCGAGGCGCTTTCGCGTGGCGCCGAGCGCGCCGACTTCGTGGAGCCGGACCGCGCGGCGCGCGCCACGCTCGGGGCGAATCTCGAAGCGCTCGGCCTCGAGCGACGGGCCGGGATCTGGCCGCTCGAGCTCCCGGGCGAGCTGCGCAGAATCGAGGCCGTCCTCAAAGATGCCGACGTGGTATTCATGGACCCCCCGTATGGCGGGGGCCCGGCGCGCGAGACGCTCAAGCTGCTCGGCGCGCCCGATGCGCTCAAGGCCGGGGCGCTGGTGGTGGTCGAGCACCACGCCAAGGATGCGCTGCCGGAATCGGCGGGAAGACTGGGCAGGACGAGGCAGCGGCGATACGGCGAGACCCGGGTGAGCACCTACCGGGTCTCGGCGGAAGGCCTGACGACGAAACACGAGGAGGGCAGTCATGGGCAGTGATCGCACCGCGGTGTTCCCCGGCACGTTCGATCCCTTCACCAACGGCCATCTCGATCTCACGCGGCGCGCCGCGCGGCTGTTCGACCGCGTGGTGGTGGCGGTGGCGGACAGCCCGGCCAAGGGGACGCTGTTCTCAATGGACGAGCGCGTCGGCCTGATTCGTGCCGCGACGCGGACCCTGAAGCGGGTCGAGGTGTTGGAGTTCGCCGACCTGGTGGTGGATCTCGCGCGGCGCGTGGGCGCGCAGGTCATGATCCGCGGGCTGCGCGCGGTCAGCGACTTCGAATTCGAGTTCCAGATGGCCCTCATGAACCGCCGCCTGTCGCCGGGTCTGGAGGTGGCATTCATGATGCCGAGCCAGCAGTACACCTATCTCAACTCCACGCTGGTGAAGGAGGTCGCGCGGCTCGGCGGTTCGGTCAGAGGGCTGGTGCCGGCGGCGGTGGAGGAGCTGCTGCGTGCGCGCTTCGGCCGCCCGGGCGCGACCGGGGGAAACGTCACGGCGAAGGCGGCGCGGGCGGCGAAGCCGACGGTCGCGGCCAGACCGGCGGGTGCGGCGGGCCGACGCCCCACGGCGGGCGGGGGCCGGGCGCCACGGCGGGCGGGACGCGGATGAGCGCGGTGCTGGAGCGCATCCGCCGCATGGCGCGGCTTCGGCCGCAGCGGCTGCTCCTGCCCGAAGGCGGCGACGAGCGCGTGCTGCGGGCGGCCGTCCGGCTGAGCCGCGAGCGCCTGGCCGAGGTCGCGCTCTTCGGCGGCCGCGACGAAGTGCGTTCCTGCGCGCGCGGCGCAGGCGTCGCGCTGGCGGGCGTTGCCGTGATCGACCCCGCCTCGGCCGAGGAAATCGCGCGCACCGCGCAGGCCCTGCGCGAGTCCCGCGGCGAGCGCCTGTGCTTAGAGGAACTCGAGCGCATGAGCCGGGATCCGGTGGCGCAGGCCGCGGCCCGCATCCGGCTCGGGCTCGCGGACGTCTCGGTCGCGGGCGCGAGCCGCCCGACCGCCGACGTGGTACGCGCGGCACTCTGGCTGATCGGGCTCGCTCCGGGCGTCAAGACGGTGTCCTCGTTCTTCCTGATGGTGGTGCCGGGCCAGGCCGGAGCTAGCCCGCGCGTGCTGGTGTTCGCCGACTGCGGCGTGGTGCCCGATCCGACCCCGGAGCAGCTGGCCGAGATCGCGTGCATGGCCGCCGATCGCCTGGCACTCCTCACGCAGGAGGTTCCGCACGTCGCGCTGCTCTCGTTCTCGACCCGCGGGAGCGCCGAGCATCCGCGCGTGCAGAAGGTGCGCGACGCGCTAGCGCTCGCGCGCCGGATGCGGCCCGACCTCCATCTCGACGGCGAGCTCCAGGCGGACGCCGCGCTCGACCCCGAGGTCGGACACCGCAAGGCGGCCGGGAGCCTGGTCGCGGGCCACGCCAACGTTCTCGTCTTCCCGGATCTCGATGCCGGCAACATCGGTTACAAGCTGGTCCAGCGCCTGGCGGGCGCCCGGGCGTACGGGCCGATTCTCATGGGCCTGGCGAAGCAGGCCAACGATCTCTCGCGCGGTTGCAGCGCAGAAGACGTGGTGGAAGTGTCCACCATCGCCTGCGCCCTGAGCGCGTCCACGGCCGCAGTCGGACGCACGTGACGCGTCTCGCGTGGGGCCCCCACCAGGGAGACCTGAGCGCATGCCGACCTACGACTATCGCTGCCGCTCCTGCGGCCACCGGTTCGAGCTCTTCCACGGCATCAAGGACGAGGGGGTGAAGCGCTGCCCGCGATGCAAGGGGCGCGCGAAGCGCGTGCCCGCGAGCGGCGCCGGTCTCCTGTTCAAGGGCTCTGGCTTCCACGCCACCGACTACCGGAGCAAGGACTACAAGGAGAAGGCGAAGCGGGAGAAGAGCGGGGGCGAGGCCAAGCCGTCCCCGGGGACCGAGTCCAAGCCCGCCCCGGCCAAACCCTCCGGAACGCCGGACTCCTGAAGCCATGCGCGGGGAGGGGCGGTGACGCCCGGCACGATCGGCGCGCTGCTCGAAGCGCACGCCGGGCGCGCGACCGGGAGCCCCAAAGGGACCGCGGCCGAAGGAGAGCTGGCGCTCACGCCGGATCACGCCGTGATCACCGAGCGCGCGGGGCAGCTGGTGCTGCCCGCGCTGCGCCGGCTGCCCGTGGACCGCGTCCGAATCGCGCTCGTGCTGCTGTGCGCCGATCCGCGCCGCACGCCGGGCTCGCTGGAAGCGGCGGGGCCGGTCGCCGACCTGCTGGAAGCGGCGCGCGCGCTCGGGTTCCACGTCGCCCCGCCCGGCACCGGTCACGCCGAGGCGGTCTACTTCGACCGCTGCGCGGCCCCGGCTCGTCTGGTACTGGCGAGCGGAGAGTCAGTCGCCGCGGCCGGCGCCCTCGGCACGCTGGCGTTCGAGTGTGGGGAGCTGGAGTTGGCCGCGGTGCTCGCGGGCGGCACGCTGCATCGCCCGGTACCGGAGAGCATCGGCGTGGTGCTGCGCGGAACGCTGCCGCCGGGCTTGAGCGGGCTCGACGCGGCGCTCGAGGTGGGGCGGCGGCTCGGACCGGGTGGCGCGCGCGGCCGGCTCATCGAGGTTTCGGGCCCGGGAGTGGCGAGCCTCGATATTTCCGAACGCGTCGCGTTCGTCACCACCTGCGCCGAGCTGGGAGCCGCAGCGGCGCTCTTCCCATCCGACGAGGTCACCCGGGTCCACCTGCGCGCGCGGGGGCGTGACAGCGACTGGAAGCGCCTGGACCCGGAGCCGCCCGCACCCGGGGGACGGAGCGTGGAGATCGATCTCGAAGGCCTCGAGCCGAGCGCCGCCGAGCCCGGGCGGCTCGAGCAGGGACGCGTCCTGGGCGAGCGGCCGGGGCCCGAGATTCGGCGCGTGGTGTTCGGGCCGCGTGCCACCGCGGACGATCTCGAGCGCCTGGCCGCGCGGCTCGCCGGCCCCGGGCTCCATCCCGGCGTCGCGCTCGACGTGTTGCCGGGTAGCCGCGAGCGGCTGGAGCAGGTGTCGGTCAGCGGGGCGCTCGAGACGCTCAGGCGCGCCGGGGCCCGGATCGTGGAGAGTGGAATCGTTCCGCCCGGGGCCGCGGTGGCCGGCGCCGCGGAGGCCGGACTCTGTTTCGGGGCGCGGGCGCGCGACCTGCCAGAGCTCAAGCTCTCATGGTGGATCGCGAGCGCCGAGAGCTGCGCGGCCGCGGCCCTCACCGGGCGGCTCACCGATCCGCGGACCATGGCGGCGGCGCGCGGGGGGCGGGCCGAGGGCGAGGCTATAGCGTCCCCGGGTCCGCCCCGGCTGCTGGCTCCGCTGGGAGCACCCGTCGCGCCGGCGGCCGCGGTGGCGGGTTCCACCGGCATCCCGCTGGCAGCGGCGATCTCGGGAGTGCTGCGCGGCGTCGTGCTGATCCGGGCCGGGGACGACGCTTCCAGCGGCCAGGTGCTGCCGTGGGGCGCGCGACTCGAGCCCCACGCGGGCGACATCGGCTCGCTCGCGGACCACGCGTTCGCGCCGCTCGATCCGAACTTCGCGCGTCGCGCCCGCGCGCACGGCGGCGGCTTCGTGGTGGCGGGCGAGCGGCTGGGCCATGGTCCGGCACGGGCGCAGGCGGCGCTGGTGCTGGTCGCGCTCGGAGTGCGCGCCGCGATCGCGCGCTCCTTCTCGCGCTCCTTCCTGCGGGAGCTGGTGCAGGCCGGCGTGCTCCCGCTGCGCTTCACGCGCCCCGCGGACTTCGAACGGCTGGGCTCAGGCGACGAGCTCGAGCTGCCCACGCTGCCCGAAGGCCTGGAGCCGGGGCGCGCGCTGGTGGTTCGGAACCTGACACGCGGCACGCAGTTCATCGTGGCTCACGACCTGGGGGCGCGCGAGATCGCGGTGGTGCGGGCCGGCGGCCTGCTGCCCTTTGCCGCAGGCATGCTCGCCGGGCCGGGGGCGACGGGCGCCGCCGCGCTTTCGGCCGTCGCGGGCTAGGGGAGGCTGAGTGCTCATCGATCTGGCGCGAATCCACGTGATCGCCGGGCGCGGCGGCGGCGGATGCATCAGCTTCCGGCGCGAGAAGTACGTGCCGCGCGGCGGGCCCGACGGGGGCGACGGCGGGCACGGGGGAAGCGTGTGGCTCGAGGTGGACCCGCACGTCCGCACGCTTCTTGACTGCCGGGAGCAGCCCCGATACCGTGCCGGCCACGGTCGCGCCGGCTCCGGAAACCGAAGCACTGGCAAGGACGGCGCGGACCTGGTGGTGCGCGTTCCCCTGGGCACGGTGGTGCGCGACGCCGGGGTCTCTGAGGCGCTGGCCGATCTGGTGCTGGTCGGCGAACGGTTTCTAGCGGCCAGCGGCGGGCGCGGCGGACGCGGCAACGCGCGCTTCGCGACCGCAACGCACCAGGCGCCGCGGCGGGCGGATCCCGGTGAGCCCGGCGAGGAGCGCTGGCTCGAGCTCGAGCTCAAGCTGATCGCGGACGTCGGCCTGGTGGGCCCGCCGAACGCCGGCAAGTCCACGTTGCTCTCGCGTGTCTCGCGGGCGCGACCGAAGATCGCGGATTACCCGTTCACGACGCTCGAGCCGCACCTCGGGATCGTGGCGCTCGACGAGGAACGACAGTTCGTGGCCGCCGACCTGCCGGGCCTGATCGAGGGGGCGCACCTGGGGAAGGGGCTGGGGCTCCAGTTCCTGCGGCACGTCGAGCGCACCAGGGTACTCGCCATGCTGGTGGATGTGAGCGGACCGTCGCCGAAGGAGGAGCTCGACGGAATCGAGCGCGAGCTCGAGAGCTACCGTCTCGATCTCAAGTCGAAGCCGCGGGTGATCGTGCTCACCAAGGGCGATCTGCTCGCGCCGGAGCGGCGCGCCGCGGCGGCGGCCGAGGCAGGACTGCCGGGGGCGCACCTGATCAGCGCCCACACCGGCGAGGGAGTTCAGGAATTACTGCGGACGCTGTGGGACCTGATCGCCCCGCTCGATACCGCGGAAAGCGCCAGCCATGAGCGATGACAAGTACGGGCAGACCCGCCCGCTCGACGTGCTGAACGCGCGCGGCCTCACCGCCAAGCGCGAGTACGTGCGCGGCCTGGAGCAGCGCCGCGATCCCGAGGCCATCTCGCTGCTGGTCGAGTGCCTGTGCGACGAATCGTGGTACCTGCGCGACCTGGCCGAGGAGGCGTTCCTGAGAATGGGCGAGGAGCAGGCCGCCGTGCTGCTGCCGCTGCTCGAGCAGGGACTGTGGTTCACGCGCACCAGTGCTGCGCGGGTGCTGGGAAGGATGGGATACCGCCCGGCGGTGCCGGCGCTGCTGCGGCTGTGCGAGGATTCCAACGAGACCGTGGCGCTCGCCGCGCGCGAGTCGCTGGTGGCGATGGGACACCACCGGGGCGCCGCGCGGCTCGCGCACGCGCTCCACCGTCTGCCGCCCGACGCCCGGCGGCCGCGCCTCGAGGAGATCGCGCGGCGCGACCGCCCGCTGTGGGAGCGGCTCGAGCGCATGATGCGCAACGAGGAGCTGATGACGGTCGATTCACCCGACGGGCTCTCCGACGACGGCGAGCTGGTGCGCACCAGCGAAGAAGGCTTCGAGTGGGAAGTGCTGACCGGGCCCCCGCCTCCGAAGGAGCCCTCCGCAGGAGCGCCCGGCGGGAATGACGCACCGCGCGACAGCTGAGGCTCATACCGGCGGCGCCTGTCCATCTGCCGTATCCGGTGACCGCGGATCGCTCGCTCCCTCGGGTCTGTTCCGCGACCGGGCGCGAGCAGCCGCCCGCCCGCCGCGTGCGATCGCAGACGACGATCCCGAGTATCCGGCCGCGCTGCGCGACCTCAAGGATGCTCCTCGCGTGGTCCACGTGCGCGGCATGTGGCCGCCGGCCGGGCGCGCGGTCGCGATCGTGGGGTCGCGAGCGGCCACCGGCTACGGGCTCGAGGTGGCGCGCGCGCTGGCCGCCGACCTCGCGCGGCTCGGCCTCGTGGTGGTGAGCGGTCTCGCGCGCGGGATCGACGCGGCCGCCCACCGCGGCGCGCTCGAGGCCGGGGGAGTCACGGTCGCCGTCCTGCCCGGGGGCCTCGATACCATCACGCCGGAGCAACACCGCCCGCTGGCGGACGAGATCGCCCGGCGCGGGGCGCTGCTCTCGGAATGGCCGCCCGGGGTGCCGGCCCGCGCCGGTCTGTTCGTGCGGCGCAATCGCCTGATCGCGGCGCTGGGGCTCGCCACCGTGGTGGTGGAGGCCGCGGAGCGGAGCGGCGCGCTGAGCACCGCGGCCGCGGCGCGGAGGCTGGGCCGGCCGGTGCTCGCCGTCCCGGGCGACGTCGACCGGCACACCAGCCGCGGGGCCAACGCCCTGATCCGCGGAGGCGCCGCGGTGTGCGAGAGCGCGGGCGACGTCTTGAGCGCGATCCCCGGAGCGGCGCCGGATGCGCGTGACGCGGGCCCGGAGGCGCGGGTCGCCGCGGCGCTCGACGCGCGGCCGCTCACGGTGGACGCGCTCGCGCGCGCCGCGGAGCTCTCGGTGGAGCAGGCGCTGGGCGCGCTGCTGCGGCTGGAGTGGGCCGGCGCCGCGCTCGCGCATCCGGGCCAGCGCTGGTCGCGGGCACGGAGCGCGGGGGCGTGACGCAGCTATTCGAGGCGCTGGTGGTGCGTGGGCTGATCGCCGGGCTGCGCACGATGTCGTGGCGCCGTGCTCTCGCGCTGGGCGAGCGCCTGGGTGGCCTCGCGCGCGCGCTGGGCTTGCGCCGGCGCGTCGCCGAGGAGAACCTGGCGCGCGCCTTTCCTGAACGCACCGCGGCCGAGCGCGCCGCCATCCTGCGCGAGCATTATCGCGAGCTGGGACGGGTGGTCGCCGAGTACGCGCGGCTCGCCGAGCTGGCGCGCACGCCGCGCGGCCAGGTGGTGGCGGAGGTGCGCGGGGAGGAACATCTCGAGCGCGCGAGGGGCCGCGGCGCGATTCTCCTGACCGGGCACTACAGCAGCTTCGAGCTGCTGGGCGCCTGCATCGGCCAGTCGCATCCGCTGGACGTCGTCGCGCGCCCGCTGTCGAACCCGCGCGTCGAAGCGCTGATCGCGCGCGAGCGACGGGCGGCGGGAATAGGCGTGATCTCCGCCGACACCGAAGCCCGCCGGGTCTACCAAGCGCTGCGCGCGGGACGCTGGGTGGCGATGGTGGCGGACCAGGACGCGCGCCGGCACGGCGCGTTCGTCCCGTTCCTGGGCCGTCCCGCGAGCACCACGACCGGCCCCGCGCGCTTAGCGCTCGCGACCGGAGCTCCCATCATCATGGGCTTCGTCACGCGGCGCGCCGACGGGCGGCTCGAGCTGGAGGTGGAGCGGCCGCTGGATTCACCCGAGCCGGGTGCTGTCGACGCGGCCCTGGTCCTCACCGCGCGGCACGTGGCACGGCTCGAAGCCTGGGTGCGGAAGCGCCCCGAGCTGTGGTTCTGGCTGCACCGGCGCTGGAAGACCGCGCCGCCCGCGCCCGGTGCCAGGGCCGGGACGGCGGCGGGCGCAGCCCGGGGGAGGAGCTGATGCACCGGTACGAGATTCGCGTGCGGTACGGCGACACCGATCAGATGGGGTTTGCCTACTACGCCAACTACCTCCGCTGGTTCGAAATCGGGCGCGCCGAGATGATGCGCTCGCTCGGGACCAGCTACCGCGAGATCGAGGCGATGGGTATGGCGCTGCCGGTGGTCGAGGCGTGCTGCCGCTATCTCAAACCGGCGCGCTACGACGACCTGGTGGCGGTCGAGACTGCGGTCGCGCGCCTGGGCCGCGCGTCGGTGCGCTTCGCCTACCGGGTCGTGCGCGAATCCGACCGGGAGCTGCTCGCGAGCGGCCACACCGAGCACTGCTTCCTGGGCCGCGACGGACGCGCCACGCGCGCACCAGTGGCACTCCTGGGGCTGCTCGAGCAGGCGCAGAAGCCGGCCTATTAAGGAGGGTTGAGCCTAGCTCGCGGCCGTCACGCTCGCGGCGGCCGACCCCGCGTAGCCGCGCCAGTCGAAATCCGGGAACAGCGAGTCGCGGGTCTCGCAGTCGCGCAGGAACTGCTCGTCCGCTTCTGTCAGCGACCCGCCCGCAAGCCTCCGCTCCGCGAGCCCCGCGAGCCGGGTGAAGTCCTCGGCGTGCTCGCTCACGCGCAGCTCGGCGTAGTCGCGCGCCGAGAAGGTGGTAATCAGGAACTGCCAGTCGGAAGCCTCGAGCAGCAGCAGCTCGCGCCCGGCCTGCGCCAGCAGCCGATCGAGCAGCGGCTCGCGCGCGGCGGTCGCGGCGCGCACGACCACCGACTCGAAGCGCGCCTCGGCCGCGTAGACCGGGCCCCAGGTCCAACGCGTCGCGTCGTTCAGCCACACCTGGTGGCGGCCTCCGTCTCCCCACGAGCCTTCGGGCAGCGCCACCACCTCACGCGGCGGATGGCGCTCGAGGTAGCGGCCCGCGGTCAGCGCTTCCACCCCCGCGGCCGCGGCGCGGTCGATCACGCCCGCGATGAAGCGCGGGCCCTCGAACCACCAGTGGCCGAACAGCTCGGTGTCGAACATGGCGCACACCACCGGCAGCTCGGGCTGGCGCCCGGCTGCGTCGCGCGCCACGTTCTCGAGCAGCGAGACGAAGTGGGCCGCCTGCTCCGGCACCATCGCATCCGCGGCCTCGCGCACGTACACCGTCTTGTGCGCGAGGTCGGCCCTGGGGTGCGTGACGGACCAGTAGCGGTGGCCGCCCGGAAAGCGCTTCTTGTGGAAGTCGAGATAGGCGCCCGACCCCGGATAGCCGTGCTCGCCGCTCCACACCTGGAGCGCGGTGGCGGCGTCGCGTCCGAAGCACGCGACCTGGGCACCGGTCCCGACCCGGTAGGCCCGGTAGGGAAGGCGCTCGGAGGCAGGCTTCGGCGCGCCGTCCTCGCGCACCACGTGGCGCAGCGCCTCGAAGCGGTCGGCGTAGACACCCAGCGGCTCGCCGCCGCTCAGGAGATGCCGGTCGACGAAGAAGTACTCGAGCCCCTGCGCCGCGAGAATCTCCTCGATCCCGCGGCGCGAGACCGGGGAGGCGGACGGATCGAGCGGTGACGTCCAGCTCCCGGCCGGGCGGTATGCGCATTCCGGCAGCCAGATGCCGCGCGGCTCGCGCCCGAAGTGGCGGCGATGGGCGGCGCGCGCGGTGCGGACCTGGCCCTCGATCGCGGCGTCGCTCCCGAGCAGCGGAAAGTAGCCGTGCGTCGCGCCGCAGGTCACGATCTCGATCGCCCCCTGTTCCTCGAGCCGGCGGAAGCGCTGCACCAGGTTGGGGCCGTGCGGGCCCATGAAGTCCTCGAGCGTGGCGCGGTAGAAGCTCTCCCAGCCCCGGGCCAGACCGGCGAGCGCCGCCTCACCGGTGCGCGCGAAGGTGGCGCGGTCCTCGACCGCGGCCGCGATCTTCTGTTCGAGGTAGCTCACGAACTCGCGGTGGAAGTCGGGGTGCGCGAGCTGCTCGCACAGTACGGGCGAGAGCCCGAGTGTCACGCCCAGCGACCGACCGCCGCCCGCCCGGTCGTGCAGCACCCGCCACAGCGGGAGGTAGGTCTCCGCGGTCGCCTCGTTCAGCCAGTCCACGCCATGCGGCCAGCGGCCGTGGTGCAGCACCCAGGGCAGGTGCGAGTGCAGCACGAAGGTGAATGCGCCCGTCGCCATCCGATCGCTCCCGTCGCCCCGAAGGTCAGGGCTTGAAGCCCATTTCCTTGCCGCGCGGCTCGCCCGGCAGCTTGATCGCGCCGAACTGAGTCTCGAAGTTCTTGAGGTTCTGCTCGAGGGCGAGCAGCAGCGATTTCGCGTGCTGCGGGGTGAGGATCACGCGCGCGTAGACCTTCGCCTTGGGGAGCCCCGGCAGCGCCCGCGCGAAGTCGAGGATCACCTCGGACGGGGAGTGGGCGATGAACACCACGTTGGAGTAGATGCCCTCGGCTTCCCTCTCGCCGAGCTCGACCTGGATCTGCGGCTGCGGCTGGTTTTGGCCTTTTTCCACAGCCCGGCTCCTGTTCCCACCCAATCGGCGGGGACGATCGTGCCCCGGCGCGCTCCGGAGGATCCGGCCGGCCCCGCGCACGTTAGGTGCGGACTGGAGCCAGGGTCAAGCTGAAAGCCCACTTATGCCGGGATGCCAGGGCCCCGTGCAGGCCGCACGGGCATGGCAGGCAGAAACCCGGTCCATGGCATACCGGTTGCGCCTCGAATCGGGCGTCCCGTACCGGATTTCCCTTGAGTTCGTGGAGGGAGGATGGAGGCCCGCATGCACCCCGCCAGACCCGCCGCCTGCGGCTGCGTTTCCGGCGCCAACCGGAGCCTGAGCCGCGGTGTCGATCTGCTGCTCATGCTCGAGCGCGCGCAGGACCTCGATGGGCTCGAGCAGCTGCTCCTGGCCCTGGCGGTCCATCCCGAGGGAGCCGGGTTCAACCGCGCCTACCTCATGCTCTGGAACGACGCGTCGAAGTGCCTCGAGGGATGGCGCTGGGCGCTCGAGAGCGTTCCGGCGCCGGCCTTCGACCGGGCGGTGCAGAGCCAGCGCCGGGATGCCACCCGTCCCGAGGCGGCCGAGGTCACGGCCGAGTGGCGCCGCTTCTCGATCGCGCCGGCCGAGCTCGAGGGTGCGCCCGCCGCGGCGTGGTCCCGCGCGGGGACCGCGCACGGCCCGGGGGTCCAGTCCGACGTGCCCTGGCGCGGCGTGGAGCTCGGCGCGGTAGTGTTGTGCCGGGGGACGGCGCCCTACGCGCTGCTGGTGGGCGAGTGGGAGGGCCCGGACCGGATCGCGGACCGCCAGGCGGCGCTCGACGGCCTGCGTCAGCTCGCGCTGGCGGGCGCCGACGCGCTGGCGCGCGCGAGCGATGCGCGGCGCCGCGCGCAGCACGGCGTCGCGATCGCGGAACTCGCGCGCGCCGGCGTCTCGGCGCTCAACCTGGCCGAGGTCTTGAGGCTCGCCTTGAGGCTCGCGACCCATGGCACCGCGGCCCGCGGCGGCGCGCTGTGGCTCGCGGGCCCGGGGAATTCCGTCCGGCTCGAGGTCACGCACGGCGCGGCCGGCCAGCGTGAGGATCTGGGCCGGGCGTTCCAGCCGCTGGCCGAGGCCGTGATCGAAAGCGGAAAGCCGCGCCTGGTCGAGCGCGCGGCGGACGAGCCGGGCCTGGCCACCGGCGGCGCCGAGGCGATGTCGGCGGCGGCGATCGTGCCGCTCGTCGCATACGGCCGCGCGCTCGGGGCGATCGGGCTCTGCGACCGGACCGTGCTTCATCCCTCGGAAGCGGCCGTCTTCGACCGCCTCGACCGGGAGTATCTCGCGGCGATCGCCGACCTCGTGGCACTGGTCGTGGATCAGGCGGCACGGTTCGACAGCCTGCGGGTCGCGGAGCGGCAACAGCGCGAGCTGCGCGCGCGGATTGGCCGCCAGGAGCGGCTCGCGGCGCTCGGCGAAATGTCGCGCCGCCTGGCACAGGAAGCGAGGAACCCGCTGGCCTCGATCTCTGCGTTCGCGCGCCGGGCCCATCGCGAGCTGTCGGACTCCGAGCCGCACCGTGAGTACCTCGAGATCGTGATGCGCGAGGCCGATCGGCTCGAAAAGCTGGTGGGCGAGCAGCTCGACCTGGCGTCGATCGAATCACCGCGCCTCAAGCTCGAGAGCCTGAACGTGCTGCTCCAGGAGACGCTTCAGCAGTGCGGCGAGACGCTGGTGCGCCGCCGCGTCCGGCTGCTCAAGAAGCTCGCGCCCGATCTCCCGGCGCTGCTGCTCGATCACGAGCGCATGCGGCGCGTCCTGCACAACATCCTGGCGCACGCGCTGGAGGCGGTGCCGGTGGGCGGGCGCATCCGCGTCGAGTCGCGGCGCGTGCAGCAGTACGCCGTCCTGGACGTCGCGCACGACGGGCCGCGCCGGCCGGGCGATCTGCTCGAGGAGTTGTTCGTTCCGTTCGCGAGCGCGCGCCCGGGCGCCGACGGGGTCGGGCTGGGCGTTGCGCAGCAGCTGGTGCGCGAGCACGGCGGCGAGATCCGGCTGCGGAGCGAGGGCGAGTGGAGCACCGTGCTCTCGCTCACGCTCCCGGTTCACGAGAACCGGGACCGCCGCCGCACCGGCGGCGACCGCCGCGACCGGCGCGCCGACCGGCGCGAGCATCCCGCGCTGAGCTGATCCTCCCGACCGGGCCGCCACGCGGCCCGAGTCCGCCGCGCGCGGCACCCCGCGTTTGACGCCTATTCCGGGCCCATGTTACTTGTCCGCCGGCGTGACGCCCCGCGCCGGGCCGCGTGGGGCCCCGAGTTCTTGCGACCCTAGCTCAGTTGGTAGAGCACGTGACTGAAAATCACGGTGTCCCCAGTTCGATTCTGGGGGGTCGCACCATTTCGAACGAAGCGGCTCGCGCTCCGCGATGATCGAGGGCGCGGCTCGCCTCCGTCCACACCTGCGGGGCTGGTGTAGCTCAGCTGGTAGAGCACTTCACTCGTAATGAAGGGGTCCCCGGTTCGATTCCGGGCACCAGCTCCAGTTCAAGTCGCGGCGCTGCGGAGTGTTGCGCGAGCGCCGCTGACCCAGATTGAATGACCACATGGGCAACTGTGCCCCAAAACTGGGCCCGAACTGGGCTGGCGCCTTCATTCATTCTGAAGTGCCCGGGTTCCGGCCGCCAAAATCGCGGCGAAACGTGCAGGTGACCTCATTTGCGAAATTGAAGGGGTCTGGGCCCGCAATGGGGCCCAGTCTGGGCCCAGTCTGGGCCCAATCGCGGATCGCCGCGAGGCGCAAACGGCCTGGGGTCGTGCGCGACCAGAACGAGATATCTGGTTTGAGGGCAGGCGTCTGAAACGTGGCCACACCGGTGTCGAGCACACAGGAGAGACAGAATGAACACAGGTCATGACGGTGGCGAGTGGGGGACGATGTCGAGAACGCCCGAACGGCTCAACGACGCGAGCGTCCTGCTGACACGTGCCCGCGCCGAATCGGAAGCGACTACCGCGGGGCTGTTGTGTGGCTGCGCGTCGCTTCTGTTGGTGATCGCACTGGAGGAAGAGATCTCGCTGATCATTCGCTCTCGCACTGAGGAGAACCGAAGGGGTGGTGGAGATCCTGGAACCCTCCGTGAAGGCTCCAACTGGAACGCACTGAAGAAGAAAGAGGTCTCTCCTCTGCAACGAGTGGAGGAGACTCCACTTCGCCTTAGCGGCGGGCGTCTTGGCTTGCGGAAGGGGAGCGCCTACGTGTTGGCACTGCGGGAGGTGCTCGCGCTTCGAAACCACCTCCTGCACAACACGCCGGACACCATCTTCGAGCTAGACCTCGAAACGGGCGAGTGGATTCAGTCGGGTGCAAGTGGTGGAGGGATTGCACTCGACGGGAGTTTCACGCCTGGGCAAAGAAGGGGATCGCTTCCTGTGCTGCCCTGGGCCAAGGACCCTTGGCGCGAGGTATCTGCGCCCTCGGTCGAACGCTTCTCGGATGCGGTGCGCCGTTACATCGAGGAGCTGAAAGAACTCGACCTAGCCGACGAGGGAGTTTACCCGGGGGGAGAAGTCATCGGACCCGTGACGGCCTAAGCAGGCCAACTTGGAAGCGCGCCATGACGAAGTCTGTACCGGGTGTTGATCACCGTTGCCCCGGATCCCCCCGATTCTCCAAGTACGCGGCGACCGCGCCGGTCGCCTGAGCGAGCAGCTCTTCGTCGACGATCAAGTAGCGGCGGAAGATCGAGTCCGTCTTGTGCCCCGTGATCTTCATGGCGATCGCCTGCTGAACGCCGGCGCGAATCAAGTTGCGGACCGCGCTCCGTCGGAAGTCGTGCAGTAGACGCCCGGGGAGCCCGGCTCGCCTGCACGCATTGGCCCAGGATCGCCGGAGCTTCCGGATCGGGCGACCCTTCCAGTGGAAGACCGCGGCGCAGAGGCAGCCCTTGGCCTGTTCCCATCGTGACACTTCGGCGCGCTGTCGCCGCAGGTCCAGCTCGAGACGCGGGTGGTACTTGAAGGGAAAGATGCGGGGCTCGCGGTTCTTCGAGTCCCTGAGGAACACGGTCTGCTGCTTCCAGTCGACTTCCGTCCACTGGAGCCGGAACGCCTCGCCGGACCGCCAGCCGGTCAGGTAGAGGAACTCGACGACGTTGCGTGCATGCGGCGGCAGGTGGGGCAGGATGGCCTGGAGATCTTCCTCCTCGAAGAACCCCTGGCGGGCGTTATCACCACGCGGCAGGTCGATCAGCGGAACGCGGGGGAGGCGATTGGATGAGAGCCGCAGCATGCGCTTCAGTACGGCGAGTTCCCTCCTGAGAGTCGCCGGAGCGACACGATCCAACTTCAGTCGCTTGCGCGAGTACTCGGCGATGCGCTCCTCCGTGATCTCCTCTCCGCGAATGTCCTCGAAGAACTCGGCCAGGCGGGTGAGGTGCGGACTTGGATCCGTGCGGTTGCGCTTGAATTCGTAGTTCTCCAACAGCCGGGCACGCATGTCGGCGAAGGTTGGACGCCGGGCGATCTCCGTGAAGCGCCCACGAGACGCGTCGTCGATCCGCTGGCGGAGGAACTCCAGCGCGCTTTCACGGTCGGGGGTTCCGGTCGTTTCCCGTTTCGCCTTGCCGTCAAGATAGAACTTGATGAACCAATTCTGCGTTCCCTTGCGCCGGAAGAGCGAGCCATGGCTCACAGAAGGCATGGGCCACACCGAGCGGGGGCGGGTCAGCGGGGGCGGACGGGATGGGCAGGCTGTGCCCGAATCCCGACGGATTCTATGCTGATGCGGGCGCGATGGCCACGGCATTTTTCGCGCGCCCGAGCCGCGTTGTGCCCCGCCCGTCGCCTCGCGTATCGTCCCGCCGCCATGCGGCCTCTTCCCTGGGACGACCTGTATATAAAGGTATCGGCCGGCCGCCATCGGGGCGCCCCATGGCCGACCTGACCGCCCCCCTCATGATCTCCGTTGCCGGGGTGCGCGGCATCGTCGGCGAGTCGCTGACGCCGCCGGTGCTGGCCCGCTTCGCCGCGGCCTTCGCGCGCGCGCTTCCGGACGGTCCGGTGGTGGTGGGGCGCGACGCGCGGCGCTCGGGGCCCATGGTCCACCGCGCGGTGGCGGCCGGCCTGTTGGGCGCCGGGCGCGACGTGGTCGACCTGGGGCTCGCCACCACGCCCACGGTGCAGATCGCGGTCGAGCGCCTGCGCGTGGCGGGCGGCGTGATCTTGACCGCGAGCCACAACCCGGCAGCGTGGAACGCGCTCAAGTTCCTCTCGGCGCGCGGCGAGTTCCTGGACGCGGCGGCGGGTCGCGCCGTGCGCGAGTGCTTCGAGTCGGGTACGTCCGGGTGGGCGAGCTTCGACCGGCTGGGCTCCGAGCGCGAGGAGAGCGGCGCGCTCGACTGGCATCTCGAGCGCGTGCTGGGTCTCGAATTCGTGGACGCGGCCGCTATCCGCCGGCGCCGGCTCAAGGTGGTGGTGGACGGTTGCGCGAGCGTGGGCGGGGTCGCGGTGCCGCGGCTGCTCGACTCGCTCGGAGCCGAGGTGGTGACGCTCGACTGCGATCCGAACGGCGACTTCACGCGCGAGCTGGAGCCGCTGCCCGAGCATCTGGGCGCGCTGTCGCGCGTCGTCGTGGAGCATGGCGCCGATTTCGGCGTGGCGCTCGATCCGGATGCGGATCGCGCCGCGTTCGTGGATGCGCTCGGGCGGCCGCTGGGGGAGGAGTACACGGTGGCGCTGGGAACGCAGGTGGTGCTCGCGCGGCGTCCGGGCCCGGTGGTGACAAACCTTTCCACGTCTCGTATAGTGGACGCCGTTTGCGCGGGTTTCGGTGTCCCGCTCTACCGCTCCCCGGTCGGAGAAGCCCACGTGGTGGCCGAGATGCGGGCCCGCGGCGCGGTCGCGGGGGGCGAAGGCAACGGCGGGATGATCGTCCCCGCGGCGCACTACGGCCGCGACGGGCTGGTGGCTGTGGCACTGGTGGCACAGGCACTCGCCGCGTCCGGGTTGACGTTGCGGGCGCTCGCCGACCGGCTGCCGCGGTACTCCATGATCAAGCACAAGGCCGCGCGATCGAACGAGCCCTGGGACGTCACGGCGGCGCGCCTCGAGGCACGCTTCGCGGGCCACGCGCTCGAAACTGCGGACGGCCTCAAGTTCAGCCGCGACGATGAATGGGTGCACGTGCGCACTTCCGGGACCGAGCCGGTGGTGCGCGTGATCGCGGAATCGCCATCGGACGAGCGGACGCGGGCGCTGATCGACCAGGCCCGCGCGGCGCTGGGCACCACGGGCGGGAGGGACGGTTGAGCATGTGCGGCATCGTGGCGTACGTCGGACACCGGACCTGCCTGCCCATCCTGGTCGAGGGCTTGAAGCGCCTCGAATATCGCGGCTACGACTCGGCCGGCGTCGCGGTGCAGACCGACGCCGGTCTCAAGGTGGTCAAGGCGGCGGGCAAGATCCGCGAGCTGGAGGCGCGTCTCGCGAAGAACCCGCTGATCGGCACCGCCGGCATCGCCCACACCCGCTGGGCCACGCATGGCGCCCCCAACGACGTCAACGCCCACCCGCACACCGACACCCACGGGCGCGTGGCGCTGGTGCACAACGGCATCATCGAGAACTACGCCGTCCTCAAGAGCGCGCTGGAGGCCGAGGGCCACGTCTTCCGCACCGAGACCGACACCGAGGTGCTCACCCACCTGGTCGAGAAATATCTCAATCGCGGCCTTTCGCTGGAGCGTGCGGTGGGCGCGGCGCTGGCCGACGTGGAGGGCACATACGGCATCGCGGTGATGAGCGCCGGCGAGCCCGGCACCGTGGTGGGCGCGCGCAAGGGCAGCCCGCTGGTGGTGGGCATCGCCGACGGCGAGTACTTCCTGGCCTCCGATGTGG
The DNA here is from genome assembly GCA_964650245.1 of uncultured bacterium. Taxonomy (GTDB): domain Bacteria; phylum Eisenbacteria; class RBG-16-71-46; order RBG-16-71-46; family RBG-16-71-46; genus WS-2. The sequence continues at coordinate 3,816 of CAZYQK010000028.1, read as the reverse complement.
CGCCGATCGTGGAGCACACGCGGCAGGTGGTCTATCTCGACGACGGCGAGATGGCGGTGCTCTCCCCCGACGGCTTCCACACCGCGACCATCCGCCACGAGCCGGTCGACAAGGCGGTGCACGAGGTCGAATGGGACCTGGGCCAGATCGAGAAGGGCGGCTTCGCGCACTTCATGCTGAAGGAGATCTTCGAGCAGCCGGAGTCGGTGCGGAACTCGATGCGCGGCCGCCTCAACCCGGCCGAGGGCCTGAGCCGGCTCGGCGGTCTCAACATGACGGCCGAGGAGCTGCTGGGGATCCGGCGGATCATCATCCTGGCCTGCGGCACCTCCTGGCACGCCGGGCTGATCGGCGAGTACATGCTCGAGGACTACGCCCGCATCCCGGTCGAGGTCGAGTACGCCTCGGAATTCCGCTACCGCAACCCGATCGTGGACGAGGGCACAGCTGTGCTGGTGATCTCGCAGTCGGGGGAGACCGCCGACACGCTGGCCGCAATGCGCGAAGCCCGCCGCAAGGGTGCTCGCTCGCTGGGCATCGTCAACGTGGTGGGCTCCACCATCGCGCGCGAGGCGGACGGCGGCGTCTACATCCACGCCGGCCCCGAGATCGGCGTGGCGTCGACCAAGGCCTTCACCAGCCAGGTCACGGTGCTGGCGCTGCTCACGCTGGCGCTGGGGCGCCAGCGCGCGATGTCGCGCGAGAGCGGGATCGAGCTGGCGCGCGAGCTCGACGCCATCCCCGCCAAGATCGAGGCCATCCTCAAGCGCAGCGACGCGGTGCGGAAGATCGCCGAGGAATACGGCCAGCACGACAACTTCATCTACCTGGGGCGCGGGTACAACTTCCCGGTCGCGCTCGAGGGCGCGCTCAAGCTCAAGGAAATCTCCTACATCCACGCCGAGGGCTACCCGGCGGCCGAGATGAAGCACGGGCCGATCGCGCTGATCGACGAGAACATGCCGGTGGTCTTCATCTGCACGCGCGATTCCGCATACGACAAGGTGATGAACAACATGAGCGAGGTGCGGGCGCGCAAGGGACGCATCATCGCGATCGCGACCGAGGGCGACGCCGAAGTCGCCCGGCGCGCGGACCACGTGCTGTACGTGCCGAACACGCTGACCGTGCTGCAGCCGCTGCTCTCTGTGGTGCCGCTCCAGCTGCTCGCCTACCACGTCGCGGTGCTGCGCGGCTGCGACGTGGACCAGCCGCGCAACCTGGCGAAGAGCGTGACCGTCGAATGACCCGTGCCTAGAGGAACGCGATGAGGACCCCGCTCAACGTGCCCGGAGCGCCCGCGGCGATCGGCCCCTACAGCCAGGCCCAGGTGGTGAGGCTCCACGGCGGGCAGCGGCTGGTGTTCACCTCGGGGCAGTTGGCACTCGATCCTGCGAGCGGCGAGCTCAGGGGCGCCGATGTCGCGACCCAGACCGAGCAGGTGCTGGCCAACTTGAGCGCGGTCCTGGCGGGCGCCGGCCTCACCCTGGCCGACGTCGTGAAGACCACGGTCTTCTTGGCCGACATGAAGGATTTCCAGGCGATGAACGAGGTCTACGCCCGCGCCTTTCCGGCCGCACCGCCGGCGCGCACCACCGTGGCTGCGGCGGGCCTGCCGCGCGGGGCGCGCGTCGAGATCGAAGCGGTCGCGGTGGGACGGGATCTCTGAGCGCCGAGCCGCGGGCCTCGACCGTTCCTGGCACCTCGACGGGAATCCGGATCCGGTGACCGAACGGCGCCGCATCGAAGTGCGGCTCACCGCGCACGTGGCCGGCGCGGGTTGAGCTTCCAAACTGGGTCCGGCGGACCTGCGCACGGCTCTCGACGGTCTCAAAGGCGCGCGGCGCGACCGGCGCGTGCTCGTGGACCAGTCCTCGTTCGACGACGCGGGGGTGTTCGCCCACGGCCGCGGCGAAGCGCTGGTCCAGACCGTGGACTTCTTCACGCCGGTGGTGGACGACCCATACGACTTCGGGCAGGTGGCGGCGGCCAATGCGCTGTCCGACGTGTACGCGATGGGTGGCCGCCCGCTCACGGCACTGGGGGTGCTCTGCCTCCCGGACGATCTCCCGCGCGAGGCGGTGGGCGAGATCCTGCGCGGCGGACAGGACAAGATGCGGGAGGCGGACACCAGCGTGATCGGCGGGCACTCGGTGCGCGATCCCGAGCTCAAGTTCGGTTACGCGGTGACCGGCGTGGTGCGGCGCCGGCGCCTGCTCCTCAACTCCGGCGCGCGGCCGGGCGATCGGCTGCTGCTCACCAAGCCCATCGGCACCGGCGTGCTCTCGACCGCGCTCAAGCAGGGGGAGCTGGACCCGGCGCTCGCGCGCCGTCTCACGCGCCACATGGCCCAGCTCAACCGCGCGGCGGCCGAGGCGGCTGTGGAGTTCGGGGCGCGCGCGGCGACCGACGTCACCGGCTTCGGGCTGCTGGGCCACGCGCTGCAGATGGCGGACGCGAGCGGCGTGAGCATGAGGCTCCGGCCGGCGCGGAGCTGGTTCCTGCCGCGCACGCTCGAGGTCGCGGCGCGGGGCGTGGCCCCGGGCGGGCTCGCGAGGAACCGGGAGTTCTACGGCCCGGGGGTGGAACACGGGGGTCTCGACCCGACGATGACGCTGGCGCTCTACGACCCGCAGACCTCGGGCGGGCTCCTGATCTCGGTGCCGGCGCGGCGCGCGCCGGCGCTGTGCGCGGCGCTGAAGCGGCGGCGGGTGTGGGTGGCGGAGCTGGGCGAGGTGGTGGCGCGCGGCACGCGCGCGATCGAGCTCGTGCCGCGGTGAGCGCCAGGCCGTGGCGGGATCGGACGGGTGTCGACCGCGGCCGTTTCGTCACGTGATGCGTTCGGGGGAACGAATGGGATCTGGTGGTCCCCGGGGACTTCAAATCCTGCGGTCGGGCGTTCAGAGCGCCCGAGGTGGGTTCGATTCCCACGCGTTCCCGCCACTCCTCGCGCTGCTGGTGGGAGCCGCGCTCGGGTGGGCGGGCCTGGTAGCACCGGGGCGCGCGGCGGAACTGCCGCCTGCGGTCGTGGCGCGGGACAGCGTGCTGGCCGACAGCGCGCGGGCGGGCCCGGCCGGCGTGATCGAGCTGCCGCGGCTGCGCGTGCAACCCGGCGGGGTGACCTCCGGCGCCCGGCCGGCACGGCCGGGCGCCGGCCCCGTGCTTCGCGAGTCGCGGTTCGATCAGCCGCGCTGGGTGATGTTGCGCTCGCTCGTCATCCCGGGCTGGGGCCAGCTGCACAACCGCGCCTGGCTCAAGGCGCTCGGAGTGAACGCCGCCGCGACCATGCTCGGGCTGCGGATGCTCGACGACGGGCGCGCACTGGACCGCCTGGAGCTGATGGTCAAGGCCGCGCGCCGCGACGGCGACATCGTGCGCGAGAACGCGGTGGTCGCGCTCTACAACGACCGGCTCGATCAACTGGTGGGCCGCGAGTGGCTCTCCGCAGGGCTCCTGACCTACGCGCTGCTCGACGCATACGTGGACGCCCATTTCCGCAGTTTCGAGCTCGAGTTCCGGCACGATCCGGCGCTCCCCCAGGGCGGCGCGCCGGCCGGCGGCGCGCGGCTGGCGGTGAGGTGGGCATTTTGAGCGACCCGCGCCTCGCGTTCATCCGCAACTTCTGCATCGTGGCGCACATCGACCACGGCAAGAGCACGCTCGCCGACCGGCTGCTCGAGCTGACCCGCACGCTTTTGCCCCAGCAGATGAAGGCGCAGGTGCTGGACGACATGGACCTCGAGCGCGAGAAGGGAATCACCATCAAGTCCCACGCGATCGCGATGGACTACACGGCGCGCGACGGGCGCACCTACC
>CAZYQK010000027.1:0-27815 GCA_964650245.1 uncultured bacterium | reverse complement strand
CGCGCCGCCGGCGCAGGGGCCCAGGATCGCCGAGATCTGGGGCACCACGCCCGACGCCAGCGTGTTGCGCAGGAACACGTCGGCATAGGCGCCGAGGGAGAGCACGCCTTCCTGGATGCGCGCGCCGCCCGAGTCGTTCAGGCCTACCACCGGCGCGCCGTTGTCCATCGCGAGATCCATGATGGCGCAGATCTTCTTCGCGTTGGCCTCGCTCATGGTGCCGCCGAACACGGTGAAGTCCTGGGCGAAGACGTAGATCTGGCGCCCGTCCACCGTGCCCCAGCCCGCGACCACGCCGTCGCCGACGTAGCGTTTCTGCTCCATGCCGAAGTCGCGCGAGCGGTGGACGACGTGGCTGCCGATCTCCGAGAACGAGCCGGCATCGAGCAGCAGCTCGAGCCGCTCGCGCGCGGTGAGACAGCCCCGGGCGTGGATCTTCGCGGTGCGCTCGGGTCCGCCCGCGGCCACGGCCTGCTGCCGGCGCCGGCGCAGCTCGGCGAGGCGCTGCTCTCGATTCAGGTTCTCCTCCGCGGTGGATGGCAGAATGCGCGGGCGAGGGTAGGGACGGGCCCGATGGCGGTCAAGCGCGAAGCCCCGTCGACCGGGGCGGGAAACCCCCTCGCACGACCCGCTGCTCACGGGAGGCGCCGGTGCCGATAACTCCGGGGTCGTTCTGGAAGCTGTGGCTGACTCCACCGCCCGAGGGTCCCGGCCTCGCCATGGACTGGTCTCACGGCATCGTCTTCGTCGTTCTCTTCTGCGCGCTCGTCGACTTCGTCAAGCTCGTCATCGAGCTGCTGGGTCGCGACGAGGCGAGGAGCTTCCGCTCCGATCCCGAGCTGGTGACGGCGGTCATCCCGTGCCGCAACGGCGCGCATGAGCTGCCGGGGACCGTGGGCGAGCTCACCAAGTTCATGCGCCCGGAGCGCATCCTGGTGATCGACGACGGCAGCGCCGACGACACCTCGAAGGTCGCGGCATCGCTCGGGGTCGAAGTCCACCGTTTCGACAAGAGCAAGGGCAAGGCGGCCGCCATCAACTACGCGGTGCACCGCGTCACGACGCCGTACACCCTGTTGCTCGACGACGACACGCGGCTGGGAGGCGCCCGCCTTCCGACGTCGCTGCTGTCCGACCAGGGCTATGACGCGGTCGCGTTCCACGTGCTGCCGGACCGCCGCAACCGCGAGGGATCGCACGGCAACAACTTTCTGGGGGCGCTCCAGCGCTACGAGTACGGCAAGAGCATGGAGATCGGCAAGCGCTTTCACGACGTCACCCAGTCGGTGAGCTGCGTATCGGGCGCGGTGGGGCTGTTCCGCACCGAGCACCTGAACCGCTACCACCACCAGCACACCGGCGTTTTCCAGGGCGAGGACCTGCAGCGCACCATCATCCACCTGCTGAACCGCAGCAGGATCGTGTTCGCCAACGAGCCGGTGTGGACGGTCGCGCCCTCGAGCATCGGATCGTGGCTGCGACAGCGCCTCACCGGCTGGTACCCCGGGCTCTACCACCAGCTCGCGAACTTCGTCCGGCTCATGGTGCGGAAGGGCGTGTCGTGGCGCCTGCGTTACGAGATGGCGTACAACCTCTACACGGTGGTGAGCGACCCGCTCAAGAGCTGGTCGATCGTGATTATCGCGCTCACCCCCGGGCTGCGCTGGTGGGGGCTCGTCCTCTATCTTTGCTACCTCATGTTCGAGCTCTATCCCTACTTCGTGGTGCGCGTGCCAGGCTTGAGCCGCCGCGCGCCGATCGCGGTGCTGCTCTTCTACCCGGTCTACGGAGCGATCAACACCGTGCTCCGCACGCTGTCCGTGCTGATCTGGTTCTGGTTCCGCTTCGTGTCCCGGAGCATGCGCCCGCGGCGCGGGCCGAAGGATCGAATCGAATGAAGCGCGCGCACGCCGTTCTCACGCTGGGGCTGCTCGCGAGCCTCGGCGCCGCGCCGGCCGCGGCCGCCGTGCCCTACACCGGAGCGCAGTTCCGCTACTGGTCGTTCAGCAACGACAACGACCTGCGCGACGTGCTGGCCTACTGGGTGCCGGGGCCTTTCCACGTCCAGCTCGAGTACTGGGACTTCGTGCGGGGCGAGGACCAGTTCCGGCCCGAGATCGGGCTCCACCTTCGAGACTCGCACCGCTCGGTCTACACCGTGCAGTGGCGGCATGAGAAGCGCGCCGAACGCTTCACCTTCGGAACCGACCAGGTCTTGAGCGACCACACCGTGCTGCGGCTGGCCGCGAGCCCGATCGTGACCAGCGATTCGACCGACTGGGTCTTGAGCGCCGGCTCCGACTACTACTGGTCGTCCTACAATTTCTTCTCGTGGACCGTCATTCGCGACCCGCGAGGCGAAGACCTGTGGGTCATGCCGCTGCGGCTCCGGCTCGCCTTCGAGGAGACCAACTGGCTCCAGTACACGCTGGCGCCCGCGAGCAAGGGCTCGGTCGGCTGGGCGGTGGATCTGAAGAAGGGCTGGCTCCGCGCCGGAGTCGAGCACAACAGCCGCTACGACTTCACGCGACTCGACAACATCATCTACACGGTGGGTCTCGAGCTGCCGCTGCAGCCCGAGCCCTGACCCGGCGCCGCGGACCGGGCGGCGCTTCGCCGCTCTCCTGCACGCCGTGCTATCTTCGCGCACCATGACTCGCGTCGCGATGGAGCACATCGGCTGGGCCCGCGCCCACAACGGGCGTCACCGCTTCGATCTCGCGGACAGCGCCGTCGTGGCTCCCGATCTCGCAGCGCTGGGTCTCCCGTTCCGCGCCGGGCTCGCGAACGAGGGCTACAGCCTGCTCGAGCGGCTCGAGGCGGCGCTCGGGGCGCGGCTCTCGGCGCCCGGGGGCCGGGTGCACGTGACGGCCGGCGCGAGCGAGGCGAACGCCTGCGTCTACGGTGCGCTGCTCAAGCCCGGCGACGAGGTGCTGGTGGAATCGCCCGGCTACGAGCCGCACCGTGTGGTGCCCGCGCTCTTCGGCGCCCGCGTGCGCCCGTTTCCGCGCCCGATCCGCGCCGAAGCGGCGGCATTCGCCGCCGCGATCGAGGCCCAGCTCTCGCCCGCGACCCGCATGATCGTGATCTCCGACCTCCACAATCCCTCGGGGGACGCGATCGCGGCGAGCGCGGCCGCGGCGCTCACCGCGCTGGCCGAACGCCACGGGCTCTGGATCCATTGCGACGAAACCTTCCGCGACGCGTCGCCGCGCCCGCTCGGCACCGCGGCGAATCACTCGCCGCGCTGGGTCGCGACCGCTTCGCTCACCAAGTCGTACGGGCTCGGGGGCCTGCGAATCGGGTGGATCGCGGGATCGGCCGCGGCGCTCGAACGCTGCGGCGAGGCCCACACCGCGCTCTCGGCGCTGCCGGCGCTGCCCAGCGTGGCGCTCGCGCTCGAGCTGGTGCCCCATCTCGACGCGCTCCGGGCGCGGACCCTGGCACTGCTCGCGCGCAACCACCCCGTGCTTGGGCAGACCGCCCCGCGGCTCGCGCCGCTCGTGCTCGCCGGGCCACCGAGCGGCAACACGGCGTGGGCCGCGTTCGCGGGGGAGGGGCTCGGCGATGCGCTCAGCGCGTTCGCGCTCGAGCGTTTCGACCTCGCCATCGCGCCCGGGCGTTTCTTCGGAGATTCGCGCGGCGTGCGCATCGCGCTCGGCGGCGAGCCGGTGCGGTTCGCCGAGTCACTCGCCACCCTGGAGCGCGCGACCGCCGCTTTCGCCGCCGCGTGCGTCCCATCCTGAGAGGTCCGCATGTCCGATCCGACCATTCTCGATCGCCTTCAGGCCGATTTTGCGGCCGCCATGAAGGCGCGCGACGCCGACACCCTGAGCACGCTGCGCATGCTCAAGTCCGCGCTCATGGAGGCCAAGACTCGGAAGCCGAAGGACGCCTCGCTCACCGTCGAGGAGGAGATCGAGGTGCTGCAGCGCTACGTCAAGAAACGCCGGGAGGTGATCGACGAGCTGCGCCGGGTGGGCCGGGCCGAACGTGTGCCGCGCGAGGAGCAGGAGATCGCGGTGACCCAGAAGTACCTGCCCCCGGCGCTTTCCGAGGACGAGCTGCGCCGGCTGGTGCGGGAGGCCGTCGCCGGCACCGGGGCCGCGGGCCCCAGGGACATGGGCAAGGTGATCGGGGCGGTGATGGCGCAGGTCAGGGGCCGCGCCGAGGGCAGCGTGGTCTCGCGGCTGGTGAAGGAAGCGCTCGCCCCGGCCTGAGTCGGCGTCAGCCGCCGGTCGAGTCCGCGATCGCGCCGGCCGCCGTGTCCGAGTCCGCGGGTGCGAAAAGTTTTTCGGGCGGTGCGGCGGCCGTGTCCGGCGCCCCGCCGAACAGCCCGCCGAAGATCCGGCGCAACCACCCCTCCTGCGGCGCGGGCGCGCGTCCGATCGCGGCCAGATACTCCTCTTCGGTCAGCATCCCGCGCCGACGCATGCGCGACGCGATGTTCCGCGCGCGGCGCTCGATGCGTGGCGCGGGATCGAGCGGTGAAAACCGGCGCGGGTTGATGACGATCGCCGCGAGCAGCACCGCCTGCCGCGCGTCGAGCGAGGCGGCCGGCACTCTGAAATAGCGCCGCGCCGCCGCTTCCGCACCGTAGACGCCGTCGCCCCACTCGATCAGGTTCAGGTAGAGCTCGAATATGCGCCGCTTGGAGAGCGCGCGCTCGAGGCGGATCGCGAGGCCGACCTCCTTGAGCTTGCGGGTGAGAGTGCGCTCGCCACCCAGGTAGAGATTCCTCGCGAGTTGCTGCGTGATGGTGCTTCCGCCCCGCACGATCCGCCGTGCTTCGAGATTGCGGCGGGCCGCGGCCTGGATCTCGTTCCAGTCGAGCCCGCCGTGCGAGTAGAACGCGTCGTCCTCGGCGATGAGCACGGCGCGGCGTAGCGTGGGCGAAATTCGCTCGTAGGGCACGCCGCGCTGGTCGATGCGGAAAACGCGGTGCTGGCGCGCGGCCTCGGCCTCCCGCACGCGCATGAGGGCGGTGCGGCGCGGGGTGCGGGTCGAGAGCGACGCGACGTCGATCGTCGCGATCTGGACCGCGGCGACGATCGCGATCAGCACGACGGCCGCGGCGGGCAGCGCCGCCGCGAGCAGGACGAGGCGCTTCACCTTAGGGCCCTGAGCGGGATCAGGCGCCCCGGGTGCCGAGCACCACCAGCGTCATGTCGTCGCTCTGCCCGGCGTTGCCGCGGAACGACGCGACGTCCTCGAGCACCACGCCGATCACCTCCGAAGGCGGGCGCACGCCGTACCGCTGCCACAGTGTGCGCAGGCGCTCCTCCCCGAACTCGAGCCCCGAGGTGTCGATCGCCTCCGAGATGCCGTCGCTGTAGAGCATGAGCCCGTCGCCGGGATGGAACGGAACCTCACCCTGCGCGAAGTCGGCGTCGGCGAAGATGCCGAGCGGCGTGCCCCCCTCGCGCAGCTCCTCGACCGCGCCGTCCGCGCGCCGCAGCAGCGGATAATTGTGGCCGGCGTTGATGTAGCGCAGTCGCGAGCCCTCCGGATCGATTTCGGCATAAAACATGGTGATGAACTTGCCGCTGGCCGCGGTGCGCACCACGCTCTGGTTGACGTGGCGCATGGCGTCGCGGATCGGCCAGCGCCCGTCGCAGAAGGCGCGCAGCGAAGCCTGCACGTTGGACATGAGAATGGCCGCGGGCACGCCCTTACCGGAGACGTCGGCGATCGCGATGCCGAAGCGTCCGTCGCCAAGCGGGAAGTAGTCGAAGGCATCACCGCCCACCATGCGCGCCGGCACGACGGTCCCGTTCGCCTCCCAGGGGCCCACCACCAGCGGGCCCGCCGGGACCAGGCTCATCTGGATCTCGCGCGCCAGCTTGAGCTCGCGCTCCATCCGGCGTGTCTCCTTCTCGAGCTCCTCCATCTCCAGGGCCTCGACCCGGAGCCGCGCCTGCTCGATCACTCCCGCCGAGTTACTCGCCACGATCGCGAGCAGCTGCTCTTCGTTCGGCAGCCACTGCCGCCCCGGCGCTGCCTGGGTCACCGCCAGCATCCCGGTGATGCGGTTTTCGACCTTGAGCGGCACCGCGAGCACCGCGCGGATGCGCGAGGTCGCGCCCCGCAACCCGGGGAAGCGGGAATCGTTCAGAAGGTCGGGGCTGGCGAGCGCCTCCCCGCGGTGAAGCAGGTAGCCCATCACGCTCATGCTGACCGCCTGCGGCCAGGATCCCGCGGAGATGCCCTTCGCTTCCCTCCTGATCAGCGTCTTCGCGGCGGGCTCGCCCGCATCGGGGCTCAGCAGCTTGATGGAGCCTTCGTCGGCCGCGAGCAGTCCGGTCGTCTTCTGGACGATCCAGTCGAGAATGGGCTGAAGCTCGGAGTTGGACGCCACCACCTTGCAGAGCTCGGAGAGGAACTGGAGCTCGGCCATCAGCCGTTGCGCGTTGGGTGGGCTCGCGGCCTGGGACGCATCCGTCATGATCGGCGCTCCTCCGGGGCAGGCGTGCACGTCAGACGCGCGATACTAGGCCGCGCCCGGGCACGGCACAAGCGCGGCCGGCTCGAAGCCGCGCATGAATGTTTACTGCGCGGCGCGCGGGGCAGCGCTTGCCGGCATCGCGACCCGCTGCCTATACTGCCGCGCTGCACTCAGAGGGGAGCACTTGTCTCGGTGATCAACTCCAGCCCGGTCGAGTCCGACATGACGACCTCCACCACCACGCCGTATCGAAATCTATTGATCGAGCGCGATGGCGCGCTCACCACGCTGATCGTGAACCGCCCGGACGTGCTCAACGCCCTGAACCGCGAGACCCTGTCCGAGATCGAGGCCTGCGCCCGCGCCTTCGTCGCCGACCCCGCGCAGGGCGCGCTGATCGTGACCGGCGCGGGGGAGAAGAGCTTCATCTCCGGGGCCGACATCAACGAGCTGGCGGTGCTGGACCCGCGCGGCGCGGAGGAGATCTCGCGCTTCGGTCAGCGCGTGGTCGAGGCGCTCGAGCGCTCCCCCAAGCCTGTGATCGCCGCGGTCAACGGCTACGCCTTCGGCGGCGGCTGCGAGCTGGCGCTGGCCTGTCACATCCGCCTCGCGTCCGACAACGCGGTGCTGGGCCTGCCCGAGGTGGGGCTGGGCATCATCCCGGGCTACGGCGGCACCCAGCGCCTGCCGCGGCTCGTCGGTCCCGGACGCGCGCTCGAGCTGATCCTTACGGGCCGCCGCGTCAAGGCCGACGAGGCCGAGCGGATCGGGCTCGTCAATCGCGTCGTGCCGCTCGCGTCCTTGCGCGAGGAGGTCACGAAGCTCGCCCTGGCCATCCTCAAGAACGGTCCGCTCGCGGTGGCCGCGGCGCTCGAGGCGGTGACGCGCGGGATGCAACTGCCGCTCGATGAAGGGCTGCGTTTCGAGAGCGGACGATTCGGCATTCTCGCCGCGAGCGAGGACATGCACGAGGGACTCCAGGCGTTTCTCGAGAAGCGCCCGGCGAAGTTCCAGCGCAAGTAGGGCGGCGCCCGTCACGTGTCGCGCCCCGCGGCGCGAGGTCGCGGGTGTCAAGGACAAGGAGGTCGAGATGCACGATCTGGTCGCGATGCTGGTCTCCACCCTGCTCGGCACGCTGGTGGGCTGGGAGCGTCAGATGGGCCGCAAGCCCGCCGGGCTCCGCACCCACACCCTGGTGTGCATGGGCTCCACGATGTTCGTGCTCCTCACCCAGCACTCGATCGCCGCCTTCGGCGGCGGCCACAACGTGGATCCCACCCGCATCATCCACGGCGTGGTGACCGGCGTGGGATTCCTCGGCGCGGGCAGCATCATGCGACAGGAGGGGTTCGTGCACGGCCTGACCACCGCCGCGAGCGTGTGGATGGTGGCGGCGATCGGCGTGGCGGTGGGCGTCCACGCCTATTCGCTCGCGACCGTCGGCACTGTGCTCGCGCTGCTGGTGCTCGAAGGCTATCGGTGGATCGAGCGCTTCCTGTCGCCGGAGGGCGGCGACGGCGCCTGAGCGCGAGGCGGGCGCTCAGCTCGCGACGGTCGAGGAGAGCGCCTCCACCACCAGATTGCCCACCGCACTCGTGCTCAGCCCCGAGTCGGAGCCCAGCGAGGGGATGCGCTTCGAGCGCAGGAGCCCGGCCACGGTCTCCTCGATACGCGCGGCGGCGCGCGTCTCGCCCAGATAGTCGAGCATCATCTGCACCGCCATGATGGTGGCGACCGGGCTCGCCACGTTCTTCCCCGCGTACTTGGGGGCAGAGCCGTGGATGGGCTCGAACAGGCTCACACGCCCGGGATGGATGTTGCCGCTCGCCGCGACGCCGAGGCCGCCCTGGATCATGGCCGCGAGGTCCGTCAGGATGTCGCCGAACATGTTGCTCGTGACCACGGTGTCGAACCACTCCGGGTTCTTGACGCACCACATGACGGCGGCGTCGATGTAGGCGTGCTCTCGGGCGATGTCAGGATACTCGCGTCCCACTTCCTCGAAGGTGCGTGTCCAGAGGTCCATCGCCCGCACCGCGTTCGCCTTGTCCACCAGCGTGAGCTTCTTCGCCTTGCTCCGCTTCCGCGCCAGATCGAACGCGTAGCGGATGATGCGCTCGGTACCCTTGCGCGTGAATAGGATCTCCTGCGTGGCCAACTCGTCGGGGGTGCCCTTTTTGAAGTAGCCGTACATGCCGGCGTATGCGTCCTCGGTGTTCTCGCGCACCACGATGAAGTCCACGTCCTCGGGCCGCTTGTCCTTGAGCGGGCAGAGGTGCTCCGCGTAGAGCTTGACCGGCCGCAGATTGACGTAGAGGTCGAGCCCGAAGCGGAGCCGCGCGATGATGCCGAACTCGAGGAAGCCGACCTGGACGCGCGGGTCGCCGATCGCGCCCAGCAGAATGGCGTCGTGGCCCCGGATCTCCTCGAACGCCGGGTCGGGCAGCACTTCCTTCGTCTTCAGGTGGTGCTCTGCGCCGAATGGATACGAGGTGAGCTTCACGCCGAAGCCCTCGATCGCGGCCGCGCGCTCGAGCACCTTGAGGCCCTCGCGCACTACCTCGGGTCCGATGCCGTCGCCCCCGATCACCGCGATGTTGTAGGTCCTGGACATTCACGACTCCTTGAGGAACGGGTCGGCCCCCGCGGGTGGCCTCAACCCCTGACGCGCGTCTCGTCGAGGGCCTTGAGCACGGCGCGGATCTCCTCGTCGGTCAGCACCCGGTCCACGCTCTTCGCACGCTGGAACACGGCGTGGACGCGCTCCGGGCTGACCGCGATGCCGCGGCGCTCGAGCCAGAAGACGACGTTGCTCTCGCCGCTCATGGGCCCGACTTCGATCTGCTGGTGACGCCCGACCATGCTGGCCGGCACACCGGAGTAGACGCGGTCGGCGAGCCAGTCCTCGCCCCTCTTGAAGGCCTTGATGACCGCGGCGGCGTGCACCCCGGTCCCGGTGCGAAAGGCGTCGCGCCCCACCACCGGGTAGTTGGGAGGCACGGGCACGCCGGTGCTCTCGCTCACGCGCTCGCAGTATTCGGTCAGCGCTCCCAGGTCGTTGTCGATCCAGCCCAGCAGCCGGAGGTTCACCAGCAGCTGGTCCATCGGCGTGTTTCCGACCCGCTCGCCGATCCCGATCGCGCAGCCGTGAACCCGCGTTGCTCCGGCGCGGATCGCGGCCAGCGTGTTGACCACCGCGAGACCCCGATCGCAGTGCCCGTGCCAGTCGAGCTCCACAGAAGCACCGCTCTCGCGCACCACCTCGAGCGCGAAGCGCACAATGTTCGCGGCGCCCGTGGGCGTGGCGTGCCCCACGGTGTCGCACAGGCACAGCCGCTTAGCACCACAGCGGATCGCGGCGAGGAAGAGCTGCCGCAGGGTCGCGGGTTGCGCGCGCACCGTGTCCTCTGTGACGTACATCACTGGCAGTCCGTTCGTGACCGCGTAGGTCACCGCGTCCTCGGTGTGGCGCAGCATCATGTCGAGCGTCCAGTTCTCGGCGAACTGGCGGATGGGGGAGGAGCCGATGAAGGTGCAGACCTCGATCGGGATCCCGACCTTCTGCGAGATCTCGATCACCGGCGTGATGTCCTGGAGCAGCGTGCGCGCCGCACAGTTCGCGCGGATCCCGAGCTTCGCGTCGTGGATCTCCTGCGCCAGGCGCGTGACGTCCTTGATCACGTGCGGCCCCGCGCCCGGCAATCCGATGTCGGCGGTGTCGATGCCGAGCCGCTCCATGAGATGGAGGATCTCGAGCTTCTGCTCGATCGGCGGGCTCTTGACGGACGGCGACTGGAGCCCGTCGCGCAGCGTCTCGTCGTCGAGCTGCACCCGGAACGGGGGCCGCACCCACCGCTCGCCCGCTTCATTCCAGTCGTAGATCAGGTCGCGGTCGTCCACGGCGGTGAGGTGTAGCCGAACGGGGAGAGCCCGGCAAGTAAATCACCGCCGGACGCTCCGGACCGGCAGGATTCGCGCGTGCTCGCGGACCGCGAGCGTCTGCTGCGCCGCGCGATACCCGGGAAGGTGCCGCTCCCGCGTGCGGGTCTTGACCGGGGCACGGAAATTGATTCAACTGCGCGGGTTCACGAGGGTCCCGGCCTTTGCGACCCGCGGGTATTGCAACTCGCAGTCCCGGCCAGGGCAATACGACTTCAAGGAGTTCCGGAGCCCATGACGAGAGCGATCGCACTTCTGGCACTGGGACTGCTCGCGGCCACGCCGGCCGCGGCGCAGAACCCGTCCGTGCCCGGCGCCCTCGCGCTCTATCCCACCTTCAACAACGTCGGCGTGCGGCTCGCATACACCGGCGACGCCAACGCCAACGCCACGGCGCGGCTCGAGTGGCGGCCGGCCGGAAGCGCCACCTGGAACGCGGGCGTCGGCATGACGCGCATCACGAACCAGCGTTGGGCGGGAAGCGTGTTGTGGCTCGCGGAAGACACGCCATACGAACTCCGCGCCACCATCGACGACCCCGACGGCGGCGGCGGCGCGACGGGTACCACGCGCACCCGCGCGGGGCTGCCCTCGAGCCCGGCCGGCACCACGTGGTGGGTCGCGACCGGCGGCAGCGACTCCAATCCCGGCACGCCGGGATTCCCCTTCTCCACGCTCCTGGCCGCCGCCGCGCGGGTGCAGCCGGGAGACGAGATTCGCGTGAAGCCCGGCGTCTACTACCAGATGCTGGACGCCACGGTCTCCGGGACCGCGGCCAGCCCCATCCATCTGGTCGCCGACGGCGCGGGTGTGGTGCTCGACGGATCCGATCCCGCCTTTCTCAACCGCGCCGACTGGCGCGACGACGGCGGCGGCGTCTTCAGCCTGCCGTTCGCAGGCGCCACCCGGCTGGTGTGCGTGGACAGTCTGCAGCGGCTCTACCACCACGCGAGTCTCGCGGCGCTTCAGGCCAACGCGAACGGGATGACGCAGGGCTGGGCCGCGGAAGGCGGGCGGATCTACGTGAAGCTCGAGGACCTGAGCTCCCCGTCGGGCCACACCGTCCACGTCGCGCGGCTCGACATCGGAGTCTATCTCGACGTCGCCTACTGGATGATGACCGGCTTCGAGGTCCGCCACTTCGGCACCACCCTCGCGGCGAGCGGCATCGCGCTGCGCGGCGCCAGCCACTGCGTGGTGACCAACAACCACGTCCATACCAACGGCGGCAAGGAGATCTACCTGCGCGTCCTCGCAGCCGACAACCTGGTCGAGAACAACCTGTGCCGCGATCCGCGCATCTCGGGCTGGCCCTGGGCCGCCACCAAGGGCCACGAGGAAGAGCAGCAGGGGATCTCGAACCGCGGGGGCCGCGGCAACGTGATCCGCTGGAACACCGTGCGCGGCACCTTCGACGGCATCGACTCGGGCGGCGACACCTCGACCGAGGACATCGCGGCCGACACCGACATCCACGACAACCTGATCGACGGCGTGGCGGACGACGGCCTCGAGACCGAGTCCTTCGGCGCCATCAACATGCGCGTCTACCGCAACCGCGTGGTGAATCCCCTCAACGCCATGTCCATCGCGCCCAGCCTGCAGGGGCCCGAGTACGTGCTGTTCAACACTTTCAGCAACTACCGCAAGGGCGGCTTCAAGTTCTCGATCTCGAGCACCGGCCAGACCTGGATCTGCCACAACACCATCGTGAGCGCGAACGCCAACACCGGGCCGGTCTATCCGACCGGCCCGTACTCGAACATGCACTTCCGGAACAACATCCTGGTCGGCAACGGCCAGCCCGCGGTAGGTGACGACGCGGGGGAGAGCCAGACCGGGAACGACTTCGACGGCGACCTGCTCTACACGAACTACCCGAGCCTGTTCTACTGGAAGGGGATCGGCTACGCCACGCTGGCCGCGGTGCGATCGGCGCTCGGCTTCGAGTTGAACGGCCGCGCCGGCGACCCGCTGTTCACCGCGCCCGCGAGCGGCGACTACACCCTGCGGCCCGCAAGCCCCGCGATCGACGGCGCGATCCGATTGCCGGGGATCAACGACGGCTTCTCGGGCGCCGCGCCCGACATGGGAGCATTCGAAGTGGGGGGCGCCGACGTCACGCCGCCCGCGGCGGTCCGGGATCTCACGACGAACTGAGCGCGCGCGCGCGGGGACAAGCGGCGGGAGGACCCGGCCCTCGACGTTTCCAGCGCCGCGCGGGCCGAATACTCGAATTCGCTACGGGGCTTGCAGGCCGAGCGGAACGTATGGAGTAAGGTCTCTGCGTCCGCTCGGGGTTCGGTTACTATCTCCGCGTCCACATGCCGCTCCGCACCCCGTTGCTTTCCTCACACAGGTGACACTCGTGAACGCTTCAGCGAGCCGGCACTCCGTCAGGATTCTGCTCCTCCTGACGGCGATGGTGGCGCTCGCTTCGCCTCCATCCCGCGCGGCGGACGACGGAAGGTGGACCCGGTTCGGTGATGTGCCCGAAAGCCGCGCCGACCATTCGCTGATCTACGACCCGGTGGGCGACCGGCTCATCGCCTACGGCGGTCGGCCGAATCAGTCCACGAGTCCCCGCTTCGGAGATCTGGTCGCCTTGCCTCTCACCGGGGATGTTCGCTGGGCGACGCTGGCGGCCCGAGGCATCCCACCGCTCCCCCGTTCTGGACATACCGCGACCTACGACCCCATGCGTCATCGGATCATCGTGATCGGGGGCAACACAGGATTGCCCGACGTGGATGTGTGGGAACTCGACCTGACGGGCATGCCCGCGTGGCGGGAGCTTCACCCCGCTGGCCCGCTTCCAAGGCATCGGGCTCACCATGCGGCTGTCTACGACCCGGCGCATGGCGCGGTCTTCATGTTTGGAGGTGTGCTCGAATCCGAGAATCGCACGAACGAGCTGTGGATGTTGAGACTTTCGCCGGCGCCGGCATGGTCCCTGGTCGACGCGGCAGGGGCACTGCCGGTCGCACGGTCCCGCTTTTCGGCAACGTACGACACGCGGCGCAATCGCATGATCATCTTCGGGGGCGAGCGAGCCGGGTCCGTTGCGGACAGCCTGAACGACACCTGGGCGTTATCGTTGACGGCAAATCCCACCTGGCAGCTCATTCTGCCGAGCGGCCCGCCGCCCAGCGCGCGCTGGGGACACAGCGCCGTCTATGACTCGTCGGGTGACCGCGTAATCGTCTACGGCGGATACGGGGCCGGTTATGCCGCGTCGCTTCTTGGCGAAACCTGGAGTCTTTCGCTCGGGGACCCACCGGCGTGGAGCCGCCTCGAGCCGCCGGGAGCGCCACCCGGCCGCAACTCGCACGGGGCCGTCGTCGACCACGCTCGACATCGAATGTTGGTGGTGGGGGGACATACGCAGATCTTTCGTTACACGGAGGAGACGTGGGCCCTATCTCTGTCGCCACCGGAATCATGGAGCGAGCTCCTCGCCGCGGGGGTGGCACCGCCGCCCCTGGCATACCCCCATGCGGTCTACGATTCGACGAGAGGGCGGATGCTCGTGATGGGCGACCTCAGCCAGAATGTGACCACCCGCCAGGTGTGGGAAGTCTCGCTCGGATCGTTCCCGACCTGGCGAAAGCTCGCCGTCTCAGGTACGGCTCCGCCGCTCGCCGGCGGGTTTTCGGCGACACTGGATCCGATCCGCGATCGGGTCCTGATCTTCGGAGGCGGGCCCACTGCCGACGTGTACACGCTCGAGCTTCCCGGCACGCCCCGGTGGAGTGTGCTTGCCGCGTCGGGGACGCCACCCGCCCCGCGCCAGGGACATGTCGCCGTTTACGATCCCCGCGGAGATCGCCTCGTCATTTTCGGTGGCGATGGTGCAATCGAGTACGACGACGCGTGGGCTCTCAGTCTTGCAGGAACTCCGACCTGGTCGCAGATCCCTGTCGGGTCTTCGCGTCCGCACGCGCGGGGTCGAGCCTCGGCGATCTTCGACCCGCGTCGAGTCGCCATGATCGTTTTCGGAGGACTGGCCGACACGTATCCGAGTCTGCCCTATGCACTTTCCGACGCGTGGTCTCTGTCGCTCTCCGGTCCCGCGACGTGGACGCGTCTCCCCGATGGTCCGTCCGCGCGCTCCGGACATGGGGCGATCTACGATGCGGCGCGGGATCGAATGGTCGTGCTCGGCGGCGCTCCGTCCGAAGCGTGGGCCTTCGAGCCGGGGCCGCGGCTCTGGACAAGGCTCGCACCCAGCGGCGCCAATTCCCCGGCGGGGGCCTACGCCGCCATCGCATTCGATCCGGCGTTCGATCGCGCCATCGTGCATGGCGGATCCTTGAGTTACGGCAATACGAACAATACCTTTGCGCTCAACTGGGGTCCTCGCACGGCTCCGACGGTCGAGTGCCCCGGCGGCATCGCGGCGATCCCCGGAACGATTGTGCGCACGCGCTACGTCCTCGGCAATACGGAAGGCGACGCACAGGATCTCGTCTTCGTCCTCGACTCAGATCGCGCATGGCCTTCCTTTCCGCTTGCCGGAAGTCAGAGAGTGGGTGGATTCAACTTCGGGGTCGCGACCATTGGCATTCCGATTCCCGATACCGCCGCCGCCGGAAGCCACACGCTCACGTTCCGGGTCTTCCCGAGCGGCGCACCGGAACTCTCGGTGAGCTGCACTCACACGCTTGCCGGCCCGACCGACATCGCCGTCTTGTCGTTCCGATCGGCCGAAGCCACGGCGCAACACGTCCGGCTGGTGTGGGAGATTCACGGTCCCGGTTTCGCCGGAGGCACGGTGTACCGGCGCGACGAAGATTCCTCCTGGGATCCAGTCGGGCGTGTGAGACTCGATTCGCCGGAGCGCGTCTCGTTCGAGGACACCTCCGTCGAGCCGGGCCGCCGATACGGTTATCGGGTCCAGGTCGCAACGTCCGATTACGAGACCGTCCTCGGGCAGACCTGGGTGGACGTTCCGCCGTGGTCCCTCGTGCTGACCGCGCCCCGACCGAACCCCGCGACTGGCTTTTTCGACGTCGCGTTTTCGCTGGCCGGCTCCGCCGTGGGGCGTCTCGAGGTCTTCGACATCGCGGGGCGCCGTAAGTACGCGCGAGATCTGTCGGCGTTCCGGGCCGGGCCGCATGTGGAACGCATCGATCCCGTGGGATGGCCCGCTGGTGTGTATGTCATCCGCCTCACACAGGGCGGCACGACGGTCGTCAAGAAAGCCTGCCTGCTGCGATGAGTCGGTTCGCGCTCGCGCCGCGTGATGCCTCTACGCCCGCTCCAACAGAATCGCGATCCCCTGCCCGCCGCCGATGCAGGCCGATGCGATGCCCCAGCGCTTGCCGCGCTTCGCGAGCTCGACCAGCAGGGTGTAGACCAGCCGCGTTCCGGTGGCGCCCAGCGGATGGCCCAGGCCGATCGCGCCGCCGTTCACGTTGACCTTCTCGCGATCCAGCCCCAGCTCCTTCTCGACCGCGAGAAACTGTCCGGCGAACGCCTCGTTGATCTCGAACAGGTCGATCCGGTCGAGGGTGAGGCCGCCGCGCTCGAGGGTCTTGCGAATCGCCGGCGCGGGGCCGATCCCCATGGTCGCGGGATCCACGCCCACGCTCGCCCACGCGCGCAGGAACCCGAGCGGTTTCTTCCCGGCGGCTTGCGCGCGCTCCGCGCTGGTCACGATCACCGCCGCCGCGCCGTCCACCACGCCCGAGGCGTTGCCCGCGGTCACGAACGACTCGGGGCCGAACGCCGCGGGGAGCCCCGCCAGCTTGTCGATCGAGGTACTGGGGAAGAGATGGTCGTCCTTGTCCACGATCAGGTTCTTCTTGCCCTGCTGGACCTCGACCACGACCCGCTCCTCGGCGAAGCGCCCGTTGGTGTTGGCCTCGTTCGCGAGCCGGTGACTGCGCAGCGCGAACTCGTCCTGCTGCTCGCGCGTGATGCCGAACTTCTTCGCCAGGTTGTCCGAGGTCTGCGCCATGAAGAAGCCGCAGTAGCTGTCCTTGAGCGCGACGAACAGCGAATCCTCGAGCGCCCCGCCCGGCCCGAGCCGCATCCCGGCGCGCGCCCCGCGCAGCACGTGCGGCGCCTGGCTCATGTTCTCCATCCCGCCCGCCAGCACCCACGAGGCCTCGCCCAGCTGGATCATCTGCGCGGCGCTCACCACGCTCTGGATCCCGGAGCCGCACAGCCGGTTCACGGTGAGTGCCGGCACCTCCTTCGGCACCCCGGACTTCAAGCTCACGTGGCGCGCCCCGTAGAGCGCGTCGCCCGAAGTCTGGAGCGCGTTGCCCATCACGACGTGGTCGATGATGGCGGGGTCGATGCCGGCGCGCTGGATCGCGCCGCGCGCGGCGACCGCACCCAGGTCGATCGCGGAAATCGTGGCGAGCGCGCCGCCGGGAAGTCCGTCGCCGCGCTTGCCGCCGATCCACTCGGCCATCGGCGTGCGCGCGCCGGAGACGATGACGATCTCGGGAAGTCCGTTGCTGGACACGGGGATGCTCCTTGAAATTGAGAGAGTCGGTGAGGTCGGGTTGGAGACACGCGTCACCGCGCGCCCGGGAATGAACGAGGGTTGGATGCGCGCGGGAGCCGGAACGTAGCAGACGACCTCCGACCCCTCAAGCCGGCGTCGCCGCCCGGCGCCCGTGCTACGCTGCGGCGCGTGAAGTCCCGCACCGACTACCTGGTCATGAACGTTCCCGCGCGGCGCGCCTTCGTCAACATCACGCCCGAGGTCGAGCGCGTGGTGCGCGAGAGCGGCGTCGCGGAGGGGCTGGTGCTGGTCAACGCCATGCACATCACCGCCAGCGTGTTCATCAACGACGACGAATCCGGGCTTCATCACGACTACGAGGCGTGGCTGGAAAAGCTCGCCCCGCATGCACCCACCACGCAGTACCGTCACAACCTGACCGGCGAGGACAACGCCGACGCGCACCTGAAGCGCCAGGTCATGGGGCGCGAAGTGGTGGTGGCGATCACCGGCGGAAAGCTCGACTTCGGTCCGTGGGAGCAGATTTTCTACGGCGAGTTCGACGGCCGGCGGAAGAAGCGCGTGCTCATCAAGGTGATCGGGGACTAGCGATGCGTTCCCGGCGCCGCGCCGCGAGCCGCGCGGGAGCCGCCGCGTGATCCGCCCCGCCCGGCGCGAGGACGTGCCGCGCGTGTGGGAGCTGGTGCGCTCGCTCGCGGCCTACGAGAAGCTCGAGCACCGAGTCACCGGATCGGCCGAGCGTCTGGCCGAGCACCTGTTCGCGCCACGGCCGTTGATCGAGTGTCTTATCGTCGACGAGGGCGGCACGCTCGCGGGCTACGCGCTCTTCCACCTCATCTACTCCAGCTTCCGCACCGAGCCCATGATGTGGCTCGAGGATCTCTACGTGGAGCCGGCGCGTCGCGGGAAAGGGCTCGGCCGCGCGCTCCTGCTCGCGGTCGCGAAGGAGGCCGCGGCGCGCGGATGCTGGCGGCTGTCCTGGGCGGTGCTCGAGTGGAACGAGCCCTCGATCCGATTCTACGAGTCGCTCGGGGCCGTTCGCGGCGAGGGCGGGTGGCACGTGTACCAGTTCGAGCACGCCACATTGCGGGCGCTCGCGCCGGGGGAGGCGCCTGGCGCCTCGCGCGACACCCGGTGAGCCGCGCGCGACTTCAAGTACTACTTGAAGTGGGCCGGCGGGGCAGTGCGCCGAGCCGGCGCGCGAGATCGGGCGGCAGTGGTTCGGCGAGCAGCCCCCCGAGCACGGCGTCGTCGGCGCCATTGGCCTCGAGCCAGCCGAGCAGCGCCTCCGCCTTCTCGCCGCGCCCGAGCAGCGCGTACGCGACCGCCCAGGCTTCCGGGCTTCCGAGCGGGATGCCATCGCGCCGTTCGCGCACCACCGTTGGGACTCGGACCACGCCGCCCTCGGAGCGGAACGCGAAGCCGCAGATGATCTCGACCACTCCGCCCGCGAGCGTGAGCTTGCGATCGGCGTGAACGCCCTTCGGGCCGAAGGTCGCGACCTCGCCAGGCTCGAAGAGCGGCACGATGCGCTCGAGCGGCTCGTCGGTGGTGAGGTCCCAGTCGCGAACCCGGTCGGTAGGGCTCAACGCCGCGAGCAGCCCGCTGCCGCCGACGGCGCAAACGATCCCTGCGCGCTCCAGCCGGGCCACGGCGTCGAGCAAAGGCGGGAGCGGGGGCGCCGACTTCAAGTGATACATGAAGGAGGGCGCCGCCCTGCTCACTCGGCGCTCCGGACCGATTCCGCCGCGCCCTCGGCCAGCGCCTCGTGGAGCGCGCCCGCCATCTCGCAGAGCGCGTCGCCCGGCGGCAGCGGGGCCACCATGTGCCGAGCCGCGGCAGCCCCGAGCCTCGCCGTTACGCTCGCGGCGCCCGACGCGCCGCCTTCCTGCCCGATCGCGCCGTACTCGGCGTAGCGCTCGGAGACCAGCACCCGCCGCCGGCCGACGGCCTCCGGCCCGGGCACAGGCTCGAGCTCGCTCGAGAGCACACTTTCGTGCAGCGCGTCGATCGCGGCCGCGGTCTCCTGATTGAACCCACCGGCCGCCACCAGTCCGCGCACGCAGGCGTAGAGCGCGAAGCACTCCCACTCGGCGCGCACGCGCTCGGCCGCCCCGGCCTCCGAGCCCTCCGGCAGCAGGCCGGACTCCTCGAGATCGTGGAACAGGCGGGGCGCGACCGCGCGGTAGAAGTCGGCGAGCGCCCGGCCGCGCCGCTCGGGATCGCGGATCACGGGGGCACTCAGCTCTCGAGCAGCTCCCGCGCGCGCTCGGTGGCGCGCACCACCGCCTTGATGAGCGTGACGCGCAGGCCGCCCTCCTCCAGCTCGAGAATGCCGTCGATGGTGCAGCCGGCGGGCGTGGTCACGAGGTCCTTGAGCTTGGCGGGATGCTCCCCGGTCTCGAGCACCATGGCGCCGGCACCGAGCACGGTCTGCGCCGCGAGCTCGGTCGCGACGTCGCGCGGCAGGCCGACCTTGACCCCGCCCTCGGCCAGCGACTCGATGACGATGTAGATGAACGCCGGCCCGCTCGCGGAGAGCCCGGTGACCGCGTCCATGTGTTTCTCGTCCAGCGTCAGCACACGGCCCACGGCGCTGAAGATGGAGCGGGCGAGATCGAGGTGTTCCTTGCGCGCGTGGGTCCCGGGTGCCACCGCGGTCATGCCTCGCTTGAGCAGCGCCGGAGTGTTGGGCATCGCGCGCACCACCGGCACCGGCCGGTCGAGGTGCTTCTCGATGAACGCGGTGCTGACCGAGGCGGCGACCGAGATCAGGAGCTGACGCGGCTCGAGCACGTCGCGGATCTCGGCGAGCACGATCGGGACCTGTTGCGGCTTGACCGCGACCAGCACGAGATCGGCGCCGCGCGCGGCCTCGCGGTTGGACCCGGCTGCGCCGACCCCGAGACTGTCGCGCAGCTTCGCCACGCGCTCCTCGTGCGCCGCGGTCACGGTGATCTGCGCGGCGCGGATCGCGCCCGCGTCGAGCAGACCGCGGATCAGGGTCTCGCCCAGCTTGCCGGCGCCGAGCACGGCCATTGTCTTGTCGGTCAGCATCGATCTCCTCCGTGACTCGAGCGGCCCGCGCTGGTTTCGCTCACGAGGGCGGGTTGGTGCTCCAATCGTAGAAGCCGCGGCCGGTCTTCCGCCCGTGGAGCCCCGCCAGCACCATCCGCCTGAGCAGCGGGGGCGGGGCGAAGCGTGGCTCCTTGAACTCCTCGAACATGATCTCGGCGATGTAATACGTGGTGTCGAGCCCCACGTAGTCGCCGAGGAACAGCGGACCCATCGGGTGGCCACAGCCCAGCTTCATCGCGTTGTCGATGTCGTCGCGGCTCGCCAGCCCCTGCTCGTAGACACGCACCGCGTCCAGCATGTACGGCACCAGCAGCCGGTTCACGACGAAGCCGGTGGAATCGCCCACCGTCACCACCGTCTTGCCGATCGCGCGGCACCACTCGGACACCGCCCGCGCCGGCTCCTCGCCGGTGCGGATGGTCTTCACCACCTCGACCAGCTTCATGAGCGGGACCGGATTGAAGAAGTGCAGCCCCAGGATCTTCTCGGGCCGTCGGGTGGCGGTCGAAAGCTCTGTGATCGAGAGGCTCGAGGTGTTGGAGGCCAGCAGCGCTTCCGGCTTGCACGTCTGATCGAGCGCGGCGAACAGCTCGCGCTTGAGTGCCAGGTTCTCGACCGCCGCCTCGATCACCAGGTCGCAGTCCGCGAGGTCCTTGAGCTCCACCGTTCCGTGGAGGTTGGCGAGCGTCTTCTCCATGTCGGCGGCCGCGAGCTTGCCCTTGTCCACGCCGCCCTGAAGGAACTTCCGGATCGAGCCCAGGCCCTTGTCGAGCGCCTCACGCGAGATTTCGCGCACCACGGTCGCGAACCCCGCCTGCGCGCTCACCTGCGCGATGCCGCTGCCCATGAGCCCACAGCCCACCACACCCACCTTGCGAATCGTCATGCGGAGAAGCCTCCGTCTTGCGCGTGGTCGTCGGGGGTCGAGTTCGGCGGCGGAGGATAGGGGAGCGGTGGACCCGCGGCAAACGAGCGCGGAGTGAGGTGGCGCGGGGCGGCGGCGTGGCGGCTGGTGTAAGCTCGCGGCCTCGCCCGCGAACACCGATCGAAGGGAGGAGGTCATCCATGCCGAGCACCATCGCCATCCCGCGCCCCGCCGCCGACGAGCATGCGCCCTTCTACGCCGGCTACATCGCCGCCGTCCCCGGCGACGACGCGATGGCACCGCTCGCCACGCAGCTCGACGACACGCTTCGCCTGGTGCGCGGCCTCTCCGACGCCCGGGCGCTCCACCGCTACGCCGCAGACAAGTGGAGCGTAAAGCAGGTGCTCGTCCACGTGAGCGACGCCGAGCGGGTGTTCGCCTACCGCGCGCTCCGTTTCGCGCGCGCCGACGCCACGCCACTTCCAGGCTTTGACGAGCACGCATGGGCCGCTGCCGCCGGCGCCGACCGGCGCCCGCTCGGCGACCTGGTCGAGGAGCTGCGCGCGGTGCGGGCCGCATCGCTCGCGCTCTACCGCTCGCTCGACGAGGCCGAGATCGAGCGCCGTGGCGAGGCGAACGGCTGGCCCGTCAGCGTGAGAGCGCTGGCGTGGATCACCGCCGGCCACGAGCGCCACCACGCCCGCATCCTGCGCGAGCGTTACGGACTCGGAGGGTGAGGCCGATGCGTGCCGCGAGTCTGCTTTTCACGGGTCTGGTCCTGTCGTCGGGCGGTTGCGTGGGCGCTTCCCGCTCGCCGGAAAGCGTCCGTCAGGAACCGCCGCCGGCGCCGCCCTTGCCGCCGGCTCGACCGGAGGATGAGCGCCTGCCCGAGTTCGGGGAGTACGTCTACGTCGAGGAGCTTCCGGAGGCCTTGACGAAGGTCGCGCCCATCTATCCCGACGCGGCCCGGCAAGCCCGCGTCGAGGGAACGGTCGTGGTGCAGGCACTGGTCGGGACCGACGGGCGTGTGAAGGAGGCGCTTGTGATGCAGTCGATCCCGATGCTGGACGATGCGGCCGTCGAGTCGGTTCGGCAGTGGGTGTTCAAGCCGGCCGAGAGCAGGGGCCGCCCGGTGGCTGTATGGATCGCCACGCCGATAAGGTTCTCGCTCCATTGAGCTCCGTGGCTCGCCACGACGCCGCGAGGTCGCCCCGAGCCGGGCGAACTTTTCCGGTCGTGACGTGTCTTCCGTCGCGCGGCGCCATCCACTAGAGTCCGTTCCTTCACGGCGCCCCCCGAGCCGGTCCGCCACAGTCCCGGAGTATCAGCGGTGACGAATTCAGTCCTCGACTCGGTCGTAATGGAACACACGACGAAGATCGTCCTGCTCGTGCTCGACGGGCTCGGCGACTTGCCGCATCCGGGCCACGGCGACCGCACGCCGCTCGAGGCCGCGCGCACCCCGCACCTGGACGCCCTCGCCCCGCGCTCGGCGCTCGGCCGGCTGCTGCCGGTCGCACCCGGCATCACGCCGGGGAGCGGGCCCGGGCACCTCGGGCTGTTCGGCTACGACCCGGTCACCACACCCGTCGGGCGCGGTGTGCTGGAGGCGCTGGGCGCCGGGTTCGAGCTTGAGGCCGGCGACGTCGCCGCGCGCGCCAACTTCTGCACCGTGGACAGCGCGGGGATCGTGACCGACCGGCGCGCGGGCCGCATCGCGAGCGATCAGTGCGAGCGCCTGGTCGCGGTACTCGCGCGCGCGGTGGGAAGAATCGAGGACGTCGAGATCGTGCTCCGGGCCGGCAAGGGCCACCGCTTCGTCGCGGTGCTGCGCGGGGCCACGCTCGGGGGCGAGGTGAGCGACGCCGATCCGCATCGCGAGGGCAAGCCCATCCCCGAGGCGCGGGCCTTGTCCTCCATTCCCGCCGCCGCGAAGACCGCGCGCGTCGTGAACGCGTTCGTGAGCCGGGCGCGCGAGGCGCTGGCGAACGAGCATCCCGCCAACGCCACATTGATGCGCGGCGTCTCGTCGCGGCCGAATCTTCGCGGCTACCGCGAGCGATTCCGGCTGCGCGCGGCGGCGATCGCCGCCTATCCCATGTACCGCGGCGTGGCGCAGCTCGCGGGAATGGACGTGCTGCCGACCGGCGAGTCCCCAGGCGACGCGTTTGCCACGGCGGCCTCCCGGTGGCGCGACTTCGACTACTTCTTCATCCACGTCAAGGGCACCGACATGGCGGGGGAGGACGGGAACTTCGAGGCCAAGGTCGCGGCCATCGAGGCGGTAGACCTGGCACTGCCCGCGCTCATGTCGCTGGCACCCGACGTGCTGTGCGTGACCGGCGACCACTCGACGCCGGTCGCAGTGAAGGGGCACTCGTGGCACCCGGTGCCGGTGATGATCCACGCGCCCCGATGCGGGGCCGATCTGATGCCCCGCTTCCACGAGAAATCGGCGCGCATCGGGAGCCTCGGCCTGCTTGCGAGCCGGGACCTGATCGCGGTATTGCTCGCGAACGCCGGGCGCCT
The DNA here is from genome assembly GCA_964650245.1 of uncultured bacterium. GTDB lineage: Bacteria > Eisenbacteria > RBG-16-71-46 > RBG-16-71-46 > RBG-16-71-46 > WS-2. Next base: position 4,478 of record CAZYQK010000027.1, on the reverse strand, counting down.
CGACAAGTACGGAGCCTGAATGCCGAGTCGCTGGTTCCTGATCGTGCCGCTCCTGCTGGGCGCGGCCGCGCCCGCCCTGGCACAGCTCCCCTCGACCATCGCCCCCGGTCTCTACGCCTTTCCGGGTGGCCACACCTCGCCCGGCTCCGCGGTCTCGGCGGGGCTCGCGCTGGCGGACCGCTTCCTCGGCGACGAGCCGTTCGCCAATCCGGCGGCGGCGCGCGCCAGCACGCTCTCGCTCTCGCCGGCGCTGCTCCGCGTGAGCCGCCAGGATCTGCGGGCCGACAACCGCAATTACGACGAGCAGCCCGCGTTTTTCGACGCGGCGGGCGGCTGGTTCGGCTGGGCGCGCGGCCCGGTCGGCCTCACGCTCTACGGCTACCAGCCGCTGCTACGGCTCGAGGACAACGCATTCAACCGCGGCACGCAGCTGGGGCCGCCGCTGATCGTGCAGAGCAACACCTCGGCGCGCGAGCTGCGACTCGGAATAGGACTCTCGCTGGCGAGGGGGCGCGCGCGGGTGGGCGTGGCCCCGGAATGGACTCATCGCTCCGACCACTACGAACGGCTCGAGACCGGCGGCCCCGCCCCGGAGTCGCGCGTCGCCGACTTCTCGGGCGGCGGCGTCGGCGGGCAGGCCGGGTTACGGCTCGCGTTCGGCCCGGAGGGAGCCGGTGGGTTCACGCTCGGGGGCGCCGCGCGGTGGGTGCCGGAGCTCACGCTCGAAGGCGACGAGCGGCTCGATCTGGTCGCGGGCAAGAGCGCCAACCGCATCTCGACCCGGCGCGAGGCGGGCTGGGAGGGCGGGATCGGGCTCAGCTACGCGGCGACCGCGGCGTTCCGCATCATCACCTCGGCCGGCGGCCGCAGCGGGCAGAACTTCGATCGCTTCGGAGTGCGGCGCGGCGAGGGCGGCGAGTGGAAGCTCGCCGGCGAGTTCCACGATCAGCGTGATCCGTGGACCGCGCGTTTCGGTTTCGGGGCCGAGCACGAGAGCGGCGTCGCGGAGCCCCGCGCCGGCGTGGTGGGGATCGGCTTCGGCTGGATCATGGAGAGCACGACGCTCGAGTTGGGCGCGTTCCGCCGCAGCTTCGAGCGCAGCGGGCATCCGAGCTCGGCCGACGAGCGCATGCTGATCGGAATCGTGCAGAAATTTTGACGCGATGGCGCGGCAGGGTCGGGTTCCGCGGTGCGCGCGCCGGAGGAAAACTGGCGCCCGGAAGCGCTGTGCTATACTGCGACCCGATTCATTCGCCATTTACGCCGTCCGCTTCTCAACGCACCTCAGCGCTTGAGCCTGACCGACCGTGCGGGGCTGGACCCGAGCGGCAGCGCGAGCGGCGGCAGGACGTCTCGCCCCTGGTCCGTGATGCGAGAGTGGCGGAACTGGCAGACGCGCTGGATTTAGGATCCAGTGGGGAAACTCGTGGGGGTTCAAATCCCCCCTCTCGCACGGCTTCCTCGATCGCGGCACGCAGGCCTCTCACGGAGTGAAACCCGACCCATGAACCTGACGACTCGCGCCAGCGGCACCTGGCAGCATGTGCTCGACGTCGAGGTGCCGGTGGAGGAAGTGGAGGCCCGGCTCGACGAGGTCGCGCGCCAGCTCCAGCGGCGCGCGAGCCTGCCCGGCTTTCGCCCCGGCCGCGTGCCGCTCGAAATGGTGCGCCAGCACTTCGCCGAGCGCCTGGAGCAGGAATTCCTCGAGACCTTCGTGCCCCGCGTCGCGGGCGAGGCGGTGGACCAGGCCCGGCTCAATCCCGTCATCCCGCCGCTGGTGCGGGATCTGCGCTTCTCGCCCGGGCAGCCGCTCCGGTTCGAAGTCGCGGTGGACGTGCGTCCGGAGATCGAGGCGAAGGACTACAAGGGCCTCCCCGTGAAGCGCCGCCCGCAAGTGGTGGACGAGACCGCGGTGGAACGCGTGCTGCAAGGGCTGCGGGATGAGTCGGCGGTCTATGTCGACCTCGACCGGCCAGCGCAGCGGGGCGACATCGTGCTGCTGGATTCGACCCGGCTCGACACGAACGGGCGGCGGCTGCCGGGCTCGCGCCTCAAGGCGCGTCGCATCCCGCTGGGCGCTCCCGACGTGCTGCCCGACCTGGAGAACGGCCTGCTGGGGGCGGAAGCGGGACAGGAGCGCACTCTCGACGTGCACTACCCGGCCGACTACCCGGTCCAGGAGCTGGCCGGCAAACCCGCGCGCTACGTCGTCCGCATCCGGAAAATCCAGGAGAAGAAACTGCGTGAACTGGACGATAACTTCGCCCGGGACGTGTTCCGTCTCGAATCGCTCGAAGAGCTCCGCTCGCGGGTCCGGCTCAATCTCGAGGGGGAGGAACGGGTGCGCATCCAGCGCGAGGTCGAGGGCACCATCACCGACGAGCTCATCCGCCGCAATCCGCTCGAGTTGCCGGAGCGGCTGGTGGGCTTCATGCTGGAGCGGGTGATCGCGGAGGCCATGGGCGACCGGAGCGTGGACGAGGCGTTGCGCCGGGAGCTGGAAGGCCGCTACCGGCCCGGGGTGGAGCGCTCGCTCAAGCGCGAGATCCTGCTCGCGGCGGTGGCGCGGCAGGAGCGGCGCGAGGCCGGGGACGAGGATGTCGCACAGGAGCTCGAGCGCATGGCGCAGGCCGAGCCGCGCCATGCGGCGCGCATCCGGGCCCGATACCAGAGCGCGGAGCGGCGCCAGGCGCTGCGCGAGTCGCTGCTCGAGCGCAAGGCGCTGGACTGGCTGATCAACGCGGCGGACGTGCAGGACGAGCCGGCCTCAGAATCCCGGCTGATCGTTCCGGCCGTCCACTGATTGCATTCGAACCCACAAGGAGTCGAGACGACATGGGCCTGGTTCCCATCGTGGTGGAGCAGACGGGGCGCGGGGAGCGCGCATACGATATCTACTCGCGGCTCCTCAAGGACCGCATCGTGTTCATCGGGACGCCGATCGACGACATGGTCGCCAACCTGGTCATCGCCCAGCTCATCTTCCTGGAGGGCGAGGACCCGGACCGCGACATCAACCTCTACATCCACAGCCCGGGCGGCATGGTGACGGCGGGGCTCGCGATCTACGACACCATGCAGTTCGTGAAGCCGGATATCGCGACGCTGTGCATGGGCCAGGCCGCGAGCATGGGGGCGGTGCTGCTCGCGGCCGGCGCCAAGGGCAAGCGCTCGGTGCTGCCCAACTCGCGCATCATGATTCACCAGCCGCTGGGTGGCACGCAGGGACAGGCCACCGACATCGAGATTTACACCCGTGAGATGGTCAAGATGCGCGATCAGATCAACGGTATCCTGGCCAGGCACACCGGGCGGGCGTTGGAGCAGGTCGAGAAGGACACCGACCGCAACTATTTCATGTCCGCCGAGGAATCCAAGGCCTACGGCATCGTGGACGAGATCATCGAGAAGCGTCGCTAGGGGAGCGTCATGAAGAAACGCATCGCCACGCCTCATCCGATCCGCTGCTCGTTCTGCGGGCGCGGCCAGGACGAGGTCGCGCGCCTGGTCTCGGGTCCCTCGGTCTATATCTGCAGCGAGTGCGTCAAGCTCTGCAACGACATCCTGGAGGGCGAGCTCGAGCGCGAGCAACCCGCCGCGGCCGGGCAGCTGTCCAAGCCGGCGGAGATCAAGCGCATCCTGGACGACTACGTGATCGGGCAGTCGCGGGCCAAGAAGACGCTGGCGGTCGCCGTGTACAACCACTACAAGCGCATCTACCAGACCCCGCCGCCGGGCGACATCGAGCTCGAGAAGTCGAACATCCTGCTGATCGGCCCGACCGGGACCGGCAAGACCCTGCTCGCGCGCACCCTGGCGCGTTTCCTCAAGGTTCCGTTCGCGATCGTGGACGCCACGAGCCTGACCGAGGCCGGCTACGTCGGCGAGGACGTCGAGAACATCCTCGTGCGGCTGCTCCAGTCGGCCGACTTCAACCTGGTCAACGCCGAGCACGGCATCGTCTACATCGACGAGATCGACAAGATCTCGCGCAAGAGCGAGAACCCCAGCATCACCCGTGACGTGTCGGGCGAGGGCGTGCAGCAGGCGCTCCTCAAGATACTGGAGGGCACGGTGGCCAACGTCCCGCCGCAGGGCGGGCGCAAGCACCCGCAGCAGAAGTACATCGAGGTCAACACCAAGGACATCCTGTTCATCTGCGGCGGGGCCTTCGAGAGCCTCGAGAAGATCGTCGAACGCCGGGTGGGCCAGAAGGTGCTTGGCTTCGGCGCCGAGATCAAGAGCAAGAAGGAGAAGAACATCGGCGAGCTGATGGCGCTGGTGGAGCCCGAAGACCTGCTCCGCTACGGCCTGATCCCGGAGCTGGTCGGCCGCCTGCCGGTCGTGGGCGTGCTGGACTCGCTTGACGAGGACGCGTTGGTCAGCATCCTGACCGAGCCCAAGAACGCGATCACCAAGCAGTACCAGAAGTTCTTCGAGATGGAGGGCGTCAAGCTCGACTTCACCGCCGACGCCCT
>CAZYQK010000026.1:0-28007 GCA_964650245.1 uncultured bacterium | reverse complement strand
ATCACACAATCCGGTGGTCGACGGTGTCCAAGAAACGGGGTGCAGCTCCTCGGTCGCGTTCTCGCCCGATGGCGCAACGCTGGTCGCTGCTGCATGCGGTAACACAATCCGGCTGTGGAGAGTCGACAACGGAAACCAGATCCTGTCCATTGACGCTCTGAACGTCCAAGCGATTGCCTATGCCCCTGACGGGAATAGCATTGCTTCCGGCGACCTCGACAAGAATGTCAAGCTCTGGAAGGTTGCAGACGGGTCGTTGATTCGAACGATGACCGGGCACACCGATAACGTGCTCGCCGTCGCGTTCTCCCCCGACGGGACAGTGCTCGCCTCCGGGAGCTCGGACAGATCGATCAAGCTTTGGAACCCGGCCAACGGAGCGGAGATTCGCACGATGACCGGCCATGTCGGATGGGTCGATGCCGTCGCGTTCTCCCCCGACGGGACAGTGCTCGCCTCCGGGAGCTCGGACAATTCGATCAAGCTTTGGAACCCGGCCAACGGAGCGGAGATTCGCACGATGACCGTCCCAAGGTTGACCCTGCAGACGGTGGTGGTGGTGTTCTCTGCGGACGGGACCAAGCTCTATTCCGGTGATGCTGGTTCAACTATCCGTGCTTGGCAGGTGAACAACGGCGCTGTCCTCGGAGCACTCACCCAGCAGACGGGCCGGGTCGTAGCAGTCGCGTTCTCGCCCGACAATCAGACCATCGCCCACAGCGCGGGCAGTACGGTTAAGTTGCGCCGGGTCAAAGACGGTTCGATAATCCGCGAGCTGGTCGACGCCTTTGTCACTTCTGGTTCGGTATCTTCCGTGGCGTTCTCCCCCGACGGCACCAAGCTGGTTTCGGGAGCCGATGACAACAGGGTGAGGATCTGGGACGTTGCCAGCGGGGCGGTGTTGCAAGTCAAGGAGCATACGAAGCGCGTGACGTCGGTCGCATTTGCCCCGACCAATCAGATTCAGATGGTGGCGTCCGGCAGCTACGACGGCACCGCTATACTGTGGAACACTGCGACCGGGGACACCCGGACGCTGATGGACACCGGGTTGATCAACGCCGTCGCCTTCACGCCGGACGCAAAAGTGCTGCTCACCGGCGACAGTACCCAGACTATCAAGATATGGGAAGTCGCTTCCGGCGGCCTACGCACCACAGTGACGCTTGCCAGCGCAGTGAACACCCTAGCCTCTTCACCGGACGGGCGGTCATTTCTGTCGGGGAGCAGTGACGGGACTATCGAAGAGTGGGGCGTCGACGGCGGCCATGAAGCCTCGATTAACGCACACACCCGCGGAGTGAACAGCCTTGCCTTTTCACCGGACCCGAATTTGTTTGTGTCCGGGGGTAATGACGCGGCTGTGAGGCTTACGTCCGGGTGCTTTCACTTGGATGTAACGAAGTACGACCAGGAAACCGGCACCGCGGTTCTGGGCGTCGCCTTCGCGAGCAATGGAAAACTCATTGCCTACGGCCGGGACGACGGCACCGTGGTCCTCGCCAACCAGCCCCAGCCCATGTCGCGGGCGCAGCTCACGTGTCCCCCCGCTAGCGCCACCGACCACCGGGTGGACCTTCATCTGGTCTTTTGCGCGGCAAATTCGGGCGCCTGCGCTGACACGTTCGCTTACCAGTTGAGCGAGCCTTTGGGGTGGATCGTTGGTACCGACCAGCCGCCCGTCGGCGAGAAATTGCTCGCACCCGATAGCACGTTTTGCCTGACGGCGACGGTGCACACGCCGGCGGACTGCCCGCCGGGAGAGATTGATTCGCTGTGCTGGATGGTTCGTCCCAAAGACGCGCCCGCGGCCGGCGACACGTGCTGGACCCCGGTGGAGTGCACCATGCCGACGCCCACGCTGGTGGAACGCTTCGAAGGCCGCGCCGGGCCGGGCACGGTAGAGTTGACTTTCTCCGTTCTCGACGAAGCGGGATTCTTGGGGGTGAATGTATACCGTTCACGCACCGGGGCCTACGCTGAACAGCGGCTTACGCCCACCCCGATCACGCTGGACGGCCGGCCTCTCTACCACCTCACTGACCGCTCGGTCGAACCCGGCTGCAGCTACCAGTACACCCTGGCCTTGGTGCAAGCGGATGGCAGGGAGTCGCGCCAGGGATTAGTCGAGGTTCGGACGCCACTGGCGGTCTTCGCGATGGACAGGGCGACTCCGAACCCCACAACGCTCGGCTTCACGCTTCGCGTAGTGACGCCAGCGAATGGCCCGGTAACGCTGCGAGTCCTCGACCTTCACGGCCGCGAGGTCAGCACGCCATTCAGGGGATTCCTCGAGACTGGTGAGCACTTCCTGTGCTGGGATGGTCGAATCGCCGGGGAGCGCTCCGCGGTGGACGGCATCTACTTCGTGGTCCTCGAGGCGGCGGGCCGCCGGGCTACCCAGCGAATCGTTGTCATTCGGTGATATGGAACGACCCCAGGTCAAGGTGAGAGTTGTCTCCTGGCGGCCACCCTTCGGAGTGGCCGCGGGTTTTCGTGTGAGATTGCCGATGACCTGCCCCCCGAAAGCTGATGCAGCGGGAGTCGCCATCCTCCGGTAGCCTGCGGGCGAAGGAGGAGCGATGGCGAAGACGGGGAAGCGGTACACGGAAGAGCAGATCATCGGGATCCTGAAGGAAGCGGCCGCCGCCAAGGCCGTCGGCGACGTGATCCGGGGGCACGGGATCTCCGCGCACACCTACTACCGGTGGAAGACCAGGTACGCCGGGATGGACGTGAACGATGCGCGGCGGCTCAAGACGCTCGAGGAGGAGAACCGGCGGCTGAAGCAGCTGGTGGCCCAGCAGGCGCTGGTGCTGTGACCCCTATTTCGTGAGACACCCGGTGTCTGCAACTGTCTGCTGTTCGCGCCGGAACTCGGCGGGGGATTTCATCCCGAGCGACGAATGCGGCGCGAACGTATTGTAGTCCTCGATCCAGCCTGCGACCTGCTCGATCACCCGCGCGGCCGAGGTCAGGTCGCCGCCCTGGACGTAGTCGCGCTTGAAGGTGTTCACGAACGCCTCGGCCATCCCGTTCGACTCCGGGCTCGCCACCGGCGTCGTGATCGGCGCCCACTGGTGCCGCTCAGCCTCGATCACGGTTTCGAGCGCGGTGTAGATTCCCTCGTTGTCCGACAGCCACTCGACCGGCACTTCGGGCTTCGTCGTTGCGAAGCGGGCGAACACCGTCTTACGCATCAACCGTCGGATCTCCGTTCCCGTGGTCGGGTGCGCGGTCGCAACGTGAGCCACGACCTCGCGGTCGCAGCAGTCGAGCGCGAACGCCAGATGGACGACCTCGCCGCTCCAGCAGGCGATCTCGAGCACGTCCGAACACCAGCGCTGGTTCGAGACCACGCATTCCACCCGTCCATCGTGCCGGCGGCCCCGGCGGCGACGACCCCGAACCGGCAGCGCCAGACCGTAGAGCCTCATCACCCGCTGGATCCGCTTGCGATTGTAGCCGGTGCCGAACGCGCGATTGACGATCCGCCGCGCGCGGCGATAACCGTAGCTGCCGCGCTCGCGCAGCATCTGCCGCAGCTGGGCCAGTACCACCTCGTCCTGCCGGCAGCGATAGCGCCGGGGCCGCGGGCGGTCCTTCCGATACGCGCTCGCGCGCCCGATCTTTAGCGTGCGGCAGATCATCGCGACCGGCCCTCCGGTCGCTTCCCGGACACGCCGTAAAAGTGCGGTCTTTTTTTTACCTCGTCGCGCGCCACGCGCAGGATCTCCAACTCCATCGTCTGCTTGCCCACCAGCCGCTCGAGTTCCTTGATCCGCGCCTGGGCCCCGCGCAGCTCCGCCAGCGGGACCACGTCACCGTTCGATCCCACCGCCGCTTCCGCGCCCTTGGTGGCGAGATACTTCCAGCGCTGGATCAGCGAACGCGCCACCCCCAGCTCGCGGCTCAATTCCGAGCTGGTAATCTCGCCCTTCAGGATGCGATCGATCTGCGTGCGCTTGAACTCGGCGGTGAACAGCCGGCGACCATCCGAACCCTTCGCCACGTTCTCCATGACTGCCCTCCCAGGACCTCAATGGTACCCTGCGAAGGTGTCTCGTCGAACTGGGGGTCACAGCACGGGGCCAACTGCAGCTTCAAGAGCATCCAGCCGATCGTGGTGCGGGACTCGCCGAAGCAGTACCGCCACCGGGTGGCCAAGGAGAACCCGGTGCCGCAGGACGAGGCGCCGCGCCGGACACCGCCCGACGCCGGCGACTCCAGCGGCGACCGCAACCCGGAGGTGAACTTCCGCGGAGCGCAGCGGCGCAATGCGACGCATCGGTCGAAGACCGACCCGGATGCCCGGCTGGCGCGGCGCAGCGACGGTCAGGGAGCGTACCCGGGTTATCACGTGCACTACACGATGGACAACAAGAGCCGGTTGACGCTGGACGTGGAGACGACGCGGGCGGAAGGCCGTCCCGAGACCGAGGCGGGCCGCACCATGCTGACGCGGCTCAAGCGACGGCACGGACTGACGCCGCGCACGCTGGGAGCAGACAAGGGCTACTTCGTGGCGAGCTTCCTGGATAGTCTCCGGCGACGCGGGATCAAGCCGCACATCGCCTGTCCGGCGACGTCGATCAAGAAGAAAGCCAAGGCGCTGCGCGCATGGGCGAAGCGCAAGACGCGAAGTCAGGGCTATGCGCTGTCGCAGCGCTTCCGCAAGCAGATCGAGGAGTTGTTCGGCGAAGCGAAGGAGTTCATGGGGCTCCGGCGGATGCGGCTGCGACGACTGGAGCGCGCACAGGAACAACCCCTGCTGATCGCGCTGGCGCAGAACCTCAAACGGCTGGTGAGGCTGCGCCGCCTGGCGCTGGAGACGTGAACGCATGGCGACGACACTCCGGAAGTCAGATTCGACGAAGGGGGGCAGACGACCCGCTCGACCCTCGGGCCCCGGTTCGATAGCGATCGAGTCGGTCGGAATCCTGATGCGCGTCATGGGCCCTTTTTCAGCAGCCTGTTAGTCGGCGAACGCCCTGCCTCGCGCCGCACTCCGCCGCCACGCGGCGTAGGCCGGGAGTCCGGCCACGATCGCCAGCAGCCCCAGCAGCGACTCGCGTGGCGCCGCGCGCAGCGTGCTCAGGGTGAGCGCTCCCATCCCCAGCACGAACAGCGCCGGCACCAGCGGGTAGCCCCACGCCCGGTAGGGGCGCGGCACGCCGGGACGCGTCGCGCGCAGCCGGAACAGCGCGAGCCCGGCCGCGACGTGGAACAGCAGGCCGCCGAAGGTGACGTACGTGAACAATTGCGTGTAGCTGCCCGACAGCGCCAGCGTCGCCGCGGCCGCGCACTGGAGCCAGAGAGCGGCGACCGGCGTGCGCCAGCGCGGATGCACCCGCGCCACGCTTCGAAAGAACACGCCGTCGGCCGCCATCGGCTGGTAAACCCGCGCGGCGTAGAGCACCGTCGCGGCCAGGCACCCCAACGCCGAGACCGCGACCGCGGCCGTGACCAGCCGAGCGGCACCGGCGCCCAGCAGGACGCCCGCCGCCGCCTCGGCGGCCCGCGGCGTGCGTGCCAGCGCCTCGACCGGCAGCGCTCTCAGATAAACCAGGTTGAGTAGCAGGTAGGTGGCGATGACCGCCGCGACGCCGAGCAGGAGCCCGCGCGGAAGGTCGCGCTCCGGCGCGCGCACCTCCCCGGCCGCGAACGTGATCGCGTACCAGCCGTCGTAGGTCCACAGCGTCGCGATCATGGCCACCCCGAAGGGGGCGAGCACATGCGGCGGGAGCGCGGCGGGCCACGGCGCGGCGGGCGCCTTCGACATCAGCCCGCCGGCCACCAGCGCCGCGACGGCTCCCAGCTTCGCCAGCGTGAACAGGTTCTGCAGCCCGGCGCCGGCGCGCACCCCGACGTGATTGGCGGCGGTGAGGAAAACGATCGCGAGGACCGCCGCGGCCTGCGCGCCGCTCACGCTGAAGCCGCCGGCACGAAAGACGATGTGGCCGCCGGAGAACGCCGGGACCAGCGCGCCCAGATACTCGCCAAAGCCTGCCGCGATCGCGGCGATCCCGCCGCTCATGATGACCACCAGGCAGGTCCAGCCGTAGAGGAAACCCAAGACAGGGCCCCACGCTTCACGCAGGAAGACGTAGAGCCCGCCCGCGTGCGGAAACGTGGCGCCCATCTCGGCGTAGGCCAGCCCCCCGGCCAGCACCAGCAGGCCGCCCGCGGTCCACGCCAGCAACACTAACGCGGGATGGGGAAGTGCCGCCGCCACATCGCCGACGGTGAGGAAGATTCCGGTCCCGACTACGGCGCCGAAGGTGAGCGAGGCGCAATCCAGCAGGCCCAGCGCGCGCCGCAACTGGGGCCGGGGTTGTGCCACCGCGCGCGTCTCAGCCCTCACGCATGTCTCCTCCGCGACGTGGCAATGCCCGCGGGATCGAATGGTTCGACGCGGGGCGTGGTCGCGATCGAGCGACGCCGCCGACCGTGACGAGGCGGCAGTGTAACAGCATCCGTCGTGAGCCGGCCGCGAGGCCGGATGGACTCCGGCGGTCGAGGGAGATAGCCTCGCGCGCGCGCTCGATGGACGCGTCGCCCGACGCGAGCCCCAGCGACGTCACGGGAGCCGCCATGAGTGAACCCCGCTTCATCCCGCTCACCAGCTACCGGGAATACTCACCGGACGAGATGATCCGGCGCGCCGCCGCTTTTCACGCGGACCTGCAGCGGCGTCGCACGGTGCGCCAGTTCGCGGGCCGCCCGGTGCCGCGGCAGGTGATCGAAGAGTGCCTGCTCGCGGCCGGGACTGCGCCGAGCGGCGCCAACATGCAGCCCTGGCATTTCGTGGTGGTGAGCGATTCCGTTCTCAAGCGCCTCATTCGCGAGGCAGCCGAAAAGGAGGAGCGGGTCTTCTACCGCGAGCGCGCACCGAAGGAGTGGCTCGAGGCGCTGACCCCGCTCGGCACCGACGAACACAAGCCGTACCTCGAGGCCGCGCCGTATCTCATCGCGGTCTTCGCCCGCACCTACGGAATCAGGCCGGACGGCACGCACAGCAAGCACTACTACGTCCAGGAGTCGGTGGGGATCGCGACCGGCCTGCTGATCACGGCGCTGCACCACGCCGGGCTGGCGACGCTTACCCACACGCCGAGCCCGATGGGCTTCCTGAACGAACTGCTGCATCGCCCCGCAAACGAGCGGCCGTTCCTGCTGCTGGTGGCCGGTTATCCCGAGCCGGGAGCGAGAGTGCCCGACATCACGAAGCGGACCCTCGCGGAGATCGCAACGTTCATGTGACGAGGCCCCCATCGAAATACCTCCCGCAGCCGTGCCGGCGTGCGCCGTTTTCACGACGCGACGACTCTGGTCGCGCATCCGGACCGGGCGTAGAGTCTCGGTGATGCCGACCCTCGATCGCGTTCGCCGCGCCCCGTCGTGGCCGATCGGAGCGCTCCTCCTGCTGGGAGCGCTCGCTGGGGCTCCCGCAGGCGTAGGGGCGCACGGCGCAGCTCACGAGGTCGTCGAAGCGCTGACGATCGAACTCGCCACCCGCCCAACCGCGCCGGATCTCTACCTCGCGCGCGCCGAGCTGTACCGACTAGACCGTCGCTTTGCGGAAGCGGCGGCGGATCTCGAACGCGCCGCCGCGCTCGCCCCCGCGCACCCGCGGCTCGACCTCGCACGGGCGGCGCTCGCGCTCGACACGGGGGATGTGGGGCGCGCCGAGGTGCTGGCCACGCGAGCCATCGTGCGCGATCCGGGGCTCGGCGAGTCCTGGCTGCTCCGCTCGCGTGCGCGGGAAGCGGTCGGTCGCGGGCTCGAGGCCGCCGACGACATGGACCGCGCGATCGCGGCCCTCGCGCGACCGGAGCCGGACCATTACCTGCTGCGGGCGGCGTTGCTGGTCCGCGCCGGCCGGGGGCAGCTCGAGCGCGCACGCGCCGGACTCGAAGAGGGAATCCGCCGGCTCGGGCCGGCCATCTCGCTCGAGCGCGCCGCGCGCGATCTCGAGCGGGCGTACGGCCCTCCCGGCGCGACGCGCCCCGGCGCGGACGCGAGCTTCAGCCGCGGCGCGGCGGTTCCGACACCGGGCGCCGCCGGCCGCCCGGGCCCGGCCGGCGATGCCCCGCCCGCCGGCTCGCCCGCGAGCGCACAGGTGACCCGCGGCCCATACTTGCAGCTCGGCACTCCCAACGGCGTGACGGTGCGCTGGCGGACCGATGTCGCGACAAACAGCCGCGTCCGGTGGGGAAGCGTCCCGGGCGCGCTTCTCGACAGCGTGGACCTCGCGCCGATCACGACCGAGCACGAGGTGGCGATCACAAGCCTCTCGCCGGACACGCGCTACTACTATTCAGTGGGCTCGACTTCGGGCGTTCTCGCGGGCGGCGATCTGCAGCACACCTTCGTCTCGGCCCCGCCCGCGGGAGCGGCGCGCCCGGTGCGGGCGTGGATCATCGGCGACTCTGGCCTCAACAATCAGTGGGCGCGCGACGTGCTGAGCGGCTACCTCGCGCACGCCGCCTCGCATCCGGCCGACCTGTGGCTGATGCTGGGCGACAACGCCTACTCCACAGGCACCGACGCCGAATATCAGGGGGCGGTCTTCGAGATGTACCCCGACCTGCTGCGCACCACAGTGCTGTGGCCGACCCGCGGCAACCACGATTTCGTCTACGCGGGCGCCAACAACGATTACTACGACATCTTCACGCTGCCGACCGCCGCCGAGGCGGGCGGGCTGCCGTCGGGGAGCGAGGCCTACTACGCGTTCGATTACGGCCCGGTCCACTTCGTCTGCCTCGACTCTGAAGGCTCGAATCGCTCGGTGGGAGGCGCGATGGCGGTGTGGCTGCGCGCCGACCTCGCCGCGACCGCCCAGAGCTGGATCGTGGTCTACTTCCACCACCCGCCCTACACCAAGGGCTCGCACGATTCCGATAACGCCGCCGACAGCGGCGGCCGGATGCGCGACATGCGGCAGAACGTCCTGCCCATCCTCGATTCGACCGGCGTGGACCTGGTGCTGACCGGGCATAGCCATTCCTACGAGCGCTCGTTCCTTCTCAAGCAGCACTACGGCCTCTCGACCACGCTCCACGATTCGATGAAGGTGGACAGCGGCGACGGCCGCCCGGACGGCGACGGCGCCTATGCGAAGCCGACGCCGGCCGGCAGCCCGTTCGAGGGCGCGGTCTACGTGGTCGCGGGCAGCTCTTCCCAGACCGGCGGTGGGGGGCTCAATCACCCGGTCATGATCACTTCGCAGAACGTGCTCGGCTCGCTGGTGCTCGACGTGGACCGCGGCCAGCTCGACGCGCGCTTCATCGGCACCACCGGCGCGGTGCTGGACAGCTTCACCATCCTCAAGGGCGGGACCGTGGACGCACCGGCCGGAATCGCGGGCGCGTCGGGACTGCGGCTCGGCAACCCCGCTCCCAATCCGTTCCGCGGGGACCTCCGGATCGGGTACCGCCTGCCCGGCGAAGGGCGGTCGCGGCTCACCGTGCACGGCGTGGACGGCCGCCGCATCGCGACGCTGCACGACGCCGTCGAAGCTGCGGGCGCGCACGAGACGCGCTGGGACGGCCGCGATGACCGGGGCCGCCCAGTCCCGCCCGGCGTCTACTTCGGGGTGCTCGAGTTCGCGGGGGAGAAGCGCGCGGTGCGCATCGTGAGGTTGAAATAGCGGAGGGCGGGGCGCGACCGCCGGCGGCCGTGAAACGGCCGCACCGGCGTTGCGGCGGGGACGATCGAGGGGCGGGATACAAGTCACCGCCTCAAAATCGCCGAATTGCTGCTAGACTGTTACTCGGCTCGCACCACCATCAACGCACAGCCTCCGGAGGCCCTCCCCGATGGGTCGAACGTCTCGTGTTCATTCTGCATGGCCCTGGAAGGCACTTCCCGGGTCATTCGTTCTGGTCCTCGCCGCCCTGCTGCTTTCCACTCCAGCGCTTGCCCAGATCCGGATCAACGAGATCTATCCGGATCCTGCGCTGGACGACGCGACGCAGGAGCGGGTCGAGATCTACAACGCGGGGGCCACGGCGATCGACGTGACCGGATGGGGCATCCACGACGCGGCCAGCATCGACGGCAACCCGGCGCTCCGGTGTCGGCTTCCCGAGGACTTCGACACCGCGGTGTGCTCGGCGAGCGCGATCATCCAGCCCGGCGAGTTCCGGGTGGTCAAGGCCACGCTCGTCGCGGCCTGGCTCAACAACACCGGCGACGACGTCTACCTCTGCTCCAACCGTACGATTCCGCCGGTGATCGTGCACCAGGTCACCTATCCGACCCCCTCGGGGCACACCGATGAGGTGTGGGCCGCGCTCCCCAACGGCTCGTCCAACTTCGATTGGCGGACCAAGAGCCTGTGCGCGACGAATGGGACGATCGGTGACGTCACCCCGCCGGCGACCGTAAGCGACCTGGCGGCAGCTCCGGGCGCGTTCCCGGGCGAGCTCCGCCTCACCTGGACGGCACCCGGCGACGATGGCGCGAGCGGCACCGCGAGCCTGTACGAGATCAAGGTCGCGTACTCCGCGATCAACGGCGGGAACTTCGGCGCCGCCGCCGACATCGATCGCTGGATCGGAGAGCCGGTGCCCGCGGCGGGCGGCACCCCCGAAACCCTGTTCGTATTTGGCCTGAGCCCGGATTCCACCTACTTCTTCGCCCTCAAGACGCAAGACGAGGTGCCGAACGAGAGCGGCGTGTCGAACAGCCCGAGCTCGGGCCCGGGCGCGGGCGCCCTGCTCGACCCCGACCTTGGCTACAACGTCTACTACGGCAACCTGCACTCGCATACCAGCTACTCCGACGGCGTGCAGATCCCCACCAACGCCTACAATTTCGCGCGCAACACGGCGCAGACCCCGCTTGATTTCCTGGCCGTGACCGATCACAACCACGCGGGCGCCGGGATGTCGCTGCCGGATTACGCCCTGGGGCTGTCGCAGGCGGCCTCCGCGAACAGCGACGGGAACTTCGTCGCCATCTACGGCCAGGAGTGGGGGCTGTCTGACAACGGACACGTCAACATCTTCGAGTCGCCGGCGCTGTTCGGATGGGAAGCGGGAAACTACGATGTCTTCGTGGCCCAGACCGACTACCCTGGCCTCTACACCGCGGCGCTGGCGAACCCGCCCGCTTCCTATCCGCCGCTCGCGCTCTGGTGTCATCCGGCGCTCGGTGATTACAACGGTCTGGCCCTGACGGCGGACGGCAAGGCGTTGGTCCATCTCATGTGCCTGGTCAACGGGCCTTCGCAATCCACCTCCACCACCGAGTCCGACGTCGGCAATACCGGTTTCGACGCGACCTTCAACGAGGCACTGCGCAAGGGCATGCGAGTGTCGCCGACCGGCGATCAGGACAACCACAACGCCACCTGGGGGGCCGCGACCGAGAGCCGGACGGCGGTGCTGGCGTCGGCGAAGACCAAGAGCCAGATCCTCAATGGGCTCGCGGCGCGCCGCTGCTACGCCACCCAGGACCACAACGCGCGCGCGGATTTCTCGGCCGAGGGGCACGCGATGGGACAGGCGTTTGCGTGGCCCTCTGGCGTCAGAATCGCGGCGCGCGTGACCGACCCCGATCTCGGCGAGTCGGTGGCGCAGATCGATCTGTTTCGCGGCGTCACCGGGGTCTCGTCCGCGACGCGCGTCGCCGGGAACACGGGAAACTCGGCGTTTCAGTGGCGTGAGCTCGGATCCTTCGCTTCCGGAACCGAGGTCCACTATTACCTGCGTATCCGAATGGCGGACAACCAGAACCTCTGGACCGGCCCGGTGTACGTGACCTACGACCCGTCGGCTCCGGTCGCGGTGGGGGACGGGGGAGCCTCCGCGCACGGCGTGGCGCTCGCCGCGAGCCCCAACCCGGCGCCGCGCAGCGTGACCGCTCACATCACGCTGCCGCGCGACGAGCCGCGCGCCACGCTCGCGGTCTACGATCTCTCGGGTCGGCGGGTGCAGACGCTGCTCGACCGGCCCCTCGGGGCCGGCGATCACCAGGTCACCTGGGATGGTCGGTGGACAGACGGCACCCCTGCGCACGCGGGACTCTTCTTCCTGCGACTCGAGACCAGCGCCGGTCTGCTGTCGCGGAAGGTCCTGCTGCTGAGGTAGGGGCCACGCGGTCTGCGTTCAGATGGGGGCGGGGTGGTAGAGTCCGCGCTCGTGAAGGCAGCTCCGCGCGGTTCCCCTCTTCGAGTCCGCTGGATCCTACATCGCGCCGCGGGCCGACCGGGGACGCGAAGAGTCTCGCGGGAACTTCGTATTGAGCCGCCAATGGAGGACCGATGAAGCTCCATCGAGCAGTCCCGTCCAGCGCGTTGTGGATTCTGGCCGCCAGTGCATGTCTTGTCGCCGGCACCGTCGAAGCGGCCGTCGTTCCGGTTCGGATCGATTGCCCCGGAGGTGTGCTGCGCGCCACCCCGGATATCGTGAACGTTTCCGCCGGCGACATCGTGGAGTGGACGATCGACTTCACCTGCGCCGACGACCCATGCAATCCCTTCTTCTACGAGATCGTCATCGACCCGTGCGACCCGCTCTTCACGCTCGGCTACAACAGCGGTCTGAGATCGATGACCCAGCCGATCGCGTCTCCCATCGCGGAGGCGAACGGCGGGTTGTGCAAGTACTCGATCAACCTCTACCACGGTCCCGGAGAACCCTGTCAGACTCTGGATCCGTTCATCCACGGTCAGCCGCCGGTTCCGGGGCTGAGCTCGTATGGCCTCGGGCTGCTCGCCCTCCTTCTGTCGGGGCTTGCGGTGTGGATT
Organism: uncultured bacterium; assembly: GCA_964650245.1. GTDB lineage: Bacteria > Eisenbacteria > RBG-16-71-46 > RBG-16-71-46 > RBG-16-71-46 > WS-2. The sequence continues at coordinate 15,247 of CAZYQK010000026.1, read as the reverse complement.
CTGCGGAAGAGAATGGCAGCCGAGGGCGCTGAAATCTCCTGACAGCGAAGACCGCCCGTTAGCCCTGGACGTACCTGCTCACTCATAAGCTTGGGCGGGAACAGGTGGCACCCGTCCGCTCCTCGTAGTTTCCCGGCTGGCCGCCGATTCCCGCCGACCCCGATCGCCCGAACGAACACGGAGGATTGAGTGCCCGAGAAGCCCGATGGTCCGAGCCCCGGCGCCCCGGCGGTGCCCCCGCAGGAGCCCACCCTCGGGCCCAGCTTCGAAGAGGCCGCCACCATCGGAAGCGATGAGGCGCGTGCCATCTCCACGGGCGTCGCCGGCCCGATTCCCTCCGCACCTACTGGCGCAGCCCCGCAGACCATCGGGCGCTACCGAATAATCGGCAAGCTCGGCGAAGGCGGCATGGGCATCGTCTACGAGGCCGAACAACAGAACCCGCGCCGCCGTGTGGCGCTCAAGGTGGTTCGTGGCGGGCGACACGTGGACGAGTCCACCATCCGCATGTTCCGGCGCGAGGCCGAGACACTGGCCCGCCTGCGGCACCCCAACATCGGCGCCATCTACGAGTCGGGCCTCACGGAAGATGGCCAGCACTTCTTCGCCATGGAGCTGGTCCAGGGCGACAACCTGGACGCCTACTTGGCGAGGCGCCCCCGGACCATGAACTCCGAGGAAGTGCGCTTCCGCCTGGGGTTGTTCCGGCGCATCGCGGACGCCGTCCACTACGCGCACCAGCGCGGAGTCATCCACCGCGACCTGAAGCCTTCGAACATGATCATCTCCCGGGAGACCGGCAGCGATTCCGCCGTCACGACGCTCTCAGGCGTACGGCTGCCCGATGTGAAGATCCTCGACTTCGGTCTGGCGCGGATCACCGAAGCTGACATTCAGGCCACTCAGGTCACCGAGGTGGGGGTCATCAAGGGCACGCTTCCGTACATGTCCCCGGAGCAGGCACGCGGGAAAGCGGAAGCCATTGATGTGCGGACCGACGTGTACGCGCTCGGAGTGATCCTTTACGAGATGCTGTCCAACTCCAAGCCGTACGACGTGAGCCGGGCCTCCCTGATCGAGGCGGTGCGGGTCATCTGCGAGGAGCCGCCCCGCTCGCTGCGCTCGACCCTCGGCGGCTCGCGCCGGCTCGATCCCGACATCGAGACCGTCGTGGGCAAGGCCCTGGAGAAGGACGCCGACCGGCGCTACGCCAGCGCCGCGGCCATGGCCGAGGACGTGGAGCGCTACCTGTCGTCCCAGCCCATCCTGGCCCGCCCTCCGAGCACGGTGTACCAGCTCCGCAAGTTCGCCGGGCGCAACCGCGCGCTGGTGGCGGGCGTGGCGGCCACGCTCCTGGTGCTGGTGGCCGGCACCGTGGTCAGTTCGTGGCAGGCCGTGCGGGCCAGCCGGGCCGAGGCGCTTGCACTCTCGCGCATGGCTCGGGCGGTGTCGGCCGAGAAGCTGGCGATGACTCGGAGCAGAGAGGCCGAGCAGGCGCGTGCGCTGGCGGAGGAACGCAGCGCGGAAGCCGAAGCGCAGAAGGCCGCCGCGGTGACAGCGCGCTCGGGGGCGGAGGTCAGCCGCGAGCTTGCGCGCCTGGAGACGTCCAAGGCCCGCGCGATCAACCGGTTCCTGGAGGACATGCTGGCCACTGCCGATCCGTGGGCCGGCGGCGGCGGGAAGGTGACGCTGGACGCGGCCCTGGAGCGCGCCCAATCGCGCATCGGCATCTGGGCCGGGAGCGACCCCGAGGTGGACTACGCGATCCGCCGCACGGTGGCGTCGGCTTTCGCCGGCGTGGGCAAGTACGCCGAGGCGGAGTCGCTGCTGCGCGACGGCATCGCTCAGTTGGACACCTTGCCTCAACCGCGCCCCGAACTGGTGGCCGGGCTCCAGCGCACGCTCGGCGGGATCATGAGCCAGACCGCCCACTACGGCGAGGCCGAGCAGCAATTCCGACTGGCGCTCGCCAGCCAGTCGCTCGTGGGCAACCCGGCGAGCGACACGACGGCGCTGATCATGAGCGACGTGTCCGCCTCGCTGGCCCATCAGGGACGCTACCCGGAGGCCGATTCGGTGTCCCGCGGGGCGATGGACATGGTTCGTCGCCATCGGATGCAGGCGGGCGTGGCCGCTCCTGCGATCCTGCGAACCCGGGCGTACATCGAGGCGAACTGGAAGGAGAACTACGCCGGGGCCGACTCCATGCTGCGCCAGAGCGTGAGCCAGCTCGCAGCCCGGTCCACCGATCGCGGCGTGGAAACCTCCGAGGCCCTCGAGGAGCTGGCCGGCAACCGGGTCCGCATGGGCGACCTGGCCGCCGCCGATTCCATCTACCGCGAGGCGGTGGCCATCCGCCGCCAGTTCCTGGGCGAGAATCACCCACTGGTGGCGCGCGCACTCGAGAACCAGGGCGACCTCCTGTTCCGATCCGGTCGGCTGGACCAGACCATCGAGGTGCTCAAGCACGTACTCGCCATCCGGCAACAGGGACTCGGCCCCCAGAGCGAGTTGGTCGCACGGACATGGATCAGCCTGGGCCCGGTGTACGCACACGCCAACCAGCTTCGCGAGTCACAGGCCGCGTTCGAGACCGGCATCGGCATCCTGAAGCAGAAGCTGGGCGACCGCCACCCGGACCTGGCCGCGGCGTACAAGGACTACGCGGAGCTGCGCGTCCGACAGCGCCGGATGAACGACGCCGAGAAGCTGGCGCGCGAGGGCCTCTCCATCCGGATGGAATTCCTGGGCCCGAGCAGCCCCGGCACGGTCGACTCGCAGGTCGGGCTCGCGGACATCATTCGCGTGCGACATTCGACGTGGAGGTACCCCGAGGCCGAGGCTCTGCTGATCTCGGCCCGGACCGCCGCCACTACGACGCGTGGTGCGAAGGATCCGGGAGCGCTCAAGGCGACCCGCGGGCTGATCCAGCTCTACGACGCCTGGCGGAAGCCGGCGGAGGCCGCGAAGTGGCGTGCCGCACTGCCCGGCGGGCAGTCCGCGGAGGCTCTGCCAGCGGCGCACTGACAAACTCGAGGTGGATCGACGGCCGCAGGGCCGCGTGAGTTATCTTACCGCCGTGGCCCCGTAGCTCAGACGGATAGAGCAGCGGTTTCCTAAACCGCGTGTCGTCGGTTCGACTCCGGCCGGGGCCACCAAACTTTTCGCCCCGGAAACCGCCGAATGTGTGTCAGCCGGAGGGCATGCTCGTCTACGGGGGAGCCCTCTCCGCTTGGGCGGAACCGGACGGGATGAGCCGGGAGTAGAAGTGGACGGAAGAAACCAGGGGTGATCTGCAACGGGCGGGACACCGGGGGTCCGGCCCCCGGCCGCTGCCTGCCGGCGGATTCTGTAGCTCATCGCACCCCGGGGAACTACACTGGGTGCCGTTCGACCGACCGGGACCCTCCACCATGACGACCCACAGCCCTCCACTCGTCCGAGAGTTCGACGGCAACGCTGCCGACGAGTTCAAGCGTCTCATCAATGCCGGTCGGCTCGATGGCGCGGCCGAGCTCCTCGGCGCGTGCGCAGCGCGCGAGGATCATCAGGGCGCCGACCTGGCGCTCGCCCACGCCGACATCTCCTCGATGCGCGGAGACTACGGCGTGGCGATCCAGCGACTCCTTCGCGCGCTGCGCCTGACGTCTCGCCACCGCGAGCGCCGGCCGTTCATCCGCCTCCGGCTCGCGGAAATCCTGCTGCGAGTGGGCAACATGGATCGCGCCGAAAAGCTGGCGCGGCGAAGTCTCGCGGAGATCCACGCGACCGGGCGCGGGCGAGAGGTGGAACCCTGGGTGCTCAACGACCTGGGCTTGATTCATCGTCGGCGCGGCACACTGACATTCGCCGTTCAGATGTACGAGCAGGCGCTGGCTCTGGTCGAGGAGCGCGATCCGCCATCTGAAATCTTCAACGCCGTGCGGATGAATCTGGCGCTGGCGCTGACCCATCGCGGCGACCTCGAGCGCGCCGGGGAAATCCTGCGTGAGCTGCGCGCGATGCGCGAGCCGGCGCTGCCCGCGTGGCGGCGGGCGAACCTTCATCTCTCCTTCGCTCTGTATGCCTTGCATGTCGGCGACCTGGAAGCGTGCGAAGCCGCGATCGCGCGCTCGGAGGAGTACTCCAACGGCGGCGGTGTCAGACTGACGATGATTTCGCGCGAATACCGGGCCGAGCTGCTGATGGCCCGGGGCCGCGCGGCCGAGGCTGTGCCGCTGCTCGATCGGGTGCTCGGAGAGGCGGTCGCGACCGCGCCGCTCGGCGACATGGTGCCGGAAGCGGCACGCCGCCTCGCGACCGCGCTGTTCGAAACCCGGCGCTACGACGAGGCGCTGGAGAGAGCCCAGATCGCGATCCGAACCGGACGCCATGCGGACGCGCTCGAGTGGGCGGCGGGGTTGCGGGTGGCGGGGCAATGCCTGGCGGCGCTCGGACGGTCCGAGCAAGCGCGCGCGCGATTCGCCGAGGCTCGTGCGGTGCTTCAGTCCACCGAGTTCGTGGCCGAGCGGCGGCGGCTCGAGGCCGCCGTGCAGCGCTTCGGAGGCAACGGCACCGAGCTCCGTCCGGCGGCGCGCTCCGCTCGCCCGCGGGGGCAGATCCCGGCCGCTGCGCGCCGGGTGGCTCCGGTGCGGCTGACGCTGCGAGACGGCCGGGCGTTCGTGACCCGGGATGCCGAGCTCGTCGCGCGCATCCGGCTCGCGGCGACGAGCCGCATCCCGGTGCTCATCGAGGGCGAGACCGGCACGGGCAAGGAGCTCGTGGCGCACCTTATCCACGAGCTGGGGCCGACGGCGGATAAGCCGTTCGTGGTGGTGGACTGCGCGACGCTGCTCGAGAGCCTCGCAGAGGCCGAGCTGTTCGGCGCGGCGCGCGGTGCCTACACCGGCTCCATCGCCGATCGGCGGGGTCTGATCGCCGCCGCCGACGGGGGCACGCTGCTCTTGGACGAGCTGCCGGAGCTGTCGCTCACCATGCAGGCCAAGCTTCTGCGCGTGCTTCAGGAGGGCACCTATCGGCGCGTGGGGGAGGATCGCCTGCGCCGCATCAGCGCCCGGGTCATGGCCTCGACCAATCGCGACGCCGAGCGGCTGGTCGCGAACGGCCGGCTCAAATCGGACCTGTTCTATCGGCTCAACGGCCATCGCCTCAAGCTGCTCCCGCTGCGCGACCGGCCCCAGGATGTTCCCGACATCGCGCTCGAGCTGGCCCACGCCGAAGGCCTGGGCGGAATCGCCGAATCGGCGCTCGAGCGGCTCGCCTTGCTCGCGTGGCCCGGAAACGTGCGCCAGCTCGAGATGATGATCCGCGTCGCCGCCACGCGACTCCCGGCCGGCGCGTGGCTCGACGAGTCGGCGCTCGAGGAGCGGCTGGGAGAGGCCGGGCCGCACGACCCGCTGACGAGCCTGCGCGCCGAGCGCCTCGAAGCCGAACGGCAGGCGCTCAAGCGCGTGCTCGAGCGCCACAACGGAAACATCGCGGCAGCCGCACGCTCGCTTTCGATGTCGCGCCAGGGTCTGTACAAGGCGCTCCAGCGCACCGGCCTCATCGCCCCGCCGTCAACTGCCGGTTGACATGACCACCGCCGGCTGACGCCGGCAGCCTCGACTGCTGCCCGGTCGTCTCCGCGGGAATCCCGTAACTCCTTTCGAGCCGCACTCGTGTGTCACTGCATGGTCGCGCGCACGGATGGCACGGCGCATGCCCCCACGGCATCCCGGAAGCACTCTCACCATCCCGGAGCGCGGTCGGCGTTGCGCGGAAGCGGCTTCGTCGGCCGCACTCCGGAAGCCTCGAACACTCACCCACGGGGGGCAGAACATGCTCAAGCGGATCGGCATTCTCATCGGACTGGTCGCGATGCTGGCCTCGGCCACGACTACGCACGCCGGGCCCTGGCCATGCAATCTGTGCGCCGCCGAAAATACCGAAATACCCAAGTGCATCGGGTGTGGCAGCTGCCCCGGCTGTGGCACCTTACTCGGCAGCACGGACTGCCAGGTCGATCCCTTCACCGCAACCTGCGTGCTCTCCGGCGGGGTCTGTCCTCTTCCGTCATGCTCCAGCGGCGGCGGCGGTGGTGGTGATGTCTGCATCGAGGGACGCACGCGTCATCCATGCCCGATCGAGATCTTTGGCGTCGTGCTTGCCCCTGGAGACGAAGGTTCGGGTTCGGCGACGCCAAGAAACCGCGGAGCGGCCGGACGAATCGTGAGCGGACTCGGCAACCTTTCCTTCCAGGACGTCCTGCTTCGCATTCTGGGAGAGAGCCCGGGCTGGGCAGGCCCGATGAAGTTGGACGGATGGCATTACGCCGTCGGACGGGAGCGGATTCGCGGCGGCCTGGTCGCGGATGACGGAGCTGGATACGTGCTCTCAGCGCGGCCCGGCCCCTCCGGCATTCACCTGACGGTCTATTCGGCGTCAAGGGGCAAGCCGGGCCGGCCGGTCTCGGTCGCGCTGCTTTCGCCCGATCAGCTCCTGGTATTCGAGGAGTCCATTCGCGGGCGCACGCATCTGGTCGTGATCGGCGCTCACGCGGCTGGAAGCCAGGGGCCGGAAACCTCCGATGATCTGACCGCTCGCCAGTTGGATTTCCTGTCCGCGCTGGCCGCCTTTCCCGCGGGGCCGGATGCGCAGATGCGATGGCTATCGGCGTCGGAGGCGCAGGGAATCCCGGAGTAGCCGGCATTGCACGAACAGGTGTAGAAACAGGCCCAGCATATCGGCGATTGCGGCGCTGGATCTCCCTTCGATCCAGCGCCGCGCGCCATTCATGCATCGCCGCGCGCACGATCCTGCCTCGCCCTTCCTGATCGAACCTCAGAGGATCGTCTTTTCGCGCCGGCCCCTCAAGTTGTGCCAGCCGCCTGTGCACTTCACTTCACCCCGGCCAGTCGGATCTTGACGCCGCGCACGCCAAAGCGGACAATTCGTGCGCACTCATATAGTTGGGGGGTGATCTCCCCCCGATACGCGCGCCACCTGTTGAGTGCGATCGAACAGAGTTTGGGAGCCCACCGCACTTCCCTCCATGGAGTGCGGCCTTTCCCCAGCCGGTTCAGAAGTCCTAGTCCGAATCGCTGCGAGCGGTGATGCGCGTTGCCGATCGCGGAGGATCCGATGCCGCACGGTTCCTCGACCGGGAGGATGTCAACCGCGGGGATCGGCCGATCCCCGCCTTATCCACGCGTGCCCTCGCTCGAGCCTACCGCGCTCACCCTGCAACCCGCGCGCTCCCCCGACTCCGGCATCCCGCAGCTCGTGCTCGGCCTCAGACTGCTCGCGCTCGCCGTGGTCGCGGGCTCCGGCACCCTGCTCCCGTTTGGTTCCGCCACGCGCCCGCAGCTCGTCGCGGGGATTCTTGTGGGCGCCGCGATCGGCGTCCTGCAGTTCGTCGCGGTTCGCTCCCGGCGCCGCGCGATCGGCGAGGCGCTGGTGCTCGCCCAGGTCGCCAACTGGACGTGGCTGGTGCACGTCTCGGGCGATCAGGAATCGCCGCTCTTCGTCGGCTACCTGTTCGAGGTGGCGCTCGCGGGCGCCGCCTTCTCCCGCCGCGGCTGCTTGCTCGCGGCGGCGGGCGGCTTCGCGGCCTACGTGCTCGACGCCTGGCGTTTCGACCGCCCGCTTTCCGGCAGCACCATCGCGACGGTGGGCGGCTTCATCGCGGTCGGCACGGTCCTGACCTGGCTCCTGATCGAAGCCATCGAGCGCCAGCGCCGCCGGCTCGAGATCTATCATCGCGCGCTGCAGGAGCGCGCGGACACCGTGGGGGAGGAGCTGCGCCTGCTGGGCGACTACTTGAGCGGCGCGCTCATCGGGCTCGATGGGCTGGGCCGCGTGGCGAGCATGAATCCGGCGTGCGCGCTCCTGCTGGGCTCGGACCCCCAGCGCGCGCTCGGGCAGCCCTGGCAGACGTTGATCCACGCCGATGAGCAGGGTCTGCGCGCGATCCACGCGACGCTGAGCGAAGGCACGCCGCAGCGGGGCCTCACCTTGTCGCTCCGGCGCGGTGACGGCCGCGAGATGCCGGTCGAGGCCGAACTGTGGGTCAGCCCCTCCTCCGAAGGACGCCGCACCTACCTGCTGGCCCGCGAGCCGACCGGGAGCGCGACCGGCGGGGATCCGCTTCACCGCCTGGGCGAAGCGACCGCCTGCGTTGCGCACCAGATCAAGAACTCGCTCCACGCGTTACAGGGCCTGGCGGACGAGATCGCTCACGACGCCGTGAGCGCGGCCGATCGCGAGAACCTGGAGCACATGCTCAGGGTCTTGAAGAGCCTGGGCGGGCTCTCTGAAGACGTGCTCGCGATCGCTGGTGCTTCGAGGCCCCCGGCGGAAAGCGTGCCGCTCAGCGAGGTGCTCACGTCCGCCACGATGCTCGTGCGCCGCACGCCGGGCCAGGTCGCGCTCGAGCTGCCGGGCGAGGAGCTCCGGGTGCACGCCCACCGGGGCCAGCTCGTTCACGCGCTCTTCAACCTGCTCGACAACGCCAGCCGCGTGACGCCGCCGGGCGAGCATGTCCGAATCCACGCGCGGCGTGATGGCGAGAGCGTGATCATCGAGATCGCAGACCGCGGACCGGGACTGCCGCCCGGGATCGCAAACGGCGCGGCGCCCGTAGCCTCGACCTCCGGCGCGGGCTTCGGGGTGCTCGCGGCGCGGCGCTTCGTCGAGGACGACGGCGGACGGCTGTGCTTCGAGCCGGCGCCGGGCGGTGGCACCATCAGCCGCGTCGTGTTCCCCGCGGCGGAGTCGAGGGCCTGAGCGTTGCGTATCCTGGTGGTGGACGACGACGAGAGCGCGCTGCGCGCGGTGAAGGTGGCGCTTGAAGACTCGAACGAGGTGGTGGCCTGTTCCAGCGGCACCGCCGCGCTCGCCTCACTGCGCGAGCGGTCCTTCGACCTGGTATTCACCGACCTCAGCATGCCGCCGCCCGACGGGTTCGACCTGCTGCGCGCGGTGCGCGGCATGCCGATGCCGCCGCCGGTCGTGGTCATCACCGGGCTCGACACCGCGCGCACCGCAGTCGAGGCGATGCGCCTCGGAGCGACGGATCTATTGGTCAAGCCGGCCGGGCGCGACGAGATCCTCGGCGTCGTAGGGCGCGTCGAGGCCGAGGGCCTCGGCACCCGCGACCAGGACGAGTCGGCGACCGGGCTGATCGGGCGCTCGCCGCTGGTGCGCCGGGTGCGCCGCATGGTGCCGCTGCTCGCGCGCAGCACAGAGACGGTGCTGATCCTGGGAGAGACCGGGACCGGCAAGGAGTTGCTGGCGAACGCGCTCCACCGGCTGGGCCCGCGCCACGACGCTCCGCTCGTGGCGCACAACATGGCGGCCACTCCGAACGAGTTGGCGGAGAGCGTCTTTTTCGGACACGTCAGGGGTTCCTTCACCGGCGCCACCGGCGATCGCGTCGGACTGTTCGAGACGGCCGAAGGCGGCACGCTCTTTCTCGACGAGGTGGACAGCTTCCCGCTCCACCTCCAGGCCAAGCTGCTGCGGGTGCTCGAGGGCGGGAGGGTGCAGCGCGTGGGCTCGAGCGCCGAGCGCGCGGTGGACGTTCGAGTGATCGCGGCGAGCGCATTCGACCTCAACGAGCTGATCGGGGCCGGTCGCTTCCGCGCCGATCTTTACTACCGCCTGCGCCAGCTCGAGGTCACGATGCCGCCGCTGCGAGAGCACATGGAGGATATCCCGGCGCTCGCGACGCATTTCCTGGCCGAGATCCGGCGCGAGCCGAGCGGGGGGCCGCGACTGGCACCTGCCACCCTGGATCTGCTCATGCGCTACCGCTGGCCCGGCAACTGCCGCGAGTTGAGGAACGCCCTGCGCAGCGCGGCGGTGCTCGCCGGTCCGGGTCCGATCCAGCCCGGCCACCTGCCGGGCGCCCTGCTCAAGGCCGCTCAGGCCACGAAGCCCCACGACGCCCCCGCGTCACTGCTCGCCGCAGAGCGCGAGCACATCCGGCAGACCCTCGAGCAAGTCGCCGGAAACCGCAGCCGCGCCGCGCGCCTGCTCGGCATCGATCGCGGCACGCTCGCACGTAAGATCAGCAGCCTGGGCCTTGACGCTCCGCCCCGATGAGCCGCGCGGAGCCACACGGCCCAGCCGCCCCGCACAGGCCCAGGCCGTCTCCGCCACGCAACGCCCCGCGCCGGGCGGACACCCGCGCTGTGCTGTTCTTCCTCGCGCGCTTCGCGGGCGGATGGATCGCGGCGCTCGTGCTCTTCGCGTTCGCGCCCGGCCTCGAGCGTTGGGCGGTGCGCCACACCGTTTCGAGCTTGCTGTTCGCGACGCACCTGTTCGGGGCCGGGAGCCAGTCGTACGGCACCGACTTCAGCATGGCGGGCGTGTCGTTCCAGATCGTTCCCGACTGCACGCCGTTGATGCCGACCGCGGCGCTCTGGATCGCGATCGCCGCGTTTCCCGCGCCGTGGCGGTCCCGGCTCGGCGGCCTGCTGGTCGGCGCCGCGCTGCTGTGGCTATACAACCTGGCTCGGATCCTGGCCCTGATCCCGGTGCTGGCCCACAAGCCCGAGCTGTTCGAGTTCATTCACGTCTACCTGTGGCAGACCGCGACGCTGCTGGTGGTGTTCTCGATCTTCCTGCTCTGGCTCCACATTCAGCAGCCGAAGCCGAGACCCGCATGAAGTGGCTGCTGCGGTTCATCCTGTGGGCGACGGCACTCGCCGTCCCGTGCTGGTTCGTCTCGCACGCCTACCAGAAGGCGCTGGCCCGCGCCGCGGCCATCGTGTTCAGCGCATTCGGCCAGGGGGTGGACATCCAGGACGTCGAGGTCATGGCGCCGTTCGATCTCGGCATCTTCGCCGCGATGTGCCTCGCGAGCCTCGCCGCGCCATGGCCCGAGCGGCGCCGCGCGCTCTACGTCGGCCTGCCGCTGCTGGTGGCGCTCGAGGTGCTCACCGTGGTGCTGGGAATCGTGGTTTACATGGTCTTGCCGCAGCAGTCGAAGCAGCTCGAAACCAGTCTCCGCCTGACCGGCTACCTGATCGAGAGCATCCCCTGGGTGAGCGCCACCGGGGTGTGGCTGCTGCTGCTCGGAGCGTGGGAGCTGCCGGTGGACGATCTAAGCCGGGCGCGGCGGGCGAGCGCCTCGCGGCCCGCGAGGCGCTGAAGTCGGCGCGCACCCCCGCTTCCCCCGTCCGGCCGCGCTTGCTAGAGTCCGCCGGTCCGTTCAGCCCCGCACCGACTTCCGACCGGAGAGACGCATGCGCAAGCCCAACCACGCCGATGCCGAGCTGTTGCTCCACCTCTACGAGATGCGCCGCGATCCCGAGCTGCGCCGCGCCCGCCAGTGGTTCCTGAGCGAGTTCAGGCCCGGCGAGTGGAGCGAGATCAAGGCGCGCTACCTTTCGTTCTCGGACGAGGACCGCTGGTTCCGCATGACGACCTCGTACTGGGAGATGGTGGGCGCGATCGTGAACCGCGGCGTCCTCGACCCCGGCCTGTTCTTCGATCACACCGGCGAGGCGGTCGTGAGCTGGGAGCGCTGCAAGCCGTGGATCGCGGGGGCGCGCGCCGACATCCGCCCCAGCTATCTCATTCAGTTCGAGCGCCTGGTCGCCGCCCAGCTCGCGTACCGGGTGAAGCTCCACGCGGCGATGGCGGCGGCCGCGAACCGCGCGGCGAAGCCATCCGCGACGAAGCGCCGCCGGCACTGACATGTCGTCCTCGTTCGGAACGCTGTTCGTCGTCACTACCTTCGGGGAATCGCACGGGCCCGCGGTGGGCGTGGTCGTGGACGGCATGCCGCCCGGCATCCGCGTGGAGGTCGCCGACATCCAGCGCGAGCTGGACCGCCGCCGGCCGGGCCAGAGCGCGCTCACTTCGCAGCGGCAGGAGAGCGACCAGGTCGAGGTGCTGTCCGGAATATTCGAGGGCGTGACGCTCGGCACGCCGATCGCCATGCTGGTGCGCAACACCGACGCGCGCTCGAAGGACTACGAGGCATTGAAGGACGTCTTCCGGCCGGGGCACGCCGACTACACCTACTTCCAGAAGTACGGGGTGCGCGATCACCGGGGCGGCGGGCGCGCCTCGGGACGCGAAACCGTGGGGCGGGTCGCGGCCGGCGCGCTCGCCAAGCGCGCCCTCGCGACCGTCGGCGTGAGCATCGTGGGCGGCACGGTGCAGGTGGGTGCGGTGCGGGCGATGCGGCGCGATTGGGACGAGGTCGAGAAGAATCCGGTGCGCTGTCCCGACGCGCGCGCCGCCGAGGCGATGGCGAAGGTGATCGAGCAGGCGCGCGATCAGAAGGACTCGGTGGGGGGCGTGGTCGAGATCATGGCACTCGGCGTTCCGGCGGGCTGGGGCGATCCCACCATGGAGAAGCTCGACGCCGCGCTCGGCGCCGCGATGCTGTCGATCCCCGCCACCAAGGGGGTCGAGATCGGCGGCGGTTTCGGCATGTGCGAGCTGCACGGCTCGCAGACCAACGACGTGTTCGACGGCGAGAGGTTCGTCACCAACTTCGCGGGCGGCATCACCGGCGGCATCTCGAGCGGCGCGCCGGTGGTGGTGCGGGTCGCGGTCCGGCCCGCGACCTCGATCGGCAAGCCCCAGACCGCCGCGACGAAGGAAGGCGGCACCACCACCATCGCCATCGAGGGCCGCCACGACCCCTGCATCTGCCCGCGCGTGGTGCCGGTTGCGGAGAGCATGATGGCGATCGCGCTCGCCGACGCGTGGCTGCGCCAGCGCGCGCTGCGGGGGCGAGAGGCGTGACGGGGTGCTTCGGGCGGCGCGGTGATTGACCCTTCGCGAAACCGCGTGCTAGGCTCGTCGTCGCTTTCAGAGGAGGCTTCGGTTGTTCCAACTGTCTCGGAATCGCTACTGGATCTGGCGCCGGTACGGTCGCGCGTGGCGTGGCCGGGAGACCGCGTTGGTCCGCTGAAGCCTTCGAGCCGAGCGCACACTCCCAGCCCATGCCATGACGGCGTGGGCGTTTTCATTGGACCCTGAACCCTGAGGTAGCCGGGACTCCATGCTGGTGCTTCTCAAGCGCGAGATCGGTGAGCCGGCGGTCAACGACCTGACCGCGTGGCTGCGCATGGCCGGGCTGGCCGTGCAGCGCACCGACCACAACGGACACGTGCGCCTCGCCGCGCTCGGCGAGCCCGGCCTCGTGGACTGGGAGCAGGTGAAGAAGTTCCCGGTGGTCGAGTCGGTCGCGAAGATCGGCGTCCCGTTCAAACTCGCCAGCCGCCAGTTTCGCCCGCACGACACCGTGATCACGGTCGGGCGCTGCGCGATCGGCAGCGAACAGCTCGCGCTGATGGCGGGCCCCTGTTCGGTCGAGGGCGAGCAGCAGGCGTTCATCATCGCCGAGGCGGTGGCGCGAGCCGGCGCCACCATCATGCGGGGCGGCGCTTACAAGCCGCGCACCTCGCCCTATTCGTTCCAGGGACTGGGGGAGGAGGGCTTGAAGCTCCTGCGCCGCGCCGCGGACGCGCACGGGCTCGCGGTGGTAAGCGAGGTCATGGACACCCAGCAGGTGGCGCTGGTCGCGCGCTACGCCGACATCCTGCAGGTCGGCGCGCGCAACATGCAGAACTTCTCGCTGCTGCGCGAAGTGGGCCATTCGGGGAAGCCCGTGCTCCTCAAGCGCGGGCTCGCCGCCACCATCGAGGAGTGGCTGATGAGCGCCGAGCACGTCGTGTCGCAGGGCAACGCGCAGGTCATCCTGTGCGAGCGCGGCATCCGCACCTTCGAGACGTACACCCGGAATACGCTCGACCTGAACGCGATTCCGGTGGTCAAGAAGCTCAGCCACCTGCCGGTGATCGTGGACCCCTCGCACGGCACGGGGATCCGCAACATGGTGGCGCCGATGGCGCGCGCCGCGATCGCAGCCGGTGCGGACGGGCTGATCGTCGAGGTCCATCACGACCCCGACCACGCGCTCTCCGACGGCCCGCAGTCGCTCTACCCCGCGCAGTACGCAGAGCTGGTGGAGCAGATCCGGACCATCGCGGCGGTGCTGGGACGGCGATTGTAGGGGACAGGTGCGGAAGCCGCGCCGCCGCTTGACGCCTGAGCCGGCAATGGGTTTACTCCTTCGCCTCGCGGGCGATTAGCTCAGCTGGTAGAGCACTTGCTCGACAAGCAAGGGGTCACTGGTTCAAGTCCAGTATCGCCCACCATGTTTCGGCCGCCCCGGCCGCGGCCCCGCGCGCCGCGGCCGAATGAGGATTCCCCGCCATGTCCATGGCCACCGCACCCGAGAACCGTCCCGAGGTCGCCCACTATCCCGGCGGCGAGGCGCTCTACCGCCTGCGCCACTCGGCGGCGCACGTGCTCGCGACCGCGGTGGTCGAGCTGTTTCCCGACGTGAAGGTCGCGGGCGGGCCACCGGTCGAGGGCGGCTTCTACTACGACTTCGCGCGCGAGCAGCCGTTCACCCCGCAGGACCTGGAAAAGATCGAGGCGCGGATGCGCGAGATCGTGGCCGCCGACCAGCCGTTCGAGTACATGGAGGCGACCCGCGAGGAGGCGCGCCGGCGTTTCGAGGCGGCGGGGGAGAAGTACAAGCTCCACTTCCTCTCGCAGATACCTGAGAGCTCGAAAGTCACCTACTACAAGAACGGGCCCTTCCTCGACCTGTGCCGCGGCCCGCACGTGCCGAGCACCGGGCAGCTCCGGGCCTTCAAGCTCACCCACGTCGCGGGCGCCTACTGGCTGGGTCACGAGCGCAACGAGATGCTCCAGCGCATCTACGGCACGGCTTTCCCGGCCGCGGAGGAGCTGGAGGCGCACCTCAAGCGCATCGAGGAGTCGCTCAAGCGCGACCACCGCCGGCTCGGACGCGAGCTCGACCTGTTCTCGGTGCACGAGGAGGTGGGCGCCGGGCTCATCCACTGGCACCCGAAGCTCGGCATGGTGCGGCACCTGCTCGAGCAGTTCTGGAAGGACGAGCACCTGAAGCGCGGCTACCAGCTGGTCTACACCCCGCACATCGCGAGCGAGAGGCTCTACGAGATCTCCGGGCACCTCGAGAACTACGCCGATCTCATGTATTCGCCGATGGACATCGACGGCCGGCCCTATCGGGCGAAGCCCATGAACTGTCCCGGCCACATCATGATCTACAACAGCCGCAAGCACTCGTACCGCGACCTGCCGCTGCGCTTCGCCGAGCTGGGCACGGTCTACCGCTACGAGCGTTCGGGCGTGCTCCACGGCATGGAGCGCGTGCGCGGCTTCACCCAGGACGACTCGCACATCT